>DCWO01000014.1:3252-8115 GCA_002328865.1 Dehalococcoidia bacterium UBA2160 | reverse complement strand
TCGCACTCAAGCTGGAAAGGAAACCTCAATGAAAAGACTGCTGACAACCCTGGCAGTAGTCATCGCGCTGGCAGGCGCGTTGACCGCGATCCCGGTTCTGGCCCAAGATGTGACCGAGGTCGTCGACCTCGACCCTGCCGCATTCGAGTTCCCCGAAGGTATGGTGGTCGACGCGGACGGCGCCGTCTAATTCGGACTTGCCCCGACCGGCGAAATCCGAAAGTTGACTCCGGGCGGCGACGTCAGCGCGTTCGCCAACCTTCCCCCCGCGCCGGAAGGCGCGTTCGGCACGCTCGGAATGGACTTCAACGACGCCGGTGAGCTCTTCGTGGCGATGGCCAGCTTCGATCCGACGACGCACGGCATCTGGAAGGTCAGCGCTGACGGGACGGAAGCGGCCGTGTTCGCGTCCCTCGACGTGACCGGACTTCCCAACGTCTTGGACTTCCATAGCGACGGCAATCTTTTCGCATCCGACACGCTCGGAGGCGCAGTCTGGAAGATCGGCGCCGATGGAACCGCCGAGACTTGGATTGCGGACCCACTGCTTGCGGGCCTGAATCCGCCCGGGCCGCTAGGCATCCCGATCGGCTCCAACGGCGTCATCTTCGATGCCGACGAGAGCAACCTATACGTAGCGGTTACGGACTTCAACAGGGTCGTCAAGATCCCGGTCAACGCCGACGGCAGCGCCGGAACAGCAATGGTCTTCGCCGAGGATGCGGATATGCTGGGCGGTCCAGACGGTGTCGCCTGGGACTCCGATGGCAACCTGTACGTCGCGCTCCTCGGCACGGACGCGATCAGCTCGATCTCTCCGTCGGGGGAGATAACCGTCGTTCACCAGGGCGAGCCGCTGCAGAACCCGTCCGACGTGAAGTTTGGCCGCGGCGACGACTCAGACACCCTCTTCATTGCGAACTTCGCGTTCCTTCGGTTCAACGGCCTGGTCCCCGGAGATCCGACGCCGGGCATTCTCACGATCTCAACCGCGCCCATGGCTGCCACCCCGCCCGCGACGGGTGACCCCATAGTCAGCCAACTCGGCATGATCGGACTCGCTCTGGGTCTGGCCCTCGTGCTGGGCGGCGGAGCACTCGTGTTCGTATCCAGGCGCCAACAGGCGGTCTGAACCACGGCGTCGAGACTATCCGAAGTGACGACAGAGGTATGCAGTAGTGCACTGTATACCTCTTTCTCGTTGGTGATGACGCCGCTTGCCAAAACTGAGGGGCCGCATCCTTCGGGCGTATTGCCCGAAGGTCGGATGTGTGAGCCAACACTGCCCAAATGAACACTGTTTGCGTAGTTGTTCTTTCGAGCGGGGCGCCCTCGGCCAACGATCGGAAGGCAACTCGAACTCTACACGCTCTGGGTTTCACTTGCAGGCTGGTTACCCAGGTGTTACAGACAATTTACAAGTCCGAAACACGGTTGTAACATTTTTCACATAATCTGATGTTGAGCACGACACACTCGGATCAGAGCATGAATTCGCAATTCCAGACAATCTCAAACCATGCCGCCATGCACAGCCCTTGCTCCGCGGTCCGTTGAGGGCGGCATACAAGCAGCCAATCGGCTTGCTGACCCCGCACTCGGTCCCGTCGGTGAAATGCTTGAGTTCAGGGTGTGTGCGGTCAGCATTCAGGACAGTCAGGCGGCATAGAGGTCTTACAGTATGAAAAAACAAAAACTCGTGGTCGTAGGCAACGGCATGGCCGGAGCGCGGCTGGTCGAAGAGGTGCTGGAAAAAGGCGGCGGAGACCGGTTCGATATTTCTATGTTCGGCGAAGAACCCCACGGCAACTACAATCGGATTCTTCTTTCCGGAGTCCTCTCCGGGACACATGGTCAGGACGACATATACATCAACCCCCTGGAGTGGTACGAGAACAACGACGTCACCCTACACGCGGGTGTGCGGGCAATCGGCATCGACAGAAAGGCGAAGACCGTGTACGCGGCTGGGGGCCATCTTGTGCCTTACGACAAGCTAGTCGTCGCCACGGGCAGCGTGCCGTTCATGCCTCCGATCGACGGGCTCTCTGCGGAGGATGGGTCGCTGAGAAACGGCGTGTTCGGCTTCCGCACGCTCGATGACTGCGCTCAGATGATCGACTACGCCGCCGGAGCCCGGAACGTGGTGGTTATCGGTGGAGGTCTTCTGGGTTTGGAAGCGGCTCGCGGCCTCCTCTCACGCGGACTGAACGTACACGTGGTGCACCTGGAGGCTTATCTGATGGAGACCCAGCTTGATTCTCAGGCTGGGGAACTGCTCAAGGATGCGCTCGACGACATGGGCGTTGTCTTCCACTTGGAGAAACTCACAACGTCGATTCTCGGCGACGATCGCGTGACGGGGATCAAGTTCAAAGACGGTTCGGAGATCGACTGCGACATGGTGGTTGTGTCCGCCGGCATCAGGCCTAACGTGGACATAGCCAGGATATCGGGTTTGAACGTACGCCGAGGGATCCTGGTCAACGACAGCCTGTCCTGCAGAAACGACCCGGACGTATTCGCGATCGGAGAGTGCGCCGAGCACCGAGGCGTGGTATACGGATTGGTTGCTCCGCTATGGGAACAGGTCAGCGTGTTGGCCGATCGGCTGACGGGTCGAAACCCGGGCGCCAGATACCACGGGTCGAGGGTGTCCACCAAGTTGAAGGTCATGGGTGTCGAGTTGGCTGTCGCAGGGGTCAAAGAGCCTGAAGAGGACCGGGACGAGGTAGTTACCTACATCGAGCCCAGCCGGAACATATACAAGAAATTGATCGTACGGGACGGACACATTATCGGCGCCATCGTACTCGGAGACGGTTCGTCGGCGCCGCGCCTGCTTCAAGCATTCGACAGAAACGAGACGCTGCCGGACACACGGGCGGAGATCTTGTTTTCGCTCGACTCTCAACCTACCGCCATGGATGTCTCTTCCTTGCCTGATTCCGCCCAAATCTGCAACTGCAACGGCGTTGCCAAATCCCAGATCATCGCAGCCGTGAACGGAGGCGCCCGAAGTTTGAAAGCCGTGTGCGATGCGACCAGGGCCGGCACGGGTTGCGGATCGTGCAAACCCCTGATCCAGACGACCCTTGAGTTTGCCGCGGACGGCCTGATCGCCGACGATCCCGCAGCCCATTACTTCGTACCCGGCGTGCAGATGGCCAAACCGGAACTCGTTGAGGCAATCAGGTCGCTCGAACTGAAGAGCGTATCCTCCGTGTTCGATGCCTTGGCTGGGGGGCAAGAAGATGCATCCAGCAAGGCGGGACTCGCATCGCTGCTCAAGACTCTGTGGGGCAGCGAATACGAAGATGAAAGGGACGCCCGATTCATCAACGACCGGGTGCACGCCAACATCCAGCGAGACGGCACGTTCAGCGTGGCGCCCAGGATCTACGGCGGCATAACCACGCCGGCGCAGCTTCGCCGCATCGCCGACGTCGCCGAAAAGTACGACGCCCGCATGGTGAAGATTACCGGAGGGCAGCGGCTAGACATCCTCGGCATTCCCAAAGAGCACCTGCCTGATGTCTGGAAAGAGTTGGACATGCCTTCGGGCCACGCATATGCAAAAGCGTTCAGGACGTGCAAGACCTGCGTTGGGTCCGACTTCTGTCGGTTCGGCTTGGGAGACAGCGCCAAGCTGGGCATCGATATCGAAAAGCGCTTCCAAGGCGTCGAGATGCCGCACAAGGTGAAGATGGCCGTTTCAGGCTGTCCACGCAACTGTGCCGAAGCTACCGTCAAGGATGTCGGCCTTGTGGCGATAGAGGGCGGCAAATGGGAGATGTACGTCGGCGGCGCGGCGGGCGCCAACGTCCGCAAAGGCGACGTGCTGTGCGTCGTGGACTCTCCGACCGACGCGATCAAGTACATGAGTAGGTTCCTCCAGTATTACAGGGAGAACGCCAAACATATGGAGCGGACCTACGGCTTCGTAGAACGGATCGGCGTGGAGCGCTTGAGAGAGATTCTGATGGACGATGCCGAAGGGCAGAACGACCGTCTTGACGCTGAAATGCAGGCATCCGTCGAAGCCTACTCCGATCCCTGGCAGGAGGGCGCCAATCCTGTACACGGAAACCAGTTCGTCAACACTCCCACGGCAGTGGCTGGTTAGGGGTGTTCGGATGATGCAGGCAAAGAGGCCCACACCGTCCTCGCAGATGTACGACTTGGGCCCAATCGACCAAATCCCATTGGGTGAGGGGCGACAGTTTCAAATCGGCCACACATCCGTTGCGGTGTTCAGGGCCCGCGACGGCCGCGTGTTCGCGGCCCAGGCGCAGTGTCCTCATCGAGGGGGGCCGCTAGCCGACGGGATCATCGGCGGAGGCCAGCTTCACTGCCCACTGCACGGCTACAAGTTCGAGTTGGACACCGGCAAGCCCATTGGCGCCGAGTGCAACGCTCTGAAAACATTCCCCGTCACTGTCACCGACAAGTGCCAGATACAGATCGAGTTGCAACGACCAGAGCGATAGAGATTCTCTGCGCTGCGAGAGCACAAGATGAACACCTGGGTCGCGTTCCTACGCGGAATCAACGTTGGCGGTCGCAATGCCTTGCGGATGAAAGAGCTCGCCACCGCACTAGCAGACGCTGACTGCGGCGACGTCATGACATACCTTCAGACCGGCAACGTTGTGTTCAGGAGCTCAGAGTCGAGCGCGGCTGCGCTGGAGGCCCGAATCGAGCGGGTCGTCAAGGCGATCCGAGACATCGAGGTCCGAGTGCTTGCGCTCAGCAGCGAAGAACTTCGCAAGGCAATCGCCGCGAATCCGTTCCCTCAAGCAGAATCGGCTCCGAAGACCCTGCACCTGTTCTTCCTGTCGAAGCCTCCGGTCGATCCAGACG
>DCWO01000014.1:1055-2903 GCA_002328865.1 Dehalococcoidia bacterium UBA2160 | reverse complement strand
CGAATCGTTCGTCTTGACCGATGGTGTGTTCTACATACATGCGCCGAATGGAATGAGTTGGTCGAAGCTGGCCGCACGTGTCGAAAAGCTGCTAGGAGTCGATGCCACCGCCCGAAACTGGCGCACGGTTTCAAAGGTGATGGAGATGGTGGAAGAAATCGGAGAGCCGTAGCAGGACCGACGCGTTGGCACTACGAGCGATCAGTCATCCGAGTCGACCAGATCGCGTCCGGCTGCAATCGGCAACAATAAAGTCACGGCCGAATCCGCTTCACCTGGCCGGTCCCAGGACCAACCGCCTCGGACCAGCCCCATCAGAAACTGGTAGGCTACGAACACTTCCAGCCCAAACGGCAGGTAGCCGCCGTACCCCAACAATGGCATCTCCCAGATGTGGAGGAAATCGAAGGGCGGCACGTTGTATACCCACTTCGGGTATGCCCACTGATTCCACATCTCCCAGAACCAGCCGCAGATCAATGCCCCGACGGCCAGAGACACAATAGGCCGCCAGTCGCCGCGCTGCAGCCAATGCGCGATGCTTGCCCTTCCCCGCACATGATTGACAGGGTCCAACGCCAGTATCATGCCAACCCAGATGAGAGGGAACGTGTATGCGGGCCAGAGGACTACCGACCACACCATCGCGATGCCGGCGGTCAGCGACGCGAGCGGCATCCACCTGAATGCAGGCAGCCTGGCTCGATCGCGGAACCGATCGACGAATCCGAAGGTGCCCGTCAACTCGGCGGTTTCGAACACCGCAGGGACCACGATCGAGAAGTTCCAGCTCGCCAGCAGCGTGTATTGGACCGACGAGTAGTGGTCGACGCCGAGATACCGCCAGTTCTCTGTGAAGAGGTTGACCGCCTCGAAAGCCCACCACAGCGGCATCGAAGCGACGAACATCCCGACGAACCGCCAGGCGCCTCTCGTCAACAGCGAAGACCCGATTCGACGCAGCACAATGGCGTCGACGACCAGGATGTAACCTAGCCACAAAGGGAAGAAGGAGACCTCTCCGAACACGCCAACGTGGAGCCATGACGCGGACCACGAGAGCCCAACCAGCGCCAGACCAACTCCACCCTGGATGGCGACTCTGTGGATGCCTTCCAGTGGCCTCATCATTTTTGCGATCTCATTAGACAGCGTACGATTACCACTGTTCCTCAGCGTACGGTGCGCGGCGTAAAGCTATACGAACTAAAAAGGGTTGGACTCGTCGAGCCCAACCCTTGAATCATATGCTACTTGCGATGCATGCTACTTCCGATAAGATCGCTTTCCGCCTTCTCGTTCCCATTTCAGTGCCGCTGTGCGTGACGTGCGGCGGCCAACCTGTTGAATCCGAGCTCCGGGATAGTTCCTCTGATGTTCGATCTCGCGCCGATCCAGGTCATCGGTGATCCCTTTGTGGACAACTTTGCGACCTTGTTTCAAATGGTATTTATAGGTGTCGCGTTCCATCAGGTTATGTCTCTCTTACCGTTTAAATTGGTTTGTATTCATATTGTAGAAAGCACTCCTTACGTTGTCAATTCACGATGAATTCATTTCAGCTCGCGTCGAGCCAACGCCAACCAAGCTAATCGCCGTCGTCGGGCAAAATGGCGCCATCCACTGAAAACGCTCGGCTAAACTGATCGTCATCGATAGTGGCGTGTGCAAGATTTGCTCCGGCGAGATTTGTAAGATCGAGAATCGCTTCGCTCAGATCCGATGATGCCATGTTGGCTCCAGACAAGTCCGCATTGCGAAGTCCGGCGCCCGCCATGTTTGCGCCGCTCAAGTCTGCGTCGTCCAATAGGGCGTTGGCAAGATTCACCTGACGCAGGTCAGCGCCGC
>DCWO01000014.1:0-715 GCA_002328865.1 Dehalococcoidia bacterium UBA2160 | reverse complement strand
CCGCATTGCCAAGTCTGCCAAGTTCAGGGATATGACAGGGTTCTCTTTCCGAATTAGCTCGGACTCGTGGAGAAACCGGATTACAACTCCCTTTCGTGTCCCATCCAGCCTTCTCAAAGCAGCGAACGTCAAAGCAGATGCAACTGCCTTCGCCGCAGCGTTATCGGACGCAACCAGCAACTGGTCGCCGAGAACAAGTTGTTTCATCTGCTGAAGATACGATTGCAACACGTCCTGACGCTCACGTTCATTTGCCATGTCGCGTTCCAGAGCGTTGCGTCGCCCCACCCCTTGAGCGACGATCACGAACCATCCTGCGACGATGATGCCGACAACAGGGACGGCGACAACCTGCATCCAGTCCCAGATTGTTTTGCCGGCGAAACCCGTCTGGACGTATTCCAGGCGCACCATGACAAGCAGTACGACAACAACGACCAATACAGCGGGGGCCAGAACTACCACGGGTCGGTACGTCTCCAGCCAAGTAAACGTTCTTTCTAGGAGGTTAGGCATCGGCTCATTTACCACTGAGGTGTGGCCGTCGTGATCTTATCACCGGCTAGTATTCCACGCCGCGACCTGGATTTACAAGTTTCGGCGTTGAAACTGCTGTCTCTCGGTGAACGAAAGCCTTGTGGCGCCTCTACCCCAGCATCGCCCGGACGGTGACGCCGATCTCGCCTGGTGCTGGGATGATGGTGACGCCCGCCGC
>DCWO01000008.1 GCA_002328865.1 Dehalococcoidia bacterium UBA2160 | reverse complement strand
CACTTTCGCTGACGGTCTACACTCAGACGTCGCACGTGGCGCCGTGCCGCCTGAGCCTCAGCGTCTGCGTCAGCGGAAATTCGTGAAGATTGGTGCTCGTATCTCGACCGTCAAGTTGACATGTCAGACCACAGATGTCCGATCATCGGTGACCGTGAGATTGTAATCCGCCATCGTTGGGCTTATCCTACTCCCGGTCGCAATCCAGATTGGCAGAGTATCGGTCGACATCCAGTGCTCGGATTGGCCCGAAAGGCTGACATACTCACTTGAACCTACCCATACGGGCGATCGTCGCCAGCCCTTCTTATCGCTGGTGGACCTACGCCGCCGTGGCCACCGGCACATTCATATCTGTGGCCGACCAGTCTGCCACGGCCATCGTCGTCGCTCCCATAGCCGAGGACTTCGGCGCTGACATTCCCACCGCTCAGTGGCTCGCGATCGGTTACATGCTCTCCGTCAGCGCCCTCATGATGCCCGCGGGCGCATTGGCCGACACGATGGGCCGTCGCCGGGTGTGGGTACTGGGGCTAGCCCTTTTCGCCGTCGCCTCTCTGTTGACCTCGTTCTCGGTGAGCTTCGGAATGTTGCTGGCCTGCAAGATATTCATGGGCGTGGGCGCCTCGGCGATTCAGGCGAACGGCTTGTCGATGGTCGCGGGGGCGTTTCCCGACAGCGAGCGGGGCAAGGCCGCGGGGCTGCATATGACAGTCGTGGGTCTCGGCGCGGTGACCGGACCAATACTCGGCGGCGCCATCGACAGCTTGCTGGACTGGCGAGCGATCTTCGTTTTCATCGGCGTCGTCAGCGTGGCGTCCACCGCCATCGCCATCGCGGTGCTGAGTCCGGAAGATCAGCAGCAGACAGGACCGGAGGCGGGCAGCCGACCGGGACTGCTTGCATTCGACTGGATTGGCACGGCGCTTTCGGCGGGTTGCCTGTTGACCTCCATGCTCGCGGTGACCTTCGCGATGGACGCGGGCTGGTTTTCGCCGCCGATTGTCGGAGGCTTCGTGATTTCGGCAGTGCTCTTCGCTGCATTCCTCCTGTGGGAGCGCCGCCATCCAGCGCCGATGCTCCCCCTTTCGCTGTTTCGCTCGGCGGCATTCACGATAGGGTCGGCAGCCAGGTTCGTCTCGTTCATGGGAGGCTCGGCAACGTTTTTCCTTATGCCATTTTTCCTGGTGGCAGGCGTCGGCATGTCCACCGCGGAGGCAGCCCTCTACATGATGCCGGCAGCGGTGACGATGACGGTGTTCGGTCCGTTCAGCGGGCGGATCGCGGACAAGATAGGAACCAGGATTCCGGCGGTCGTCGGAATGGTGGTTTCAACCGTCTCGATGGTTCTCTTTTCGATGATCACCCTGGAGACGGACCCTCTGGTGGTGGCGGCCGCGTCCGGGTTATCGGGATTGGGGATGAGCACTTTCATGGCGCCGAACACTAGCTCGATACTTGGCAGTGCGAGCAGACAGCAATACGGCATCGTCTCGGCCTTCCTCAACCTTACGCGCAACGCGGCGCACATCGTGGGCATCGCTGTCCCGACCGCCATTGTGGTGTCGGTAATGGGTTCGATGGGATACGATGCGGACCTCTCGGACGCGGAGAAACTGAAAGACATCGATCTGCGGACCGCCTTCGCCGCTGCAATGGCGAGGGCGTTCCAGGTTTCGGTGGTCATGATGATCGTTGCCGCGGTGCTCGCCCTGATAGCCCCGTCATCCGCCGCGGCGCGAGCACCCGAAGGCGTCGTTGCCGGGAAGACGGAGCAGGCGAAGTGATCATCAGGCGCGTCAGTGGGTGGAAGACTCCGGTCAAGTTTGTTGGGCCGGATGGGATAAAGGTGGAATCCGATGGACCTGATCGAGGCAGCAGCGAGGAACCAGGCCGCGTGGGCTGACTGGCAGCTACGCGCGCACGGAATCGAATGCCGGTATTCCGATTCGCTCTGGACTTATTGGCAATCCGGCCCGGGGACCGTGATCCATCCCGAAGCGATCACACTGACACCGGGGTCGGCCGGGGATAAATCCGCGGCGATTCGGGAAATTGAAAAGCTCGTGGCTGCTCGCGAGCACGACCGACTCGACGTCGTTGACTGGTGGAGTGAGATATACCTCGGTCCACTGGGATTTGAGCTTGCGCAGAATACCGGAGTCGAGCCGGCGCCTTATCTCATAAGGTCGCCCGGTCCGGTTCCTCCAGTCGCCGCCCCTTCGGAGCTTGAAGTATCACAGGTCACAACGCCGGATGCGCTCGAGGAATTCGAGAAAGCCAGCTTTGAAGGGTTTGAGGGCTCTGGGGCGTTCCATCCGGGGATCTGGCACGCGCCCGCGAGCCTCGACTCTCCCGATAACCGATACTTCGTCGGCCGGGTGGACGGTCAAGCAGTAAGCGCGTCGATCAGCGTTGTCAGCGACGGAGTTGTGGGGATCTTCGGAGTGGCGACAATGCCGGCATATCGGCGTCGCGGCTAGGGCACGGCCATGACATGGGCTGCGCTGAGCAGCGCTCCTACACTGCCAGCCGTGCTGGGTCCGTCGGAAATGGCAGAATCGCTGTACCGCGACATGGGTTTCGACGACTTCCATCAGTTCAGGGTATGGCGACGCAGGCGCGCGCGATGAGCTCTACCGGTCATGAGATCAGGAGATTTCCCGTACGATTCAACCCACGGGAACATCGGCGCCCGACTGAATAGTTCGAGCTCGACCTCCGCCTGCAAGCTTTGACATCATTGTTACACGGGATTTGAAGGCCAAGCGACCTCTTGATGTCCGAGACCGACTCGCCCAAACGAGCCGCCCCGCAAGTGCATTCCACTCCCAAGAATTGCGACTCAGACTCGACGCCGGACTCGTCCCAGAGCGGAGCCGTCGGCTCCGCGACAACCTCGTTCGGTGGAAGGCTAGGATGCCCCCGCGGGCAGGTCGTTCTTCGTTACATCGTGCGAAGGGCTGGGAGCGACAACTCGGCGGTGATGTCGCTGAACCACTCGATGACTTCTTTGTGCAGCGGGATGCCGTTCTGGCGACGCTCCGCTTCCTCTTCGTGTTCCGACACTCCCGGGTAGATGACGGCGTCGTGGCCCGGAGCTGGCTTGGTCGCTTTCAGCGTGCCCAGCATCTGGTCCATGTTGTCTTTGAACTGTTCGAGATCGCAGAACGCTTCGATGTTGTAGGCCGCGAAGTAATGATGGCTGCCCCCGGGGCTGCCCTCGACCATCGTCGGAAGGTCGCCGGTCAGCATCGTGGACAGCACCTCCGCCATGATGCCGAATCCGTACCCTTTGTGCGACCCCTGCTCGCGCGTGCCGCCAAGTGGGAGTTGGTAGTATTGCCCGCGCTCGGGGAGCTTGATCTCGTCCATGATCGGGTCGCCGTCGAGGCCTGCGATCCAGCCGGGCATCATGGAGGCGCCGACTCGGTCAGCCAGCCGGAGCTTGTTGCCGGCGATCGCGGACGTCGCCGCGTCGAACAGCAGGAACGGCTCGCTCCGTGCGGGCGCCGCGATGGCGATGGGATTGGTGCCCAATCGAGGTTCCGCCCCGAATGTCGGCACGACCAGCAGTCCGCCGGATGTGGCGACCATGCCCACCATGTCGTTCTTGGCGGCGAGCATGGCGTGATGGCCGATGGCGCCCGAGTGGCCGGCGTTGGACATCGTGACGACGCCGACGCCCACGTTCCGCGCCTTCTCCATGGCCATCTCCATCGCCTTGGGGCCGAGTATGACGGCCAAGCCTTTGTCGGCGTTTACGTTCGCGATGGCGGGCGAGTCGCTGACCACCTTTACGTCCGGCCTGGGGTTCAGCGTGCCGGCCGTGTACCCCTCGACGTAGGATCGCAGCATGTTCGAGACGCCGTGGGTCTCGACGCCACGCAAGTCCGTCGCGACAAGCACCTCGGCGCCCAACGCGGCGTCATCGGCTTGCACTCCCATCTTCTCGAAGATGGACGTCACGGTCTCAGTGAGCGCGTCGTGTGCGACCCGGACCTCGTCATCCTTCGGGACCTTGAATCTCTGAAGCATCTTCACTCCCCTTGGTTAAGCTGCGGTGGCGTCGGTTCGTCTTGGGCGATGTTGGGTTTAGGCGGTTTGGCCGTAAACGGCCAGAACACCGGTCTCCTGCTGGTGGCCTCGGTGTTTACGCCGAGCCTTTGCTCAGGGGGTTTGGCCCCGATTCTATCGGGATCAGAACACCTGTCGCTCTTTAGCGTCGCGCCGAGCCCGTCTCCATTCGCTGGGTCGATTTCGCGATGCGATTGTACCACGTGCCAAGCGCTGCTCGGCGCTTGCCCGATGGCGTGCAGCGCGCTTCGGCTCGCTCACAGATCGGGTCACGAAATTGGTCGCCAAAACTCGCCAATGGCGGCGTCAATCTGCCGGTGTGGGGGTTGTGCGGGGCCGCGTTTTGGCATAGAATAGGGATTGAAACGGTGGCCGTGACAATAGCAGCGGCGCCGCAAAACAGTTGAATACTTAGTCTCCCTTTAAGACAGTCCTGCGAGGCTGGCAAGGGGCATCTCGCTAGCGAATGCGTGCGATCACACCGGCGCGTGCACATGCTACACCACAAGCCTCTTGCCTTGACAGGTAAGAGGTATTTTTATTGGCCCAAGATGCGTCAAAGGCAAGCCGGACCGAGGCTGGACGAAAAATCCTGACTTCAGACGAGATGCGACGCGCCCTGCGGCGGGTCTCCCACGAGATACTCGAACGCAACGGCGGCGCCAGCTTGGTTCTGGTCGGGATGCACACCCGGGGCGTCCCATTGGCCGAACGACTCGCGCGAGCGATGGGCGAGATCGAAGGCGAAACGGTTCCTGTCGGCGCCGTCGATATAGGCCTGTATCGCGACGACCTCGTCGGGGGATCGAGGCCGTTCATGCAGCCCACCGACTTGCCCGACATCGAAGGCCGAACAGTCGTGCTCGTGGACGACGTGCTGTATACCGGCCGCAGCATTAGGGCGGCCATGGACGCGTTGAACGACTTTGGGAGACCGAAACAGATACAGCTCGCCGTGCTCGTCGACCGAGGCCATCGGGAGCTGCCCATCCGCGCAGACTACGTGGGCAAGAACGTCCCGACCTCTCGGAACGAAGAGGTGGACGTGCATCTGGTTGAGATCGACGGCACGGACGAAGTCGTGCTGGGCAGGAGGAATGACGCATGACCGGCGCTGAACAGACAAAGACGCGACCAGGGACGAACGGACAAGACTCAAGCATGCTCTCGGCGCCGTCCCCGACAGGCCCCGTCGACCCTCCCAGTACCGCGGCCCGGTCTGGCCGTCGCCACGTCCTCGACATGGACGACTTCTCGCGTGAGGAGATTCTGGGCGTGTTCCAGAACGCGGATGCCATGACCGAAGTGCTCAACCGCGACATCAAAAAGGTTCCCACGTTGCGGGGCAAGACGGTCGTAACTTTGTTCTACGAGGCGAGTACAAGGACCCGTGTTTCGTTCGAGCAAGCCGGCAAGGTTCTCAGCGCCGACGTGATCAACGTCTCCGCAAGCAGCAGCAGCGCCAACAAGGGCGAATCCCTCTACAACACGGCTTTAACGCTCCAGGCCATGAACGCCGACATCATCGTCATTCGTCACGGACACTCGGGCGCGCCCCATTTCCTGGCGCGCCACCTGGACTCGTGCGTGATCAACGCCGGCGACGGCACGCACGCGCACCCGACGCAGGCACTGCTGGACCTGTACACCATCCACAACCATCTGGGCGACATCGACGGGATCAAGGTCGCGATCGTCGGCGATGCGCTCTATAGTAGGGTTGCCCGATCCAACCTCTGGGGGTTGACGACCATGGGAGCTCAGGTCACCCTCTGTGCGCCGCCCACTCTGATGCCGGTCGATTTCCTGGACGGCAGGCGATCCGAGGAAGGCCACCCATTCGCCTCGGTCCGGGTTGAGTCGAACGTCGAGCGGGCGATTGAGGACGCCGACGTCGTAATGGTGCTCCGGCTCCAACTCGAACGCCAACACGCGGGCCATCTGCCGACGCTTCGAGAGTACTCACGGATGTACGGCATCAACGAACGACGGCTGGTGTTGGCCAAACCCGGCGCCCTGGTGATGCACCCGGGTCCGATGAACGAAGGCGTCGAGATCGACCCGGAGGTCGCCCACGGAGCGCGCTCGGTGATCGAAGAGCAAGTGTCGAACGGCGTAGCGATCAGGATGGCGTTGCTGTATGGCATGGCAACTCCCGCACGCCAAAACGCCGCGACGAGAGGCGGGTAGGTGGTCGGGAATGACCAGATGGCGAGGCAAAGAGCGACGGCCATCGTGGTGCGCGATGGGAAATGCCTGCTGGTCCGCGACCGCGGAGGACGCACGTTCGCACTGCCTGGCGGAGGCATCGAATCAGGAGAGGAGCCTGTCTCGGCCATGGCCCGCGAGCTGCACGAAGAAACAGGTTTGGAGGCAGTCAGCATCGACCGCCTGTTCATGTTCGGTGGCATATTCGAAGACCATCACGTCTTTCGAGTCGAGGCTTCGGGAGAGGCTCGGGCGACCGGCGAAGTGGGGGGCCTCACCTGGTGGGACGGGAAGGACGACACGCCTGTGTACCCACACGTGAGGGGCATCCTCGATATCTGGTCCGCCAATTCGACTTCACCGGGAAAGCACTCATGACACCAACACTCATCAAAGGCGGACGAATCGTAGACCCATCCCAGGGGATGGATCGAGTGGCAGACCTTCTGATCGAGGATGGGCGCGTCAATGGCATCGACGATCAGATATCTCCACCGGACGGCGCCGCGGTAATCGACGCTGCCGGCCTGGTCGTCTGCCCCGGTTTCGTCGATCTTCACTGTCACCTGCGAGAGCCGGGGCTCGAGTACAAGGAGACGGTCGCGACTGGCACGAGGGCGGCCGCGAAAGGCGGATTCACCACGGTGTGCGCCATGCCCAACACGGTCCCGACCATGGACACCAGGGCGACAGTCGACTACGTGCTGCAAAAAGCCAGGACCGAAGGGGCCGTCCGCGTGCTCCCGATCGGGTGCGTCACCAAAGGCAGCCTGGGCAAGGAACTCGCTGAGATGGGCGAACTAGCCGAAGCCGGATGCATCGGTTTCAGCGACGACGGAAACCCCGTCGCCGATCCCAACATCATGAGGCAAGCGCTAAGCTACAGCTCGGCGCTGGGCCTGCCGATCATCAACCACTGCGAGACGCCGGAGCTGTTCCGCGGCGGCCACATGAACGAAGGTTGGGTCTCGAACAGACTGGGCATCCGAGGCGCGCCCAACTCCGCCGAAGAGACGATGGTGTCCAGGGACATCTCGCTGGCCGAAATGGTCGGCGGCCGAATTCACATCGCACACATCAGCACCGCGGGCGCGGTCGAAATGGTTCGTCAGGCAAAAGAGCGCGGCATCGCGGTTACGTGCGAGGTCACGCCGCACCACCTGACGCTCACCGACGAGGCGGTCATGGGTCGCGCCGAGACCCAGAACTCGCCGTACGGCGCGTTGACGTCCGCCGCCTACGACACCACGGCCAAGGTCAATCCGCCGTTGAGGGCGACGCCGGACATGCAGGCGATGGTCGCTGCGTTGGCCGACGGAGTCATCGATTTCGTGGCAACCGATCACGCGCCGCACAGCAGCGTCGAGAAGCTTAGCACGTTCGAGGAGGCCGCATTCGGCATCAGCGTGCTGGAAACCGCCCTCGGATCGATGATGACGCTGGTGCACGCCGGACAACTGCCGCTGGCGACGATGATCGAGAAGATGACCTCCGCGCCAACCCGATTCCTCGGCCGAACCGACCTCGGTACGCTGAAACCCGGCGCCGCAGCCGACGTGGCGATCTTCGACCCGAACGCCGAATGGGTCGTGGACGCCGACGCGTTCATCTCACGCGGCAAGAACTCGCCGCTCCACGGCGCGACGCTCAACGGCGCGGTCGTGGCGACGCTGGTGGGTGGCGAAACGGCGTTCAGTACGTCGGATTGAAGGATTCGGCCATCTGTACGTAAAGTCAGCAACGGAGAGCGCGATGAAAGTTGTCTACGACCAGGAAGTCGGCGTGCTCCGCATCGTGTTCAATAACGCTGAGATCGAGGAGAGCGACGAGGGCAAGCCCGGGGTGATTTTGGATTACGACAGCGACGGCAACATAGTAGGGCTCGAGGTGATTGAATCCTCGAAGCGCATCGAAGATCCCCGAGCCCTGGATTACGCCGCAAAAGGTTAACCGGACGATCTACATACAATGACAACAGCCTTCCACAATGCAATCCTCGTCCTCGAAGACGGGTCGGTTTACCCCGGCCAAGCCTTCGGCGACACCGAGTCCTCGACATACGGCGAGGTTGTCTTCAACACGTCGATGACCGGATACCAGGAGATACTAACCGACCCGTCATACGCGGGGCAGATCGTCGTGCCGACGTATCCGCTCATCGGCAACTACGGGATCAACAGGCACGACTTCGAGTCGCGTCGTGTCAGGGTCGCCGGATTCGTCGTGCGGGACCACTGCGACGCGCCCAGCCATCCCGACAGCGAGATGACGCTGGACGAATTCCTGGCCTCCCAGGGCGTCATTGGCATCGGCGGGGTGGACACCAGAGCGATTACGCGCCGGATTCGGACACGAGGCGTCATGATGGGAATCATCGCCGTCGACCAGTCCCCGGAACAGGCGCTTGCTCGGTTGCAAGAGCTGCCCTCTTATGCGGCCACCGACTTCGTGAGTCGCGTGACCACCGCGACTCCATACTCTTGGGACCAACCGGTGCAGGGCGCGAGAGTGGGCCACATGCCCTACCGAATTCTGGTCAGCGATTTCGGGCTCAAATACAACATCCTGCGACTGCTGAAGACTCGCGGATGCGACGTCGTTGCCTATCCCGCCAGGGTGTCGGCGCAAGAGCTGTTGGACTGGAAACCCGACGGCATCCTGATGTCGCCCGGACCCGGCGACCCCGAACTGCTGGATTATCTGACTGAGACCGCACGAGGCTTAATCGGCCACGTGCCGATTATGGGCATATGCCTCGGCAACCAGATCCTCGCCCGCGCGTTCGGCGGCGACACGTACAAGCTCAAGTTCGGTCACAGGGGCGGCAACCATCCGGTGAAGGACCTGGAGACCGGCCTCGTGCACATCACCGCCCAGAACCACGGCTATGCCATCGACGGCGACAGCCTCCCAGCCGAACTCGAGGTCAGCCACGTCAACCTGAACGACGGCACTGTCGAAGGATTGCGCCATCGCTCGCTGCCGATCATGAGCATCCAATATCACTCGGAGGCGTCCCCCGGCCCCAGAGACAACGAGTATCTTTTCGACCGGTTTCTGAAGCTGGTTCAGGAGTGCAAGGGGTGACCACGCCAATTGTGCACAGAATAATCGAGGCGTTGCTATGCGGACCACGCTGAACATCGATGACAGTCTCCTGGAACAAGTGATTGATCTGACCGGTGAGAAGACGAAGACGAGGGCCGTCAACGGGGCCCTGACGGCTTACGTCCGAGACAGGCGCATTCAGCAGCTTCGTGACATGTTGGGAACAATCGACTTGGTCGATAATTGGTACGAGCTCCGTCACGGATTCCCTGAACCGTCGCCACCAGAAGAGCGCAAAGACTGATGGACCGCATAACGGGCATCAAGGCCATCACGTTCGATCTCGATGGCACGCTGTGGGACTATGACACGGTGATGCGTCGATCGATGGCGTATGCCCTCGGCGAACTCGGCAAGCACGATTCGATTGCAGCTTCCAGGCTGGACGTGGACAGGATGGTCGGCATCTGTGAAATGGTGACTCGAGAGATGGTCCCGCCGGTCGTGGACCTCGGTCTCGTCCGATTGGAGGCGTTCAAACGGACGCTCGTTGAAGTCGATCGTCGAGATGACGAGTTGGCGGAGCGCATCAACGCGGTCTACCTCCGCCACCGCTTCTCCAACGTCGAGTTCTACGCCGATGCACTGCCAGCGCTGGAGGATTTGGGTCGTCGATATAACCTCGGAGCGTTGTCGAACGGCAACAGCCGCCCGGACTTGATCGGCATCGGGCACATGTTCCGCTTCTCCGTGATGTCTCAGGACCATGGCGTCGCCAAGCCGGATCCGCGCATCTTCGAGATCGCGGTCGATCAGGCAGGTTGCGCCGCACACGAGATGTTGCACGTAGGCGACGACGTTGAGCACGACATTCTCGGCGCCGTGAACGCGGGCGTGCGAGCGGTTTGGGTCAACCGCAACGGTGCGGAGCGGCCGGATACAATTGACGGTACGCGGGTAGTCGCCAACCTGACCCAACTAATCGGCATGCTGGAGGGCCGGCAGGCGTGAAAAATGCCATTCTCTGACGCCATTCGCGCACTGAACCAGTTGAAGCGCCGTAGGATAATCAGAGACTACGCGCTAATGGGCGCTGTGGCGGCGGCCGCGTATATCGAGCCGATCTTCACGCAAGACCTGGACGTCGTCATCCTGGTGGGCACAGACGAGGAGTATCTGAGTACATTCAGGCGGGTTGTCGAAGAGGCCGAGGGTATCGAAGGGATGCACTTGGTTTTTGCCGGAGTCCCTGTCCAGTTGTTCCCAACGACGGTCAGCGCGCTGTACAACGACACGGTAACGCAAGCCCGGACCGTCAGAATGGGGAACTTGCGCGTCAGGGTAGCATCGCCTGAGCATCTGATATTGCTCGGCCTGGAGGCCTTCCGGGATAAAGACCAGCTTCGCGTGCGGAGTCTACTTCCGGAGGCAGATATCGAAACAATCTTGGAACTGTTGGAGAAATTCGATGACGATGGGACGCTTGCCGCCAGATTCCAAACGCTACGCTGAACTCGTCTACGAAGCCAAAGAGGTTTGGCATCGACGGCAAGCACGGATGAGTTTCATTAGGAAGCTGGAGGTACTCGATAGGATGCGATCCAGCGCCGACGTCTCCTTTAATTGGGAGCCGGTGGATTCGAAGGAGTAATCAAAGAGTAACAATGCCATCCAACACAGGGTTCCTGAATATCGCGCACAGAGGCGCGTCGTCGTACGCGCCTGAGAACACTTTTGCGGCGTTCGACCGAGCGCTGGCCATGGGCGTCGACCACGCCGAGCTCGACGTGCACTTGACCAGCGACGACCAGATCGTCGTCATCCACGACGACCGAGTCGACCGCACGACCAACGGTTCGGGACCGGTAGCCGACCACACACTGGCAGAACTAAAGGCGCTGGACGCCGGTACATGGTTCTCGCTTCAGTACGCGGGCGAGCGCATCCGATCTTTTGCTGAGATACTCGAGCACTACAAGAGTCGCATCTATTTCCACGTCGAGATCAAAGCCCGACCTGGGACCGAAGGCCTCGCCACCCGGACAATCGACATGGTTCGGGGCTACGGCATGACCGACAGTGTGACGATCACGTCGTTCTGGAAGCAGTGGCTGGAGGAGACCCGAGCGTACGCGCCCGAGTTGCTCACCGGATGGCTCGTGCCCATGGGTCCCGGCAGCCAGTGGGACGACTCCATCGTCGACCAGTCGCTGGAGATGGGCCTGACACAGGTGTGCCCTCGCGCCGATATCACGACGCCCGAACTCGTGGAGATGCTGCACTCCAAAGGCTTCGTCGTCCGCTGCCACGGCATCTTCGATGAGGCGCTCATGCGTCACGCCGTCGGCTGCGGCGCGGACGGCATGACCATCAACTTCCCCGACAAGCTCGTCGAGTATCTCGAAGAAATAGGACGCTGACTGAACACATGCCGAACAATCGACCCCAAAAAGTCCTCGTCATCGGCTCCGGGCCCATCGTCATCGGGCAGGCGGCGGAGTTCGACTACGCCGGCACTCAGGCGTGCAAGGCGCTGCGCGAAGAAGGCGTGACGACCGTTCTCGTCAATTCCAACCCGGCCACGATCATGACCGACGAGGGAATTGCCGACGTCATTTACATCGAACCGTTGACGGTGGAAGTTCTCGAACGGATCATCGCGGCTGAGCGTCCCGACGGCGTTTTGCCGACCCTCGGAGGCCAGACCGGTCTCAACTTGGCCGTCGACTTGGCCGACGCCGGCATTCTCGATCGATACAACGTGCGGCTGCTCGGGACACCGCTTCAGACCATCCGCAACGCCGAGGATCGCGAGTTGTTCAAGCGACTCCTGACCGACATCGGCGAGCCGACTCCCCCCAGCGCCATCGTGGAGTCGATGGACGAGGGGCGCCGGGCCATGGCCAACATCGGCCTGCCGTTGGTCGTGCGACCCGCGTACACCCTCGGCGGCACGGGCGGCGGCATCGCCGGCACGATCGAGGAATTCGAGAGAATCGTCACCAGCGGCTTGGCGGCGAGTCCGATCACTCAGGTTTTGATCGAGAAATCGCTCGTCGGCTGGAAAGAGATCGAGTACGAAGTGATGCGGGACGGCGCCGACAACTGCGTCACCATCTGCAACATGGAAAACATCGACCCGATGGGAGTGCACACGGGCGACAGCATCGTCGTCGCGCCCAGCCAAACCCTGTCGGACAACGACTACCAGCTCCTTCGATCCGCCAGCCTCAAGATCATCCGGGCGCTTGGCATCGAGGGAGGCTGCAACATCCAGATGGCGCTGGAGCCGGGCAACGATGTCGCGGAAACTCTGCCCGACGTCGGGCGGGCCGACAGTCGCTACTACATCATCGAAGTCAACCCGAGGGTGAGCCGCAGCTCCGCATTGGCATCGAAAGCGACCGGTTACCCCATCGCCAGAGTGGCCGCCAAGATCGCGGTGGGCAAGCGCCTAGACCAGATACCCAATGCCGTTACCCAGCAGACGCTCGCCGCGTTCGAGCCCGCGCTCGACTACTGCGTCGTCAAGATTCCTCGATGGCCGTTCGACAAGTTCCCACGAGGCGACCACACGATAGGCACGCAGATGAAGGCGACCGGCGAGGTCATGGCCATCGACCGCTCTTTCGAGGCGGCGTTCCAGAAGGCCGTGCGTTCGCTTGAGATTACGAACCGAAATCTGCTGTGGGAAGACTCGAATTGGCGCGACGATCCTTCGACAAGCTCAGAACAGGCGCCGGCGAACGTGGTCGACGGACTGCCGCTGCATCCCAACGACGACCGACTTTGGGCGCTGATGGCTGCTTTGCGTAGAGGCCTCAGTCCGGATGAGCTGTCGCGCGTAACGGGAATCGATCCTTGGTTCACCCGCGCCTTCAACCGATTGTGCGAGATGGAGAACCGCCTGCTCGCCGAGAACCTGACCCCCCACTTGCTATGGAGCGCTAAACGACTGGGCTTCGGCGACGAAAAGATCGCCGTGCTCACGGACCGGTCTCACGAACAGGTCCGCAAACTCCGGGGTGAATGGGACATCCGGCCCGTGTACAAGATGGTCGACACCTGCGCGGCTGAGTTCGAGGCTCAGACTCCGTACTTCTACAGCACCTATGAGCAGGAGAACGAGGCGACGCCCATCGAGGCGTCCAAGGCCATCGTGTTGGGCAGCGGTCCCATTCGCATAGGCCAGGGCATCGAGTTCGATTACTGTTCGGTGCATGCCGCCTGGGCCTTGCAGGAAGAGGGAATCCGCAGCGTGCTGGCCAACTCCAATCCGGAAACCGTTTCCACCGACTTCGACACCTCCGATCGGCTTTACTTCGAACCCCTCGACGAGGAGAGCATCCGCGACATCCTCGAGAACGAGACGTTCGTGAACTCAGACAACGACATCGAAGTCCCGCCGTCGATGGTGCAGTTCGGCGGCCAGACCGCCATCAACCTGTCGCAATCGCTGGACCGAGCCAGGCTCCCGATCCTCGGCTCGACGGCGCAGTCGATAGACACGGCGTCGGACCGTCATCTGTTCGAGGAATTCCTGGCCCGAGTCGACATCCCAAATCCGCCGGGCGCCGCCGTGTCCAGCCTGGAGAGCGCGCTGAACGTTGCGCAGGAGATCGGCTACCCGGTGCTCGTTCGGCCCAGCTACGTTCTCGGCGGCCGGGCAATGGAGATCGTCCAGAACGCAACCGAACTCGTCCGCTACATGACAAGCGCCCTGGAGGCGGGCATCGGCAGGCGCGTGCTGATCGACCGCTACTTCGAAGGACGTGAGGTCGAGGTCGATGCGGTGTGCGACGGCGAAATTGTGCTGATTCCGGGGATCATGGAGCACGTCGAGCGGGCAGGGGTGCACAGCGGCGACTCGATGGCCATCTACCCCGGACTCACCCTCAGCGAAGACGAGGTCAACACCATCGTCGACTACACCACGCGGATCGGGTTGGAGCTGGAAGTTCGAGGCCTGATGAACATCCAGTATGTCGTCGTCGGCGGACCGGCCTATCGCAGCCCTGGCGTCGATAACGGGGCGAGCAACGGGAAGACCGAGGTCTACGTCATCGAGGTCAACCCTCGATCCAGCCGCACCATCCCATTCATTTCGAAGGTCACCGGCGTCCCGATGGTCAAACTGGCCATCAAGGCAATGTTGGGCAAGACGCTGAAGGAGCTCGGGTACGAGGGCGGACTCTGGAAGCGACAGAAGCTCGTGGGCGTGAAGGCGCCCGTGTTCTCGATGTCCAAACTGGCCGGAGTGGACACGTATCTGGGTCCTGAAATGAAATCCACCGGCGAGGTCATGGGCATCGACACCGAGTTCAGACCAGCCGTGGCCAAAGCCCTCATGGCGGCTGGCTTGACCGTGCCCAAGGGCGGATCCGTGCTGCTGAGCATCGCCGACAGGGACAAGGCGGATTCGGTGCAGATGATCAAAGACCTGGACCTGGCAGGCTGCAAACTCTACGCAAGCGAAGGCACCGCCGACCTGATCAAAGGCCTTGGCGTGCACGTAACCGAGGTGCCCAAAAAACTGAGCGAGGGCCACCCAAACGTTCTCGACGTGATCATGGACGGCACCATAGACGCCGTGGTCAACACCGTCACCGGGGACCGAGACGTGCTGCAGGACGGCTTCCGCATACGCCGCGCCGCCGTCGACATGCGAGTGCCATGCTTCACGTCGCTGGACACCGCCCGAGCCGCCGTCGAAAGCATGTCCGGCACGGGCGTCGAGTTCAACGTCAAACCGCTCCCAGCCTACCGCAACGGGACGTAGCGCTGGTTGACCTTGAGGCTTGATGCCAACGCACTTTGGGTGTTGGGCGCGGGTGGTTCGACAAGCTCACCACGAACGGAGCAGACTACTGGCCCGTTCGCCCTGAGCAACGTTATGCCCGCAGGGCGGACAATGCATATGA
>DCWO01000001.1 GCA_002328865.1 Dehalococcoidia bacterium UBA2160 | reverse complement strand
CTCCCCGTTGATGCGTATATCGTGGACCACCCCGCCGTGGATCGTGTGATCCAGAATTCCGCGTGTGCCAGCCCGGCCGTGGTACCCGACGCACAGCGCGGCGTCGAACGAGCCGTCTAATCCGGCCATCATGGCCAGTGGCTTCGGCGAGCCGGTGATCAACGCCGCCCGCTGGTCCAAAAGCTCGGGAAGCAGGTTCCGCATGGTCCCGTGGCTGTCGTTGACGACCACCTCGTCAGCGCCGCCCTCGAACGCCCCTTCGATCGCCGCGTTCGCCTCCAACGTCATCAACCGTCGCGCGAGTTCGTAGTCTTGCCCGCTTCGTCCGGTGTGGTCGCCGTGAACCACTCCGCTGATGCCTTCCATGTCAACGGATATGAACGCTTTTGAAGCCATGGCATCGCCTCCTCTTGGTCGAATTCTGTGTCCGAACTCTTCACGCCCCTTCGGCCTTTCACCGCCCGAGCGCATCGTACGTTACGCAGGCCTAGACGGCACTACGATCTTGACCTCTTCTTCGAAACCCATGGCGTCCGTGGCGCCTTCCGCGTGGAGGCGGGCAGTGTAGGCTGCGATCAAGGCGTCCAGGCAGTCGTGGTCGAGGCGGCGCTCGTCGGCGGCCAGTCCGGGGATGATCTCCTCCAGGCGCCTTCGTAGGAACTCGCGTCCCTCGCGAGTGTTCTTCGGAGGGATCGGACGCCCGAAGACACGAACCTTCGACGCGAACGGATATACTTCGATGACCTCCGCGCCAAGGGCTCGAAAGCGCTCTGCGAGCGACATTGCCCGATAGACCATCGGCTTGATGATGGAGCGTTTCGTGGTCAGGTAGAGGTTGATGCCCTCGTCGATGAGTTCACGTTCGCCCCTACGCCCTTTGAACTCGTGGACAGATTGGCAGTCGCAGTTCTCTTCCAGGCAGTCCATGCCCAAAGGCAGTCCAAGCGGGGAGTCGATCGCGATGATCGACGGCGACGCTTCGCGGACCAACGCCACCATCTCGTCATCCGTCCGCAGCTTGTCCACGCTCGCCAATGCACCCGAGGCGTCGAGCAACGCGCAGGCGGTTGGCTTCTGCTCCGTCGTCGTGAGGTCGATTCCCAGGAACACGGCGGTTCTCCTTGGCGGACGTGGTTGAGGCAATTGCGGCGCCCAATGACCGCTCTCAAAGAGACCAAAGAACAGTAAGGACGTCAGTGACTCTCTTCGTCGATCGGAGGTCGGGCATCCGACCCTGAGGACAGCGCTCGGCGCAGCTCTGCGAACAGTGTACCGTCGGCGATTATGTCGGCGGCGGCGGAGTTCGGATCGAGTTCGCCGGACTCCACCATGCGGGCCGTTTTGGCCACGATTCCGTCTCCGGACAGGAGGCGCGCCATGGCGGCTGACAGGCGTTCGGCAACAGCGTTCGAGAACTCGTTTCGCACGCGGTCGCGCCGGCGTGTCGATTGGTCGCCGTCGAGCGATTCTCGGCGGTCCCAGATAGCCCGATACAGCTCCGGTATGCCTTTGTCCCTGTTGGCTTGGGTGAGCACGATCGGCGGAGGCGGGTCGTCGGAGGATTGATCGAGGGAAAGCATTCCTCGGATCGCGGAGGCAAGCTGCCCGGCGCCGTCGCGGTCGGCTTTGTTGACGACGAAGACGTCGGCGATCTCCATCAACCCCGCCTTCATGGCCTGGACGCTGTCTCCTGCTTCAGGGACCATGGCAACGACGACGGTGTCCGCGACTTGCATGACGTCCAGCTCGGTCTGTCCCACGCCGACGGTTTCGACGAACACCAGATCTTTGCCGACGGCGTCAAGCAGGCGGACGGCGGCGCCCGTCACACGAGACAAGCCGCCTTGAACGCCGCGCGTCGCCATGCTCCGAATGAATACGCCCGGGTCGAGGTAGTGGCGTTGCATGCGAACACGGTCGCCGAGGACTGCGCCGCCGCTGAACGGGCTCGTCGGATCGACAGCGAGGATTCCCACGGCCCTGCCCTCTGCGCGCGCCTCGCGTGCGAGTCCACCGACGATCGTGCTCTTTCCGGCTCCCGGAGGTCCCGTGACGCCCACGCAGTAGGCGCCGCCCGTGTGGGGGTGGACCAGACGCATGATGTCGCGGAGATCGTCGGTGCTGCGCTCGATGCGAGTGAAAACGCGGGCCAAGGCGCGGCGGTCGCCGTCAAGGGCCGCTTGAACCAGTTCGGGGTCCATCGCCCGGGGTCTAGGCGGTGTCCAAGGCCCGCGCCAGGTTCGCCATCTCTATGGCGGCGACGGCGGCGTGATGCCCTTGGTTGCCCTGCTTCCCCCCCGCGCGGTTGATCGCCTGCTCCAGTGTGTCGGTCGTCAAGACTCCGAAGATCACCGGCACGCCGGTGCTCAGGGACACGTTTGCGATGCCTTTGGCCGCTTCGCCCGCCACGTGCTCATAGTGGTCGGTCTCGCCCTTGATGACCGCTCCCAGGCAGATGATGGCGTCGTGGCGGCCCGACTGGGCCATTTTCTGCGCGACGAACGGAATCTCGAACGAGCCTGGGACAGATGCCACGGTGACGTTTTCGTCCGATACGCCGTGGCTGGAAAGGCCTGCTTTGGCCCCGTCCAGCAGCCGCGAGGTGATGAACTCGTTGAATGTGGCTACTACGATGCCCACGCTCAGGCCATTCCCGTTGAGTTCACCCTGAATTTCGCGTGTCAATTCGATGCCTCCGCGATGTCGTCTCTGGCGGCGGGTTCCAGCATGTGCCCCATGCGTGTGCGTTTGGTTTCCAGGTATCTCCGATTCTCGTCGTTGACAGGCGCGATGATCGGAACTTGCTCGACGATCTCCAGACCGAAAGACTGGAGGCCCACCCTCTTTTGAGGATTGTTGGTCAGCAGGCGCATCTTCTTGACGCCGAGGTCGATGAGAATCTGTGCGCCGACGCCGTACTGGCGAGGGTCGGGAGCGAAGCCCAGCGCGATGTTCGCTTCAACGGTGTCCATGCCCTGGTCTTGGAGGGCGTATGCCTTGAGCTTGTTGTGGATGCCGATGCCTCGGCCTTCCTGTCGCATATACACGAACACGCCGCGATCCGCCTCTTGGATCGCTTGCAGGGCCAACGCCATCTGGTCGCCGCAATCGCACCGAGTGCTGCGCAGCACGTCGCCGGTCAGGCACTCCGAGTGCACACGCACAAGGGTCGGCTCGTCGGGCTGGATGTCTCCCTTGACCATGGCGATGTGCTCGTTGGGATCCACCATGCTCCGATAGGAAATCGCCGTGAAATCACCGTAGTCGGTCGGGATTCGCGCCTCGCCCGCCCGCTCGACCAGTTTCTCGTGCTCGCGCCGGTAGGTGATGATGTCGGCGACAGTGACGATCTTGACGCCGTGCCGTTCCGAGAATTTTTCGAGACTGCCCATCCGGGCCATGGTGCCGTCGTCGGCCATGACCTCGCAGATGACCGCGGCCGGGTAGAGTCCCGCGAGCTTGACCAGGTCCACCGACCCTTCGGTCTGACCTATCCTCTTGAGGACGCCGCCTTCCATGTAGCGCAACGGGAATATGTGCCCTGGCTTGCCAAGGTCTTCCGGGAGCGTGGCGGGATCGACCAAAGCCTTAATCGTGGCGGCGCGGTCAAAGGCGGAGATGCCCGTGGTCGCACCCTTCAGTACGTCCACGGAAACGGTGAACGCGGTGCCCAATCGAGCGGTGTTGTCCTGGGTCATCATCGGCAGGCGAAGCTGTTCGAGACGTTCGCCCAACATGGGCACGCAGATCAAACCTCGACCGTGCATCGCCATGAAGTTGATTGCGTCGGGCGTTATCTTCTCGGCGGCCATTGCGAGGTCGCCCTCGTTTTCACGGTCCTCATCGTCCACGATGATGACCATCTTGCCCGCTCTTATGTCTTCGACTGCGTCTTCAATCAGGGAAGTGGGCAACCGGTGCACCTCCGTACCGCATCACAACTCATCGACCGATTCGACGGGGAGTTGCTGTCCGGTGGCCAGCCTCTCCACATACTTGGCGATGACGTCTATCTCCAGATTCACCGTGTCCCCGGGTTTCCAGGCAGCAAATTTCGTGTTCTCTCGCGTATACGGGATTATCGACACCACGAAACCGAGGCTGTCACAGTTTACAACCGTGAGGCTCGCCCCGTCCACAGTGATGAATCCCTTCTCGACGATGTAGCGCATGACGGCCGGATCGGCAGTGAATCGCACGAGGAACGCTTCACCTTCCGGTTCTAGCCATTCGATGGACCCTGTCCCATCCACGTGTCCTTGCACGATGTGCCCGCCGAAACGACCATCGGCCTTCATCGGGCGCTCCAGGTTTACGCTGTCGCCTGTCGATAGGTCACCGAGGTTTGTCCGCCTCAGCGTCTCGGGCACGACGTCGACCGAGAAGCCCCTGTCGTCCCGCACGGTCACGGTCAGGCAAGTCCCGTTGACGCTGATGCTGTCGCTCACGCTCAAGTCGTCCATGACGGTTGAAGCCTCGATCGAAAGCCGTCCGGGGGACGTGTTCTGGACCGTTCCGACCTCTTCGACAATCCCAGTAAACATCTGCATTGCTCCGATCCGGCGCTGACGGCGCTCTTGACGAGCAACATGATATGCCAAAATGCGCCGATGGGGTAGGTGTTGTAACCCGAGGGAGTGGCGGGGAGCCTTCGACAAGGTCCGACAATGGCGAGATCCCGATGTGCCGGGACTCAGAGCCTGTCCTGAGTTCGCCGAGAGGCCGAGCGGAGAGTCTGACTCGTTTTGCGCAAAGCGATGCTCAAGTGCGTCCCGCCATGTGGGCGGGAATCGGGGTGCAGGGGCGAAGCCCCGCTGGGGTTTGGGGTATCCCCGAAGTACTTTCGGGCGGGCGGGTGGGACAGATCGGTCTCGATGGCGGGACGGTCCAACCACTGGCGCGCCCTGCAGATGATGCGCGAGTCTTGCCAATCGAAACACTAACTCAGAGGCTTGCCGTCCCTCGTGTAGCCAGTGATCGCGATGTCGTCGCCGAACCGCAGAATCTTGACGCGATGCAGTCTCAGCGCATCGGCCATGCGATCGGCGCCAAGCCCGCCGACCGGCCCAGGGGCAGACGCCCCGCCGATGATCATCGGCGCCACGAACCCGACTACCTTGTCGATGAGTCCGAGATCGAACATCGAGCCAAGCACAGTTCCTCCGCCTTCGATGAACAGGGACGTCATCCCTCGTCGCCCCAGCTCCCGCACAAGGCCCGCCAGATCGACCCTCCCGTCCGATCCGGGGTGATGGAGCACTTCGACGCCGAGTCCATTCAGCCGCTCCGTCACGCGAGCGTCGTCCGTGGCCGTCGCAACCAGCGTCGTGCCCGGTTCCGACAGCAGGCGCGCGTTGCTGGGCAGGCGGCCTCGGCTGTCCACGATCACGCGGACCGGTTGTCGAGGCAACGGAGCGCCACTGGCGTCGCGGGCCGATAGCTGCGGGTTGTCGACAATCACCGTCTCGATACCGGCCAAGATCGCGTCCGAGGCGGCGCGGAGCTCGTGGGTGTAGCGTCGGGACTCCTCGCCCGAAATCCATCGGGATTCGCCGGAGCGAGTGGCGATCTTGCCGTCCAAGCTGATAGCGAACTTGCCTGTCGCCAGCGGCAGCCCCGTGTTGACGTGCTTGGCATGGGGCTCGGCCAGCTCAGCGGCATCGTCGGCGCCCTCGCCGACCGTCACCGTTATCCCCGCGTTGCGAAGGCGGTCGAACCCGCGACCGTCGACGGCGGAGCTGGGATCGGGGATCGCCGCGTGGACTTCAGCGACGCCGGCAGCGATGATCGCCTCGGTGCAGGGCCCGGTGCGTCCCTGGTGGCAGCATGGCTCCAGCGTGACGTAGAGCGTGGCGCTGCGAGCTCGATCGCCAGCCGCCGCCAGCGCGACGATCTCGGCGTGCGCCTGTCCCGGAGGTTGGGTTTGGCCCTCGCCGACAACCTCGCCGTCGCGAACGAGCACCGCGCCCACAGGGGGGTTGGGGCTGGAGACGCCGACCGCCTGTCGGGCCAGCTCTAGCGCGCGCTGCATGGGAGACATGGTGGGCGCCTGTCGAACCTCGATCACATTCCGGGCGAACGCGGCCCGTTGTCTTAGACGTCGGGAGCTGACTGCTCCGACCCGTTGAAAGGCAACTGGTAGTCCATGTAGTACTTGGACGTGGCCGGGCGGTCCTGCCCTTGATACTTGCTCCGCAGGTTGCTGGACCCGTACGGATTGTCCGCTGGAGTCGAAAGCTTGGTGAACGAGATATGGCCGATCTTCATCCCGTAGTAGAGCGTGATGCCGAGGATGCCCACGTTTGAAAACTCGAGGGTCAGCTTGCCGCTCCAACCAGGATCGACGAACCCGGCGGTCGAGTGGATCAGCAGCCCGTACCGAGCTAGGGAGCTTTTGCCCTCGATGCGGGCCACGATGTCGTCGGGGATCGTGACCGTCTCGAAGGTGCTGCCGAGAGCGAATTGACCGGGATGCAGTAGGAACGGCACACCGTCTTCCATCATGACCTGCTCGACGACGTCGTCGGCCGGCTTGGTCACGTCGATGTGGGTTCGCTGGTTATTGCGAAAAATGAGGATCTCGCGATCGAGACGGATGTCGACGCTCGCCGGCTGCACTGCGAACTCAGCCAGAGGGTCGATCACGATTCGTCCGTGGGCCATTTCCTGACGGATTGTCCGGTCGCTCAGAATCATGCCCTGTCCTCGTCATGGGGTGTTTTTTGGGGTCGGGAGCACGGCGCTCCTCGACCCAAATTGTAGCCGCCTTGGACGGGGCAACGCAATCACCCGGAATCGCGTTTCGGACCAGTCCTGAAACCAGCAAGGGGCAGACGTTTGTGTCTGCCCCTTGGGTTGGCTTGGTTGAGATGCTAGGCCTTGAAGGGCCAGAGCACGCCGGTCGGTTAGGTCGCGTCTACTGGATCGCGAACACCGCCTGGACGAACATGCTGATCTCGAGCTCGCCGCCGCTGACGCTCGTGGACGGCGCCGCCGCTGCCATCGACATCGAGCGGAACTCAGCGTCTTCGAATGCCCTTATCTGAGGTTGACTGCCGTTGGACTCCGAGATGTACATGAGGCGACCGAGACCGACGCCGGTCAATCGCGCGAACTGGTCGGCCTTTGCCAGCGCGTCGGCGACCGCGTCCTCGCGGAGTTGAACCATCAGCGCCGAAGTGTCCTCCACCGTAAAGTTGATGCCGTTGATCCGGGTGGCGTCGCCGCCCGCCGCGGCTACGTCGTCGATGATGGGTCCGACCGCGTCCATGTCGCGAATTTTGACCGAGGCCGAGTTGGAGACCCGATAGCCCACAAGCACCTGCTTAGAGGAGCGTATGCCGTTGTCGATGACTTCCATCCATTCATACTGAGGCGAAATGTTGAAGAATCGCGTCTGAATGTCTCTGTCCGCGACGCTGTGTCCTCTCAAGGCCGCGACGATGGCGTCCATCGCGTTAGCTGCCTCTTCGCGGGCTTCGGCGACGGTCTTGGCGGTCGCCTCGACGCCGAGGTTCAGTAGCGCCAGGTCCGGCTCGAGCGCCATCTTGCCCTCTCCGGAGACCCAGATCCCCGCCGAGCTGTTGGCGGAATCGGCCAGGGGCGCTCCGCTGTACGACGGGGCGCCGGCGACCGAGACGGCCGCCACCGCCGGAGGCGCCGGAGCGCCTTTCGGGTATACGGAAGCTTCAGGCGCCGTCGCCGGCAGGCTCTGGACCGGTGTATTGGGCGGCGCGGACACCGGACCGGGCTCCTGGACCGCCACTGCCGGCGCGCCAATTGCGGGACCGGCGGCGGTAGCGGGCGGGAGTGAGTTGACCACTGGCGCGGGTTGCACCGCTGGGGCCGGTGCAGTCGGCGATGTGCCGACCGCGGGCGACGTCTGGGCGGGCGGGGCCGTTGTGTCGCCCGTTGCCGCCTCTCCGTTGTTGCTGCATGCCACCGCTGCCAGCGCGAATGCCGACAAACCGACGGCGACTATCAATCCCTTCACCTTGTTCATCTTCGTATTCTCCTTCATTGAATTTCTGGAATATTGGCCTTGGCTCGTACCTCGGTAGGTCCGTCGCCGCTGGCCTTCATAGATACAGACGAACCGGTGTTGAGAAAAGTTCCATCGGATTCGCGATCAATTTCAAATCGAGATCACGACGCTGCGAAAAGGCTCCGTGGGCGAAACTGCAATGGCCCGAATCGGCATGTGTCCAGTGGGCTGAGTGTCCCGACCTGTCGAAGTCGCCGGACCTGATTGGGTCGCATTGCAGCCGATTCGACAGGTGGGATGTCGGCAACGCATTGGTGAACCGATCTCAGGCGACATCGGTTGAGCCGCGACTAAATCTGGGAACCTCGCCGTCTGACTGCGATCCACACCCAGGCGGACGCCAGCAGCGCGGCAATTGCTCCGACGGCGATCTCGAACTGTCGCAAGGGAAGCGCGAGACCGTCTTCGTCTGAGTCGACGGCGCCTTCTTGCGTCCCAGGTGTCCCAGGAGCGCCCTGAGGCCCTTCTACCAATGGCGCGGCTGCTGGCGCCTCTTTGGCGGCTGCAACCTGCGGCTCCGACGCTGGAGCGGATGCCTGGGAAACAGCCGTCTGTGGTTGCGGCACTGGCGCCGCCGCCGGCGCGACAAGCGTAGGCGTGCCGTCGGATTGCGGCGCAGAGCCCTCGGGACTTGGTGTGCCAGCGGCGGCCTGCTCGTCCGCTGAGGGCGCGACCAGCGCTTCCGCCGGGAGCGGCGCAACCGGCGCCGCCACAGGCTCGGAGGTTCCGGCCTGAGGGGTTTGGATCGATTCTAGTTCCTGAGGAGCGACAGGAGCAGCCATGGCTTTCGCATCCACAGGCGACTCCAGTTCAACTTCCTGTTCGACGGCCATCTCGACTTCAGGCACTGCTTCGACCTGCAATGTCGCAATCGCGGGTGTTGGCGCGGCCGCCTCCCCGGGCGCAGGCGGAGGCGCTGGGGCCGAAGCGGCTGCGGTTTCGGGCGTCAAGGGTGCAGCAGCCGGAGCCACAGGGGCTGCCGCGGGTGCAGGCGCCGGGGCGGCGCGTGCGCGGGCCACTGCTGGAGCCACGGGCGCTGCCGCAACGGTGGGAGCGGGCGCCGCGGTTGCGGCCGCCGCTGCTGGCGCCACAGGCGCCGCCGCCATGGCAGGAGCCGGGGCGGGCGCGGCTGCTGGCGCCGCCGCAGGAACAGGCGTAGCGGCAGCGGCGGGCACATCCATTGACATGTCCGCGTTCGACTTTACGGAGCTCTGTTGCACCAGGAGGCCCGTCATGTCCCCCGCCAGCAGCGCCAGCAACAGCAGAGCCGCCGCTGAAGTTGCGAGACGGGCGGTCCACGTAAACCTCCCGACCGACGGCGCCGGCTCGGGCGGTGTCTCGATCGCGTACGAGCGCATCGGCTCGAGTTGCGGAAGCTCACTAAGAAGGTCGACGGTGAACCGGAGCGTTTCCATCTCTTCGCTGCACGCTTCGCACGTCGCCAGATGCTCCTGGACCTCAAGGCTTTCGGACGCGCTGACTTCCCCGTCTATATAGGCGGACAGCAGCTCACGCAGCCTTGTGTGCTTTCTATTTGCCAGGAAGCCGATCACTGAAAATACTCTCTCATTGGTTCTGACGGTATTTCTCGGGCAAAAGTTCCCTTCGCTCCATCAACAGGTCGCGTACCCGAGCCCTGGCGCGACTGAGACGTGACTTGATCGTGCCGATCGATGCTCCGGTGGCCTCGGCGGCCTCCTGGTAGCTGAGGCCCTGCACGTCGATCATGACCAGCGCCGCTCGATGGTCGACCGAAAGCGAAAGGATGGCTCGTTGGAGTTGTTCGTTCAGCTCGGCCCGCTCAGCATACTCTTCAGGCGAGTCGCCGCCGGACCTTGGTTGGAAGGAGGGATTGGATAGGGATTCGTCCAGCGATTGCTCGGGGCGGCGGCGCGTGCCCCGCATCGCGTCTTTGGTCGCGTTGGCCGCGATCCGCAAAAGCCAGGCGCGGAGGCTCCCGCCGCGGAATCGATCCAACGCGCGATAGGCCGAGATGAACGTCTCTTGAGCGACATCCTCGGCCCTGTGTCGGTTGCCCAGCATCCTGGAGGAGAGGTTGAGCACCTGCGCCTGGTAGCGTTGGACTATGAAATTGAACGCTGTTAGATCGCCGCCTTGGCTTCTGGCGACGAGTTCGGCGTCCTCGGAATCCATTGGGCGCCTCGGTTGGTGATTAGATCTACCGGATGGCGTTCACTGCGCTTGCATCCCGCGTTCGAGATCAGCGTAGATCGCCCCTTCAAGCGGGCAACACAATAATAACGCATCCCCACGGACACCCCAAAGCTAGGGTGTACTATAATTGTGCAGAGAATCCCGATCACACGGGCACGGCGAAGCGTGGTGACAACACATTGAGAGACCTGATACGAGAGTTGATCGAAACGGTGCTGCTGGCACTCACGATCTTTCTCGTGCTGCAATTCAGCATCCAAAACTTCAAGGTTGAAGGCTCCAGCATGCAGCCCACTCTGAGCGAAGGCCAATACCTGCTGGTGAACAAGATCGTGTACGCCCGCGTCAACCGCGACTCGTTGGCGAGCCTGCTCCCGTTCGTGGGAGACGACGAGAACTCAGCCGATCAGCTTTTCGCTTTCCATACGCCAGAAGCCGGAGAGGTGATCATCTTCCATTTCCCGCGAGATCCGTCCCGTGACTTCGTCAAACGCGTTATTGGCGGCCCGGGGGACAAGGTGGAGATTCTCGAAGGCCAAGTCTACGTGAACGGCGAGGCCCGGGACGAGCCGTACATCACACACCCGGACTCCAGGACCGTACCGGAGATTGTGGTGCCGCCCGGGTCTTTTTACGTGCTGGGCGACAACCGGCGCGCTTCGAATGATTCACGGGATTGGGGAACGGTCCCGGCGGAGAACATCGTGGGCCGCGCCTGGCTGAGCTACTGGCCGCCGGAGAATTTCAGCGTCCTCGGCATCTTCAACCGCTGAACCACACCCCACACCGGCTCGGCCTGAAGGTGATAAGCAATTTATGTGGACGCAACTTTGTCTCGCCATTCTGAGTCCGCAGGCGAAGAATCTCGTCGATTTCCATAC
>DCWO01000116.1 GCA_002328865.1 Dehalococcoidia bacterium UBA2160 | reverse complement strand
ATTATCTCTCCGCCCTTCACAAGCGTTCAAGATATCCCCGAATACGGGCCTCCGGGCGGTCGATGTACCCAGAACCCCGGGGAAGCGATAATTCTGACCCGCCGTCGGATGGTCGGCCGAGGCCCAGGTGCTACGGCGCCCATCCGATTCAACGCTGCCTTCATGCAGAATACGAAGTCTCGCATGCAACAGCCTAATGTGCTGATCGTTGACGACGAACCGTCGGTCAGGAAGATGATTGCCGCCACTCTGGAGGGAGAGGGCTATCATATTCTCTTCGCGGAGAACGGCCTGCAGGGCCTTGAACTCACACGAGAAGAATCGCCCGAGGTCGTCATCTTGGATCTGAAGATGCCCCACATGGACGGCTTGGATTTCCTGGCCCATCTGAAGCCAAAACCGTCGGACCCACGCGCGATCATCGTTCTCACCGGCCACGGCGACGTCAAAGAAATCGAGGCGTGCTATCGGGCCGGCGTCAACTCGTTTCTCAGAAAACCGTTCCATCTGGCGGAATTGAGAGGCGTAGTCAAAAATGCCGTCGAGCTCAAGCAGCATGCAGGTGACCTCGACCAACTCGTGCGAACCCGAACCCGACAACTCGAAGAAGAGTCGATGGCTAAATCGCAGGTCTTGTCAACCGCGACCCATGAGCTCCGCACCCCTCTCACCAGCATACTTGGCTACGTTCAGCGGGTGTTGCAACGGCCGGACAGAGTCGGACCTCTCACCGAGAAACAACGTACGTATCTTGAAGCCGCGGAAAAGAACGCGTTTCGATTGAAGACGTTGATCGACAATATCCTAGACGTCTCCAAGGTGGAGGCGGGCAACCTCGACCTGGACTCCGTCGAAGTCGATGTGCGCATGCAGATTGACGAGGTCTTGTCGGCGATGCAATACGACTTGACCGAGAAACAGATCCAGGTTAGCGTCGATGTCCCCGATGACCTGCCCCTGTTGGTTACCGATCAACTGCGGTTCTCGCAGATCATCAACAATCTGGTGAGCAACGCCTTCAAATACTCGCCTGACCAAGCAACCTTGGGAATTTCGGCGTCTCGCCAAGACGAATTCGTGCGAATCGACATCGCGGATTCGGGAGTTGGCATCTCAGACGAAAACCAGGCCAAGCTCTTCAGCAAATTCTTCCGAGCGGACAACTCGTCGACCGCCGAGGTTGCCGGGACCGGCCTTGGGCTGTTCATCGTCAGTCATTTGGTTGATGCTCTGGGTGGACGGATTTGGGTGGAGAGCGAAGAAGGCGTCGGAACGACGTTCAGTTTCGTTCTGCCGGCCGCCGGTGGATTCGATTCGATCTAACTCCCAGCGTCGCGTTGTTGACGGGGGTCGCCCAAGCGACAGTGTCAGGCGTACAAATGGTGGATAATGTAATCGGGACCGGCGCCAATGTCTGATCCGAGGAATCGCCGAAGGGCGTGTCAGGCAGCTTCAGGAGACAGGATCGTATGGCAAAGATACTTGTAGCCGAAGACGACAAGGACATCAGGAACCTTCTAGTCGACATACTTGACGATGTCGGTTACGAAGTGGCGTCGGCAAGGAACGGAGTCGACGCGCTGGAACAGATAAACAATTTCCAGCCAGATCTGTTGGCGTTGGACTTGATGATGCCGGAGATGGACGGCTTCGAACTCTTGAACAAGCTGAGAGACGACCCTTCAACCCGCGAACTACCCGTGGTTGTGCTCAGCGCCGTTCCTTCGCGGAAGGGCGAACTGCGAGCGTGGAGAATGGGAGTCAGGCACTACATACCGAAGCCTTTCTCATCGGAGCGTGTCCATCTGTCAGTCAAGGTTGCCCTGCGCGAGGCGGATGAGGCTCAACAAGAGGCCGCCAGGCAAAACGGGGTTGTCCCGGCTGCCACAGTGAACGATGATCAAATCTCGAGCAATGCCGGCGACGATACGGACGGCGGCGATGCTGGTTCGAGCTTCATCAGAACCAACCAAAGAAGGTTGAATGAGATCCTCGGCGGCGGCATCGTTCCGCGGTCGTTCTCGCTCATCGAAGGAGACCCGTCGTCCGGCAAGAGCGTTCTGAGCCAGAACTTCGTTATGGAAGCGCTCTATGGCGGGCACGGGGTCCAGTACTTCACGTCGGGAGGTTCGCCAAAGAGGTTGGTTAAACGGATGCACTCGATTGGCATGGATGTGTCAGGTCACATCCGGGAGCGGCAGTTCGCGGTTTCGGAGTTGGATCAGCCCAAACTGGGCCTCAAGTCCGCGTGGGAAATCACTCCCGAAAAGATACTGAGTTCGCTGACGGAAGAGATGCAATCGACGCCCGACGATCTCGACATGATCGTGTTGGACGATCTCACGGAGCAGATTTCGTTCGCGGGACCGGATTCAGTTGTGGAATTTATCGACGAGTGTCGTCAACTGTGCGACAACGGCAAGACGATCATTCTAACGACGCAAGGCCACGCGCTGGAAGCGGAGAAGCGTGAACGAGCACAAAAGGCTTGCGACGTGCACATGGAGTTGGAGCTGATCAAGATCGGCGGCACGAAAGGCGCTCAGCTCCAATTGTTGAAGTCCAGCACCGTCGAGGTTACCGATCGCAGCCAATTCGCGTTCAAAGTGTCCCGCAAGGTCGGGATGGAACGATTGAGCAATGCCCGCACCAAGAACTAGATTTCACAAACCCGCGGGCGCGCGCTCATTCGTCCCTGGACCGTCAACCACGGCCGTACCGGTCGCCTCGATGCGTCTGCACCACAGTTCCGCGTGAACTCTCGAATCGTCTTCAACGCGTCTTCTCGGCCCGTCGATGCGTCGCCTTTTGACAGCCGGCCCATAGCCGAGTACGCTCGTTCCGAATTTGCATCTCCAAATCGGGCAGGGCGCGATGGTATCGGACAATGTGACGCTGGACGGCCTGGTCTACGGGGGTCGAGATGGACTCCTCGGAGAGTCGCTGACCGGCCTCGACCTCGACGTTTCCCGAGCAGATCGTCAGATCCTCCGTGAGCTTGCGCGCCGGGTCGCTGAGCTCGCCTCGCATCCCTCGCAATCGGAAACGCGAGACCTGTGGGTCAGACACAACGCTCTCGAGAACGTTCGTCCGCTTGTCGTCTGCGAACCGGAGTACGGTTGGAGCGAGATATTCCCGCCGTCCGCGCTTCGTTGTGGCGGGCGCCTCGCGCGCAAGTGGGAGCTCTTCCTGCGCGAGGAGATCCATCGAGGCGCCGAGTTGCTCGACGACTCCGTGATCGTGTCCGAACTTCGTGTCCCGTACGTGCGCGACGATCTTGACTGGGGAGTGACGATCGAAACGACCGGCGGCGAACACGGCGGAGCGTTCACGTGGGACGCGCCGATCAAGTCTGTCGAGGACATCGACCGGTTACGTGTGCCGGAAATCAGCGTCGACCGCGAACGAACCGAGTTTCTGCTGAACGTTGCCAGAGAGACGTTTGACGGGCTGCTCGACGTTCGGCTCGCCACTCGATGGACGCCGTTGTTTCCGATGACCAAGAACCTTGCGCTGTTCCGCGGCCTCGAGCAAACCATGTTCGACATGATCGATGCACCTGAGTTGGTTCATCGCATCATGGCTTTCGAGCGGGACGCGTACCTCGCCATGCTCGACCGCCTCGAAGACGAGGACCTGCTTTCGCCGAACAACGACGGCGCCTACGTCGGCTCCGGAGGATACGGCTGGAGCGACGAGCTGCCCCAGCCCGACTTTGGTGGCGTCGTTCGGGCTGCCGACCTATGGGGCCACTCGGAAAGCCAGGAGACAGTCTCAGTGTCGCCGGAGATGTTCGCCGAGTTTGTGCTGCCGTATCAGATTCCGATTCTGGAACGATTCGGACTCAACTGCTACGGCTGCTGCGAGCCTCTCGACGCGCGCTGGCATCTCGTCGAGACCATCCCGAATCTGCGACGTGTCTCGGTCGCGCCTCGCTCCGACAGAGCGTTCATGGCCGAAGCCCTCGGAGGCCGATACATCATGTCGATCAAGCCGGATCCAGCCGATCTGGCGATGTCCTGTTTCGACGAAAAATGGGTGCGAAGTCAGCTCCGTCGCGACCTCGAGGCGGCGCGCGGTTGCCGAATCGAACTCATCATGAAGGACAACCACACGATCGGGAACGAACCCGAGCGCGCTGCCCGATGGGTGCGGATCGCCCGCGAAGAGATCGACAGGCTCTAGCAGTCCGAAAACTGCCCGAAGAGGATGCTCAGGCGAGCGCCCTTTCGATTTCGTCGATCTTGTCGGGCGTCAGCGGCAACTCAACCCTCTCCAGCACCGATGTCAGCGTGAGCAGGTTCTCATTCGATACGAGGTTCTCCGTGGACATGGCAATCGCCATCCGCTCACCCGTGCCCAGCCCTCGGAGGAACTCGATGGCGTACCTCTTCGTCTCTTCCGGCCCGAGTTCGTAGATGGCAGCCGGGAACCCGACCCACACGGCCTTGTCAGGCCACAACTCAAGCGCCTCGCCGATCGGCATGTCACCCATTGGCGGCGGATGCAACGCCTCGACGATGTCCACCGGCGTATCGATTATCAGGTTCTTGAGCGATCCGACCCTGCCGTCCATGTGGACGGCCATCAGCTTGCCGTGATCGTGCAGAACCTTGCCTTCTTTTTCGTACTCAGGCATGAAGTACTTCTCGAAGAGCTTCGGGCTGACCAGGAAGCCGTCCACGTTGTCCCCGCATAGCGTGACCGGCGCCGGAGATTTCGCCGCGATCTCGTACATCTGCTGACGGCTTTTGGAGATGGCGTGATACGCGTCCTCCACCAGCTCGGGCCAATCGGCGTGATGGTAGAAGAAGCGGCCTTCGTCAGCGCCGACCCAGTCGATCATCAGCATCTGCATTGGCGAGTGAGGCAGTGCGTCCATCACGACGCCCTCGTCTCCCAGCCAATCCATCGCCTGTTCGATGGGGAAATAGTCGGCTGTATACTCGGTGTTCTCGACGATGTACTTGAGCACCTTGTAGTCGTCCTGACCTTTGACCAGCCGAACCGTGTGCCAGGGCGCGATGTCTTTCCAGCTCCGTTCGGCGTGCCACTGACCTGTGCCAGGCTCTCGAAGCTCCTCCAAGTAGATGCTCCCCACCGGGGTTGAGTACGTTCGGCGAATGACCGGCCTTCCCCGGGAAACGACTCGTTTCTCGCTTACCTCGACCCCGTGCATGGTTTCGACATAACACGGGCGTGTCCAATTCATGCCCATGCCACGGTTGCGGCATTCGCGCTCGGCCCAGCCGACCTGGCTGTGACGCCAGTAATGATAAAAAGGCAGCTTGTCGGTCATCTGGCCTCTGGTCGCTGCCATCAATCTCTCGCTGCGGGTCATCTCTGCCATGGCGCCAGGTCCTCCGTTCGGAATGGCCGTACTGTCGGCGACACCAATCTTATACCAAGATCGACATGTGATGACGCCGATTGACAAGCCTCCGCAGTCTCTGATGAAATGGGGCCGATTCACACGCAGATCTTAGGAGGCCGCGCATGGCGACAGCTCGCAAGTTTGACACCCTATTCTCACCCGGTTCAATAGGCCGGATGACGCTCCGAAACCGAACTGTGATGGCCCCGATCGTCACGCAATTCGCCACCGACACCGGCGCCGCATCCGCGGTCCACGTCGCGTATCTGGGGGAGCGAGCAAAGGGCGGGGTAGGGTTGATCATCGCCGAGGCCAGCTACATCAATCCCGTGGGTCGGGCGTGGAGCTGCGGGCTGGGCATCGATCGAGACCCGCTAATCTCCAGCCACCTCCAACTCACGGAGGCCGTGCACCGGTATGGAGGGAAGATCGCGATCCAATTGCACCACGGCGGCAACAAGGCGAATCCGAAGTACAACGGAGGCCGCCTGCTGTCGGCATCGGACGTCGCCGACGGCGCTTTTCCTCCGCCTGAGCCGATGACCAAGGACGAAATAGCGTCCACCGTCGCGAGCTTCGCCGAAGCCGCTGACCGCGCCAAACGCGCCGGGTACGACGCCATCGAACTCCACGGCGCCCACGGATACCTGCTGCACCAGTTCATGTCGCCGGCCACCAACCATCGGACCGATGAGTATGGCGGCTCGATAGAGAACCGTGCCAGGCTCGCCCGAGAGGTGATTCGGAGCGTCCGGCAAGCCACCGGTCCGAGCTTCCCGATAATCATCCGCATGAGCGCCGAAGGCGGATACGGACTTGAGGATGCGGTGATCTTCGCCAAAGATTTTGAGGATGCCGGCGCCGACGCGATCAACGTGTCCCAGGGCGGCACTGCGCCCACCGCGATCATGCCGCCTGAGATCAGCCCCATGGCGGTGACTCAAGGGTACCTTGCGGGTCATGCCGAGACGATCAAGCGAGCGTTGAACATACCTGTCATCGTCGTGGGCGAGATTCGAGAACCTGCGCTGGCCGAAGGCATTCTGTCCAGCGGCAAAGCCGACTTCGTGGCGCTGGCCCGACCTCTCCTCGCCGATCCGCATTGGGCCGCCAAGGCCGCTCGGGGCGACGACGATCGCATCCTGAAGTGCATCTCGTGTGACACTTGCAGGCTCAACCTATCGCACAATGCGCCGATCCGCTGCCTCATCAATCCGAAACTCGGCCGAGAGGAATGGCTGCACGATCCGGAGCCCGCATCCACACCCCGGAAAGTCATGGTGGTTGGCGCCGGACCGGCGGGTATGGAGGTGGCGCGCGTCGCGGCATCGCGTGGCCACAACGTGAGCCTGTATGAGGCCGAATCGACCCTCGGCGGCGGTCAGCTCGCGCTGGCCAAAGCGCCGCCGTACAAAGACAGGCTTGCCTGGCTCGAAGACTACCTCGCTCGAGAGCTAGAGCGAGTCCCGGTCGAGCAACACCTGAATACCCGCGTCGACGCATCGACCGTGGCCGACGAATCGCCCGACGTGCTCGTCGTGGCGACCGGCGCCGCCCCGTTGATGCCGTCGATCCCAGGCATAGACGGCGACAACGTTGCCACCGCGTTCGCCGTGTTGGCAGGCGACGGCATCCCCGAGGGCAAACGCGTCGCCGTGCTCGGCGGCCGCCAGGTCGGCTGCGAGACCGCGGAATTCCTCGTCGAGCGAGGCTGCCACGTGACGATAGTCGCCCGGTCTCCGGAGTCGCAACTCGTCATCGAGGCGCCTCCGACGTATCGCAACGCGCTCCTGCTCCGACTGCGCAACGCGGGCGTCGAGTTCATCACCGAGCACGACGTCAAAGAGATCCGACCCGACGGCCTCACGCTAGTCGGCGCCGACAACGTCGAGCGCGATCTCCTCGTCGACTCGGTGATCATCGCCCGAGGCGCCGTCCCCCAACGCGGCCTCGCCGAAGACGTGGGCGCCGCCGTCCCCGAAGTCCACACCATCGGCGACAGCGAAGACCCTCGCACCATCGAAGAGGCCATGTACGAAGGGACGTTGCTGGGCCGGCGGATATAGCGCAGACGTAGGCTGGGCTGCCCCGCGAGTGGAACGAAGCGGGTCGGCGACATTATGTGTACTGATTCTGTCCCAAGTTGTCGAGCGGGTCGCGACCGTTGCGGCGAGCGATCCGTGCAGCGCAAATCTGTCGAAAGACGGGGTTGTCAAAAAGGCGCCACTTCGGACGTGGGGCTAGGCGTGAAACCGCCCGAAATTGTCTCCCTTTCACAAACAACTCTTTTTGGCAAAGCCTGTACAAACTGAACAGAGAGAGATTAGGGGCAGGAATCGATCAGATCCCATCCCAGTATCTGTTCGTTGATGGGGGTTGTTCCTCACAACAGAAACAGATCACAAGGTCGGCGGTTCTGGCACGACGCAATCTACTAGGGTCGAGTCACAGAGTGGGCCCTCGTTGAATGGCTCTTTGTTGCCTTTCGGCACGACGACCTCGACGAACTCTACGCACAGTGACGAAGCAAATCCGTCGGTAACCTCGAACGTGATGCCGTAGAACCGACCGGTGCCGTTCCCGTCTCGTTGTGCCCGAACCAGTGCAGTGTCTGTGCCAATCCCCATGCCATCGGGGGCGTGTTGTCCCGTGCCAACCGACTCGTCCTGCCATATAGAGAATACTGTGCTAGTGACGTTATGTCCGTTTGGGTCAGTGGCGCCGACGAGGGTAACCGGCACGAACTTCTTGTTATTCTGGTCGATGACCTCGATGCTGGGTGTGGCGTTGGAGCAATCGGGCGGATCGTTCACCGTTACCTCAACCGTGCCCGTGTCTTCGCCGCCACTGCCATCGCTTACCACGTAGGTGAAACTGTCGATCCCGGTGAATCCGGCATTCGGCAGATAAGTGATCGTGCCGCTGGCATTGATCGTAACTGTCCCGTCGACCGTGCTAGATGCATTTGTGACCCACAAGGTATCCCCGACATCGTCGTCGGTGTCGTTGGCGATAACGTCGATCTCGACCGGCGTGTCCTCGCCCGTAGTTGCATTGTCGTCCTCCGCCACCGGGGCGTGATTGCCGTTGTGGTCGGCGCTGGCGGCGTCTGGTTGTGATCCGACAAAGAGCAACACGAGTGCCGCCGTTATTCCGATTGCCAGCAACCATTGCGAAACCCTTGTGCCTGCTGGATGCATCATCACAATTTCTCCCATCCCACTTGCACATCTGAATTCGTTGGCACGGGTAGTGCTTGCCGACAACAATAACTTGCTGCGTTGTGCTGCCAGCGTGCCCATGTGAACGACTTGGTGCTTCCCGCCTCCTAATCGAACCCGCTTCTGGGCACGAGTCCCACTGACCTAGGCTTGAGTCTACGCGACAATTGTGACAATCTTGGTGACAGAACGGTATACATCCGGGGTAGGACCTCAGACGGAACCGACGAATCGAATCAAAGCCGTAGACCCGATGCTGTAAATAGAGTCTTGTATGGCGCCGTCTACCGACATGATATGGGAGGGTAAAGACTAGAGATCCCATGCGATCAGCGGGGTGTCGGCTGCCAAGAGTGCGCGTTCTTGGGTATTTAGGAGTTCGAGGGCGGTTTTGGTGAGCCCAATCCGTTCGGACAGAGCTACATGACGATGTTGTCCCGGTCAATTCAGATGTGCTCGCCTAAGTGTGGCTCGATCTAACGACTCCCAAACTGTAGACCGTCAGCGAAAGTGGGACACATTTGGGCCTGAGAATAAGAGAGACTATTGTAGGTAGAGCGAGCTCCTGACAGAAGGATAGAATGTCCCCTGGGAGGAGGAGCAGTGACTGAGAACGCAGAAGACAAGAACCGTGCC
>DCWO01000104.1 GCA_002328865.1 Dehalococcoidia bacterium UBA2160 | reverse complement strand
CCTCCCCTACTTATCCTAAATTGCCGTCAGTTCCCGGGTCGCCGTTCCGATCGGCCTGACCCGTCGAAGACCCAGAAGTTTCCCTAGTAGATAGTTCGCGCGATTAGTACCCGCCAAACTCCAGCGCCGACTCATACATCGCCCTGACGTTCTCCGCCGGCACCTCTTCTCGGATCGTGTGGCACGACGCCAGCACGTACCCGCCGCCGACGCCTAGCTCCTCGATCTTGGATTTGACGTCGTCGCGCACGTCTTGAGGCGATCCGAACGGCAGCGTATGCTGGGTGTCGATCGCGCCCCAGAAAGCCAGCTTGTCGCCGAATTCCGCCTTCAGCCGCGCCGCGTCCATTCCCCACGCGGTCGTCTGAACCGGGTTGATGCCGTCGATTCCGATGTCGATCAGGTCCGGGATCAGGTCGAAGATCGCGCCGTCGCTGTGCATCACCACCTTCGCGTTGGTGTTCTTGCGAATCGCCTCGACGCAACGAGCCAGGTGCGGCTTGACCTGCTTTGAGAACATCTTCTGGCTGAAGTACGCCCTGTCCTGGAGGCCGAGGTCGTCGGCAAACGAGACGACGTCAACGTACGAGCCAGCCTGGCTGAGCAGCAGGTTTGTGGAAGCCACGATGGCGTCTGTCACGTGCTCCAGCAGCGCCTCGGCGATGCCCGGTTCGAGCACCAGGTCTTCCATGAACTCCGAGAAGCCTCGGAGGCGTTGGCACGGCGCCACCGACGAATGCCCGACCGACAGGACGATGGCGTGATCCGTCTCCTCGTGCAGCTTCCGCGCTCTGGCGGCCAGGGCCGTGGCGCTGTCGGACGCCTCGGGCATGCTCGGCCATGCGTATTTCTCGATGTCCGCCATCGTCAGCCCGTCGTGCTGGAACGGCCCCTGCTTGTACATGTACGGGCCGTCCTCGTGCTCGGGCCGCTTCCAGATGACCCCCCACTCGTCTCGGTAGGTGAACTCGTCGATGCGAGTCTGAACCATGGCCTGTGAGTCGACTGGCGACGCCGCCTGGACGGTGCGCGTGTCCACGTCGAACATCTCCAGTATCTCCGCACACGGAGTGACGTCCTTCGACGGGTTCAGCGGATCGTTGAGGTCCGCTCGTTCGAGCTCATCCGGCATGCCCAGTTGGACTGCCAGCCGGCCATAGGCGTTGTTGTCAATTGAACTCGCGACCGCGCCGAAATCCAGCGGCACACGATCGGGCTCCTGGCGACTCAGCGTCCGTACCACTCGCTCTCGATGGGTCATTGATGCCATTTCTGTCCCCCTTGGCGCCGGCCGTGGCCGGTCGTCCTATCCGATCGCTGGCGCTCCTCGATGCGTGCTAATGTCCGTTCGTCCTGAGTCCCGGCACATCGGGCTCGGGACCTGTCGAAGGACCCGCCGCATCCAGTTCACCTGTGTGAATTTGAACCGTTCATCCTGAGCTTGTCGAAGGAGCCGCCGCCAAGCCGAGTTGCTCCCTCACCATCTGCACCGCGGACCCGGCGTCGCCGGTAGTCCCGTCGGCGCCTATCTCCGTGGCAAACTCGCTGGTGACGGGCGCGCCGCCGACGTAGATCTTGACCTGGTCCCTCATCTCGAGCTCGACGGCCCGGTCGATGGTGACCTTCATGTTCTTGATGGTGGTGGTCAGCATGGCCGACAGGCACAAGACCTGCGCGCCTTGCTCCTCCACTGTCTTGAGGAACTCGTCCGGCGGGACATCCGGCCCGAGGTGCGTCACCTCAAACCCAGCGCCTTCGAGCATCATGCCAACCAGGCTGACTCCGATGTCGTGCAGGTCGCCCTGCACCGTCCCGGTCACCGCGCGGAGCTCCGACGACGCGCGATCGCCGGTAAGCAAAGGCTTGACGATGGCCATGGCCGCCTTCATGGCTCTGGCCGCGACCAACATCTCCGGCATGAAGAACTCGCGCTGCTGGAACCTCTCGCCAACGACGTCCATGCCTGGAATGAGACCTTCGTTGATAATCGTCAACGCGTCCATCCCGTCGGCAAGCGCACGTTCGGTCCAATCCACGGCTGCGGCGCCGTCCCCGTCGATCACGTACTGGCTAAGCTCGTTCAGATCCACCTTCGACCCTCCTGGTCCACGTATGCTGTCCTGGACCGCAAAACAGTCGGGTTCAGGATGCAGCGCATCTTATTCCCTTGCCTGAGCTTAGTCAACAGAACCGGCAGCCAAGACACTCAGGTGCTCTGGCCGTTCACGGCCAAGCTGTCCGTCCCGTCCCTGTTCACGGCCAAGCCGACCCGTCCCCGCCCACGGCCAAACTGCCCCCGGCCAACGACCGGTTTACACCTGCCCCGGCCGCTTGAACGGGATACGCCGACCGATGCCATCGAGCGTCGACTTGAGCACGTCTGGTGTGATGACCGGCGTGTCGGATGAGCGCGCCTGCGCTTCGACGGCGCCCCTGACGCGACCTCGAATGAACCCGGGGATGCGCTGGAGCCTCTGCTCGGCTTCTGGCGTCCATGACACGTCGATTTCCGGCGCGGCGGCGCCGTCGCCCTTCGGCTCGTACAGACACCAGATGTCTTCGGCGAACAAATCGTCTGACAACGCGTGGGCCCGGGCTCGGCATCCGCCGCAAACCTTGCCATATTCGCACTCGCCGCAGCGACCGCCAGGCGACTGCTCTCGCATGCTCCGAAGCACTGGGGCCTCTCGCCAGATGTCTCCGAACGACTCCGTGCGGACGTCGCCCGCCTGCAGCGGGAGGTACGGACATGGGGTGACCCGACCTTCGGGAGTGACTCGAACGTATTGGCGGGCGGCCATGCATCCCGCGTTGGCCAGCAGCGCCGAGTTAATTCCGGCGGCGACGCGGCTGATCTGAGGGGCGCAACGCGCGCGGACCATCATGTCGGGATATCGGTCTTGAGCCTCCACGGCAGTCTCGAGGGCCTCGTCATACTGGGCTGGAGTGATGTCGCTCAGCTCTTCGCCGCGACCGGTGCAGACCAGGAAGTAGAGCGTGAAGCCCGTCACTCGTTCCGCGTGAGCGAACTCGATCATGGCGTCGAGTTCTTCTCGGTTCCAGGGGAGCACCGTCATCTGCAGCAGAACAGGCAAGCCCTCTGTGACACAAGTTCGGATGCCTCGCACTGCGCCTTCCCATGCGCCCGGAACGCCTCGGAAATCGTCGTGCAGTTCCGGTTTCAGCGAGTCAAGACTGATGCCCACACCCGAGATCCCGGCGTCCTTCAGCTCTCGGACGGTGCGCGGACTCAGAAGCATCCCGTTGGTGCCAAGAACGACGACCATGCCCTTGCCGGAGGCGTGAGAGGCCAGATCGACGATGTCCCGTCGCATCAGGGGTTCGCCGCCGGTGAGGATGAGCATCCGAGTCCCGGCCGCGAACATCTCGTCGATCAGACGACGGCCTTCGTCCAACGACAGTTCGTCCTTGCCCTGGTCTCCGGCTGAGAGGTAGCAGTGGTCGCATCGGAGGTTGCAACGGTTCGTGGTGTTCCACGAAACAAGCTCAGGGCTCCATACGCCGTTGCGCTCAACAGTAAGGCCGGACTGAATATCTGGGAAGTTCAGCGTCATCGCCGCCCCCTGCCGAATGTGAGGGTGCTGAGTGTCACGGGTTGTGGAACCGACCGGTGTCGCCCCAGAAGCCCTTGGCCTCGTCGAGCATCTCCGGGGTGATCTCGGTTTGTCCTTCGCGATGGGCGTACTCCTCGACTGCCTTCACGACCATGCCACGCACGAATTTTGGGATGCGCTGGACGCGCTCCGATGCCGCATCAGTCCAGACGAGTTCGGAGGATGCTTTGGCCGAGCCCTCGCCCCACTGATGGTACTTCGCTTCGATCATGTCTGGCGTGACCGACGACTTACCCTGCTCGACGGCCAGCGCCTCGACCCGTTGACGGGTCATGTCGCGAGCCATTCCGACCGGCACTCTTTGAAGCCGTTCCAGAGCGTCCGAAGTCCATTCGACGTCCGAGAATTGATCGCCTTTCGTGCCCATCCCTACATCCCCATCCGCTCTCTGGCTTCGTCCATCACTTCGAGCGTGACCTCATCGTGTCCGCCGTCCCGTGCGTACTCTTCGATGGCCTGTCTGGCCATGTTTCGCGCAAACGGAGGCACGTTCTGCAGCCGTTCCTCGGCATCGGCAGACCAGGGGATCGACTCGTCGTCCGCGGAATCGTCGATCGGCTCGGGCGTGATCCTGCCTGACGAAACGAGGACGCTGCACCGTGCCAACCTGGCCAGGTTCTCGCATGTGCTCCCGATATCCGCGGCATCGGTCTTGTGCAGCCCAAAGCGCCCAATCACGAGCATCGTCGGGTTGCGCTCGTCCGCATGGTCGAGCATCCGTTGGAAGGGTTTGCCCTCCAGGAGCGTGGTGGTGACGCGCTGCCCCGCTGCCTCGCCCATCTTGGCAGCGGTGTCCAGATGCCCCTGGTACAACGTCTCCAACCCTCTGTCGATTATCTCTTCGTGGAGCTTTTGCTGGTCGTCGAAGCGGAACAGCTCGGCCCCGGCGTCGGACAGCACGTCCGCGACGCTCTTGAAGGCGACGATGTGGAACTCAGGGTCATATACGCTGACGACCTCGACGGGCTGCTCCAGCGCCGCCCCCAGGGCCAACGCAGATTCGACGGCCTTGAACGACTCGGGGCTGCCGTCGACGGCCGCCATGATGCCGTTGCTGTTCGGCTTGCTCTTGCGCACGAGCACCACGTCGATGTTGGCGCCGCGCAGGACCCGCTCGCTCACTCCGCCGATCAGGCTTCGCGGGACCGCGCCGAGCCCGACCGCTCCCATCGCGACCAGGTCGTATCCGTCGCGATCGATCTCACTGAGAACTTCGACATAGTTCTTCCCCTCGGCCATCTGGCGTTCGAAGGGAACCTCTCGCTCTCTGCAAAGCTCCTGAGCGTGGTCCAGGTACGATTCGGAGATGATCTGAAGCCCGTTCGAGATCAGAGATTCGTGGGTCGAACGCTGTCTCTCCAGCTCGTCCGGGGTCTGATATCGCTCGGGGAGGCCAGGCTCCATCTGCGTGAATCTGCGTTCGTGAAGTCGTGCCGCGTAGGCGTGAAATCCGAACACCGTCGATCCGAACCGCTCGGCGATGCTCGATGCAAGCTTTACAGCCTCATCGCTGTGAGGCGAATTGTCGATCGGCGCGATGATGCGCTTGTACATCTGCGCTCCTTGACGCCTGCGTGCTTGGGTCCGGGCCAGCGACTGGTGAGGCGCCCCGCCTGCGCGGGTTCGCCACGGCACCTGCGTAAATATGTTACCAGACATCCGGAATGCGATCGTCGAATCCCAGCTTGAAATCCGCTCGAACTTGAAGGCAAACTGTTAAGCCTGAGCGGAGTCCGCGACGCCGTCTCGAACTGCCTTCTCCCAGTCGCCGGCAACCGGTGGCGTAATCACCAGCGCACGACAACCGATCGCCTCCACCGCCTCGACCGATGCGCCGAGCAGCGCACCGGGATCCTTGCCATGGAAGAGGTGTCCGGCGCACCGGCAATCGCTGGATCCGAAGTCCCGCACGACTGTGAATCCGTTGTCGAGATGACGCGCAATGGCACACTCCACTTGCAGATCGCTCTCGGCGACAACGATAGCCGTCGGTCTTCCCTTTGGACGCAAGTAGTCCATGTGCCAGTGCGGTCGCTTGGGTGGACGCAGATGGTGCGGCAGCCGTGCGGATATCCCCTTCATCGCCGATCCGACGTATGCGTAGGCGCCTGCCGCGTAACTGACGCTTCCCAGCCTGCCTGTCTCGATCGTCAATTCGACGTCGAGTTCGAAGAGCACGCAATATGCCCCGGGCCCAAGAGTCGGAACGAGGCCGGCCATGGATTGCCATTCACGCTGCAACGCTGACGATTCGGCGCTCAACTCCAACAACTCCAACGATCGGTCAGCCGCGAACAGCATATCGACCGGGCAAGCATCGACACCGCGACTCAGGCGCTCACAGGTGAAGGGCTACGCGCAGCACCTTCGACGGGTCTTCCTCGGCAAATCGGAACGCGTCCGCGGCGTCATCCAGCGCGTAGTTCGCCGAGACCATCGGGGCCATGTCGATCTTGCCTGTCGCGACCAGCGCCACCGCCCGATGGAAGTCGGCGCGAGACATCGCCCTGGGGAACACGATCGTCGTTTCGGTCATGTACATCCGGTACAGGTCCAGCGATGGCAACGGCTCAGGGGAGATCCCGAACGCGATCAATCGCCCGCCGGGTTTGAGCAATTGCATGGCTTGAAGGAGCGTCTCCGGTCGGCCAACGGCTTCGATCACGACATCGGCGCCCTGCCCGCCTGTCAATCGCCACACCTCCACCACGGGCTCATCATCGGCGGCGCCGACGACGTGGTCGGCGCCCATGGCTTCGGCCAGTTCGAGCTTGGCGGGAGTTCGCCCGATTGCAATCACTGGCGACGCACCAGCCAGTTTCGACAGCCGCGTGTGCATCAGTCCGGTCGCGCCTTGTCCCAACACCACAACCGACTCGGTGGACCTGATGTCAGCCAGCCGCTGGGCGTGAACCACCGTGCTCAAAGGTTGAATCAACGCCCCGGCGACAAACGTCACGGCAGGCGGAAGTTTGAACGCGTTCACTTGGGGAACGACGAGAAACTCTCGGAGTGTGCCATCGACCTCGCGCCCGAGGAGCCGACCTCTTTCGCAGAGGTTCTCCTTCCCCAGGATGCACCGTTCGCAGTCCCCGCAAATGAGGTTGGGATTTATCGCGACGGCGTCGCCCAAACCAAACTCTGTGACGCCCTCGCCGACACCGTGGACCACTCCGGCGACTTCGTGACCGAGCACCCGGGGATAGTCGACGGGTGTGCCGCCGTTGTAGATGTGGAGGTCCGTCCCGCAAATGGCGGACGTTTTCACCTCCACCAGCACCTCGCCGATGCCCGGAGCAGGGTCGAATGCGTCAACTACTTTGAGCTCTCTCGGGCTTTCCAGGACAACTTGTCGCACGGCCTAGTCCAACACAGTCATCTCTTCGATCGGGAAACGGGTGGTGATCTCCGGACCGCTCTCGGTCACCACCATCATCTCTTCGACCCGAACGCCCCACTCCAGTGGCTTGCCGTGTTGGGTTTCGAGCGCGAAACTCATCCCCGGCTGGATCTCGACCGGATGGTCCAGTGAGTAGATACGCGACACCACCGGCGTGTCGTACTGCGCCAGTCCAAGCCCGTGGCCCCACAGGTTTGCGGCGGCTTGGTCCTCTTCGACGTAGCCCCACGCCTCCTGCGCGGACGGCCAGACCTCGACGATGTCGCGGGTTGTCGCGCCGGGCCGCACCTTGTCGATGGCGTCGTAGAGCCACTCGTACGCGATCTTGTAATACTCTTTCTGCTCCTGGGTCGGTTGCTTGCCCACACAGTACGTCCGGTACTGGCAGCTCTTGTACCCGTTCCACGTCACGGCAGCCATGTCAATGATGACTAGGTCGCCGGGTTGGATGATGCGGTCCGAGAAATTGCGCCAGTTGGGCCAGCTATTGGGGCCCGACGACACGATGACGTCCTCGACGTCCTCGACGCCTGGGATGTTGTACAAGTAGTTCATCGCAAACGCGGTAATCTCGTTCTCACGCATACCCGGCCGCATGTAGTGGGAGATGGCCGTGTGGCAACCGTCGCAGATCGCCGCGACGATGCGCATGATCTCGAGTTCGTCCTCGTTTTTGATGGCCCTGGCTTCGACCATGGGCGACGCCCCGTCGGTCCAGTTGACGCCGGCCTCCCGGAAAGCGTTCATCATGTTGAGGTCCACGAAGTCCACGCCGAGTTGGGCGTCTTGGACGCCGTACTTCTTCATCTCTTCGACGATTGCGTTGGTGAATTTCGTGACCTGCTGGCGGGAGCCGGGGCCGACGGCGCCCTTGATCCACGAATACGCGTAGCGCACGTTCTCGGCCGGTATCCACGGGCAGTGGCGGTTGATCTGGGTGCCGATGTCCCCCTGCTCGAACAGGATCGGCTCGGACCCTTCGCACAACAGCGCGTATCGCAGGCCCGGTTTGAGCCTGCACCAACCTGGTGTAATCGTGCTGGTCGTGTACCGGATGTTCTCGTCGTACATGCAGAGCATGGCGCCAAGATCATGCTTCCTCATGGCCTCGCGTGCGCGCTCCAGCCGGTAAGTCCGCAACCGGTCCCAGTTGATCCTCTGCTGCCAATCCGTCCCGATGAGTCCGAAGCTTGATGAGCCGTAGTTGGGCATGTTTCCATCCTGATTCAAGATTGTGTCTGGTAGCGCGAGATTGAGAGGTTCTTACGAAGCGCCCGCCGGGCCGATTGGCCGGTAGTCGAGGACGTCGTTCAACCAGTTGAACACCTCCGCCTGTATCACGTGAAGGTTGTCCTTTTGGCAATGGAGCACGCCGCCGAGTTCGTTGTCGTGTTCGATCACGATCGCCTTCTTGACCTCTGACCCAAGCTCTTCCAGGTATCTGATTGAAGTGGTCGCCGGCAAAGGCACGAAATCGTCGACCCCGACGATGACGAGAAATGGGCAGGTGATCTTGCCGAGCACCCCTTCCAGGGTGAATTTCTTGCACACTTCGCGGTAATCGTCGTCATTGTCCACGCCGAACAGTTTGTGCATGCGGCTCAGGTGACTGGGACTCTCCATCGGTCCGCCGCCCCACTGGTACATCGCTCCCGCGGAAACCGCCGCGGCCAGTCGAGGCTCGTACGCTGCCGCTCTCGGGACATGGTACGCCGCGAAGCTCGGGCCGCCCATGATGATGCGGTCGCCGTCGACCTCCGGTCGGGTGAGCAAGTAGTCGACGGCGGGCGATATGAAGTGCTCCGTGTCGAACCGTGTGCCGAAGCCATGCTGGTACACCGCCAAGCCAGGACCCGGGTGGTCGTAGAACAGGGCGTTGTAGCCGTTGTTGGCCGCCTGAATACCCATGTTGAAGTAGTTCTCTTCTGTCAGAGAGTCCGCGCCGCCTATCCAGATGATCGTCGGGGCCGGGCCGTCTGACCAGCGGGCGTGCACGAAAAAGCCGTCGAGCGTCGTGTTCTCGTACTGCACGTCCACACGGTCTACGCGGGTCTCCTGATAGGGCAATGACGCGATGAAGTGCTCGCGAGCCTTCCAGAGCTGTGGGAGCTTGTCGGGGTCATCGGCCGGCAGCGAGTCCTGAGCCAAGCGGTAGTAGTTGGACGCCCGCTGGTGCGCGAACCGCGCCGAGCTATGGTTGGCGTGGGCTTCGGCTTCGACGGCCATCTCTTCCGCGAGACGGCCCATGCGAAGCCACTCGCCGTTCCAACTGTAGTCGTCGGTCGGGTCGATCCGGAGGACGGCCTGGTAGACTTCAGTGAAGTCTGCGGCGCCGAAGTCGCTCAGCGCGATTATCCGGCTGACCTGATATGACATCCTGGGGTACTCGGGCCATGCCATGTAGGTAGTTACGGCCATGTTGCTTCCTTTCTCGATTCGCCTCCGATAGGCCCCAGCGAGCACTCGCGCCTGCCAATCTGATCCCGCCCACATTCCTCGTTTCAGGGCGGTAGGATACACCGTCGCGCGCAATGCTGACAAACCCCTGCAACCCTACGGTGGTGGCCTTCAAGGTCACGCACCTCACCTGAACACAGGCGCCCTGGCCGTCGAGGTCATAAACGCATTAAGTGAACGCGACCCAGTCATGTCATTCTGAGCCCGCAGGTGAAGAATCTCGTCGCCTGCCACACACCGTTGTCTGCGAGGCCTCGAATATTCCTCATCTGCGGCGTGTGCAGGATGGTGGCGCGCCTGGAGCACAATGTCTGAAGTAGATGAGCATCACGGCCAAACCCTCACATCACTGCTCGAAGTTCTTCGATGGTCTGAAACTCGCCCAAGCTCACAGACTGCGTCGCGAGGAAACGGCGAAGATTGCTGTCAAACAACCGCGCCTGCTCGGCCAACTCCTCCAGGTTTCCCGAAGCAGAGCTCATCAGATCTGGGAAACCCTGGGCTCGGTACGCGGCGCCGAGTTCGCCGTACCGATTGAAGTCGCCGTGGCCGGCGCCTTCCTCGGTCTGGTCGAGCATCATCGTAACGTCGGACTGCAGGAGCCACGCTTCGGCACTGGCCGCAACCGAGTCGCCCCGCTCGCAGGCGGCCACCAATTTGCCTACCAAATCTCTCATCTCGGGGTAGACCTGTCGAAACTGTTCAACAACTGTTGTTGTCGGCGGGACAGAGCCCTGAATCTGACGTAATGTCTGCCGCGTGCCGTTCGCCAGATCCTCGCACGCCCCGAGGACCTCGGCAAGGTCGGGCGACGTCGTGATCGTCACGATGAATTGGTCCAGTCGGTCGGGCTTATCTTTGAACGCGTTCGTTTGGCCCAGGCTCTTTCCAAGGCCTCGTCCGAAGAACACCTGGTTGGCCAACGCCAAGCACTCCCACGTTGTCTGAACGACCTTCCAACCGGCGTACCGGGCATCGGTCATATCACCGTCGCTGGCCGCGAGGCGTACGTTGGCAACATGCGCTGCCACGTTCGGAAACGTTTCGAGAGCTCGCCGAATCATCTCAGGGCGAGCTTCCAGTGTCTGCAGGTCCAGGACGCGCTGCTTCAGCCCCGCGAAACGGGCGGCTTGCTCGTCGGACCTGGCATGCAGCACTTCCGTCTGGTGGATCAGCGCCGGAGCGAAAGCCCAGCCGCGAACGCGACCGGTCGCAAAGCCTTCCATCGCGTCCCGTCTGATCGGCCAGAAGTCGAACAGGATGCCGTCAAGCAGAAACGCGCGAGCTATCGGTGGGTCCGCCCCGTCCGCGGGAATGTAGAAGATGTCCAGATCCGAGTCGTCTCGGGCGTCGCCTCGGACCCGGGATCCGTGGCAGCCAACGATGTCAACGTCGGCTCCATGGTTCTCGGTTGCGTGGTCCACGAGCAACTTGGCGACTGCGAAAACATCGATCAACTTCGGCTCCTCCGTCCGGGGTCACGCTTCAGCTTTTTGCGCCGCCACCGTGAGCCATACAGGCAGACCAGCTCTTGGGTTGACTTTCCAATCCAGAAGCTCGGGATGCGAACCTGGCTCGTACGAATGCCCCTCCCAGAATCGAGAGTCCTTCGCGGGGGATTCGATGATCGTTTTTAACCGGAGACCGGATTCCGCAAGGGCGTTCAATAGATCTGCAACGGTCCACTCGAACTCAACGGTCGGGATGTCGCCTTTCGATCCATGCGGACCCGTGTCCCAATACGGCTTGTCCATCCGTGTCTCGCCAACCTGGTCCTGCCACGGGCGCTGGAACGGGTGGACATCGTAGAAGACGTAGAATCCGCCCGGACGCAGCAGGCGATGCACCTCCGCAAGTACGAGCGCCGGTTCAGCAATCCAGGTGAAGAAGCCGTTCGTCGAGCAGATCAGATCGAAGCTCTGGTCCGGAAGACTGTCGAGGTGCGCGGCGTCGCTTCTGACGAAGTCGATGTCCAATCCCAGTAGCGACGCCCGGGACTCCGCGACCGCCAACTGCCCTCGCGATATGTCCGTCGACGTGACCTTGGCGCCAAGCCCTGCGAGGGCGAAAGCCGCGTAGTTGTCGCCGCTGCCAATGACGCACACGTCCTTGCCCGCCAATCCGCCGACGAGCGATCTGATCGTCTCCAGCGCCCTCCCCTCGAACGCCGGCTCCGGGTTCTCGTGACACGTCTGCCACAAGCCGTCACGATCTCGAAGTCTCTCCCAGCCAGGCGCACTCGCATCCCAGTATCGCCGATTCTTTTCGTGGCTCCCCGTCATGCAGCGGACTCCTTGGTTTTGGCTGGCGAGGCCAACCAAAGCCCCGCCGTTCCGACGGACGATGCGTCGGCGTTACGTCGTCAGCACGATGCGGCCCACGGGTGGATTTCGTCTGAGGGTCTCGAGCGCTTCGCTCAGTCCTTCCATCGCAACGGTCTCGGAAACGACCGGCGTCAAGCGGCCGCTCTCGACCAGGCGGACTACGTCGACGACATCCTGAAGCGTGGACGCTCTCGTGCCCATGATATTCCACTGCCCATAGATCAGGTCGGACGTTTCCACGGTCAGCGGGGCGCCGTACGCGTAACCAACGACCATCAACCTGCCGTTCAGCTTCAGACACTTTACCGCGTCGCCCAACACCCCGGTCACGGCGCTTCCCCCGACGCATTCGACCACGACGTCAGCCCCGGCGCCGTGTGTCAGCGCGTTGACCTGCGCAGGCAGCGCCTCGACACGAACGTCAATCGGTTCAGCGCCGAACCCTTCTGCGGCGGACAGCTTTTCCGGCTCCACATCCGCGGCTATTACCCGGGCGCCCATGAGGTTGGCGAGCTGCACGGCGTGAATGCCGAGACCGCCCACGCCCACCACGACCACGGTCTCGCCAGCGCGCACCTTAGCTTTCCAAGTCAGAGCATGGTGGCACGTGGCCACGGCGTCGGGAAGGACCGCCGCCTGGATCAAGGGCACCGACGAATCGATCTTCACAGCGTTGCGCGCAGGCGCTCTGACGTACTCGGCGAACCCTCCGTCCATCTCGAACCCGATTCGCGGCGCGCTCAGGCACAGGTTCTCGCGACCGACGCGACAAGGGTCACATAAGCCGCACCCGACCGTCATGTAGAGCGTGACATGGTCGCCGGGCGCCAAACCAGTCACTTCGGCTCCAATCTCGGCTACCTCACCCGCCACCTCGTGACCGGGCACGTAGGGCAGGCTCACGCTGGGCACGAGTCCGTCGACGATCTTCAGATCCGAGGCGCACAAACCAGCGGCCTTCACCTTCACGAGCACGTCTCGAGGGCCGATGGTCGGATCGGGCACGTCCCGCCAGGTCGGCGGTCCGTCGTACGCGTCGAGCGCCATCGCTTTCATCCATCGGCTCCTTCCGGCGCTGCCAGCTTAGGCCGCCATGGTTGCTCTAACGTGCAAACCTGGTCGGGGAGAACGCAGCGATGTCCATCCCCGCATCGCCCGTGGTGATGAGGTCCGCGGTTACGCGCCCCACAGCCGGGCTAAGGAGGATGCCTTTGCGTCCAGTGCCTGTGGCGAGATAGGCGCCCCGAAGGCCGGGGGCCTGCCCCATGATCAACTCGCCGTCGGACGCCACAGGCCGGAGGCAGGCGGTCTGTTGCACCAACTGGGCGTCGGTCAGCGACGGGGCCATCTTCAGCAGCGTGGCCATGATCGCGTCGCGAGCTTCAGGCGTGGGGTTCTCGTCGAAGCCCGCTTCTTCCTCCGTCGTGCCGGTCCACAGCAGGCCGTCCGGCTTCGTCGTGGCGTAGTGGCCTTCCCAGCCCAACGAGCACTCGAACGGACGCCCGGGCGCGCGCAACCTGAGAATCTGACCTTTCAGGGGAGATATTTCGATCGGACTGCCGATCCAGGAGGACACGGCGCCGCTCCACGGGCCAGCCGCAAGCACAACCGTCTCGCAGGCGACTACCTCGTCGCCCAGGACGACCCCGGTCACGCGGTCCCCGTCGCGTTCCAGTCCCGTGACCTCGCCGTGGCGAATGATCGATCCCTGGTTCTCCACCACTTGTGCGAGCGCCAAGACGAGACGATACGGCTCGACATCCGCTTGGCCAACTGTGTAGACCGCGCCATGAATCTGGTCGGAGATTCGAGGCTCGATTGACCACGCCTGGGATGCGTCCAACCATTCGACCTCGCAACCCTCGGGCGCCTGGAACGTCGCAAGTCGCTCCTTCGCCGCTCGGACCTCCTCGTCGGTGAAGGTCAGAGCCACGGAGGGACGCTCTCGGTACTCGATGTTGATGCCCGACTCTTCGGGCACGCTCTGGCTCAGCTCTCTGTGGAGCCGCATCCCCTCGTTGGTTAACTGAGCGCCCGGAGTCAGTTGGCCGGAGGCGCCCGTCTCTCCCGTCGGACTGAGGCCGCCATAGGCGAAACCCGACGCGTGGCTCCCTACCGAGTCGCGCTCGATTATCGTGCTGCGTATGCCTTTTCTGCCGAGGTAGTAGGCGGTCGCGATGCCGACAATTCCACCGCCGACAATCACGACTCCATCGTTCTCCGTCACGTTTTCGCCTCCAAGGACATTTCGATGCCAGGCATCTTGGTCAGCATGGTAGTCGATTGGAGGTCGGCATTCAATCCGGCTCGGGGCGCGGGATCGGAACTAGACTGGCCTAGCGTCGCATCTCAGCATATTCGGCTAGCCATGGACCGCAATCGGCTTCGTTGGTCAGGGACCGGAGACGATAGGGGCTCCGCCTCAAAGGGAACCAGACAGCCGTCCGATCCTGTCCGCGAATCGTCGTTTTTCTCAACCCGGAGCACGAGATCGCGTTCCGAGGTTGACAACGAACGCCAGCCAACTCCGCTGATGAGGAGCTGACTGACGTCGATTGAGCCGATGTGATCATGATCGGCGCCGAACGCGTGCTCAGGCTGCGGGTTTCACCGCTTGAACGATCGCCGACAGGACGTAGTCGCGGACGTCGCTTCCTGGCGTCCATTCGTCGATCACCTCGGCGGTCTCGTCCTTCGGCCGAATCCGGATTCCCTCGAACCCGGCATCGGACAAGGCTTGCTCCACCTGCCCGAACGTGGCGGCGCCGCTGACGCACGCGGCCACGAGGTCCAAGTCTTCGCGCGCAGAGTCGGGCAGGTCCGTTGTGGCAACGACGTCTGAGATCGACAGCCGTCCGCCCGGCTTCAGCACCCGGTACGCCTCGCGGTAGACCGCGGGCTTGTCCGGAGAAAGGTTGATCACGCAATTGGACAGAATCACGTCAACGGTTTCGTCGGCCACCGGCAGATTCTCGATCTCGCCCAGCCGGAACTCCACATTGTCGTAGTCGTTGTTGCTGGCGTTCGCCCGTGCTCTGGAGACCATCTGCGACGTCATGTCCACGCCTATGACGTGGCCCGTCTCGCCGACGCGTTGAGCAGCCAGGAAGCAGTCCAGGCCGCCGCCAGCGCCGAGATCGAGGACCGTTTCCCCGGTCCGAAGATCGGCCGTTGCGCCCGGGTTCCCGCTTCCCAATCCCAGATCGGCCGCGTCGGGGATGCTGGCGAGTTCCGCCTCTGAATAGCCGACCGAGCACGAGCCTGAGGGCGCCGCGCTCGTTCCGCAGCACGAAGACGCCTCGCCCGTCCCGCCCGATGATGGACCGCATCCGCAGTCCGGCTCCGGCGCCGATTTCGCCTGGCCACGCGTCGCAGCTTCGGCATAGTGCTCTCTGACCGCTGTCCTGATCGTATCGTTGGCATGTTGTTCGCTCATGAAACCTTCTCCCGTAATGATTGCTTTGCCTTGTTTCGCCGTTACCACCCGTAACCCTGGCGCCTGGCCCGAGTCGCCCCGTTGAAGTCCCGTCTGGCTTCGTCCGCCGTCGGGGTGCCGCAGCAGTGCCTTGCACCGCTCTTGATGAGCTGGCCCAAATAGGACCCGAAGTCTTTTTGGGGCGACCACTTCTTGCCGAATGGCTTCTCAAACATTTTCGCCTCCTTGACGTTTGCATTTGCCCCATAGACGGCGCTCCGGGAAAAAGGACGCAAAACGTTCGGCGGACGGCTCATACTCGGGTCGGCGCCGTCGCACGCCCAATGCTCGGATCAGAGGGCCCCGCGCGCGTAGAGCGTGTCGGTCCGCGTCCCGCTTGACAATGCTGAGGCATCGCGTATACTTCGATGTATGTCGAACTATCGAAACAATGACCCAACGAGATTTGCCGAGATGTTCGCGGCGCTGTCGAATCCGAACCGCTTGCGCATCTTCTTGCGGCTGATCGACTGCTGCGGATCCGAAGCGCCGGCTTCGTGCACACCGGACGAACTCACCGGCGCGTGCGTGGGCGATCTGGGGCGAGACATGGGCATCGCCCCGTCAACCGTTTCGCACCACATCAAGGAGCTGCAACGAGCGGGACTCATTGAGACGACCCGACAAGGCCAAAAGATCGAGTGCAGGATAGACCCAACCAAGCTGACCGATCTGGCGGGATTCTTCACAGGCCAGGTGGACCCGCGGATTCTTGCGGGGGATTCGGCCTGACGCGCGCAGAGTGATGCGGCGGCCCCAAACGGGCGATGATGATCGGAGTATGCAATGCAGATTGAAACGGCGGCGCCTGTCGACGCCTCTGCCAACACCACTGAAGAGCTCTGGAATTCGTTCGGCGAGCGTTTGCGAAGCTTCGTTCGCAAACACGTCCGCAACGACGCCGACGTGGACGACATCCTCCAGGACGTCTTCGTCAAGGTCCACAGAAACGTTGCCCGTCTTCGCGAAAACGAGAAACTTGTTTCGTGGCTCTTTCAGATCACGCGGAACACGATCACCGACCACTACCGACGCCGATCGAACATGCCCGACGGCATCGGCGACGACATGCCGGAGGCAGTGTCCGAGTCTTCCGGACCCGACGAAGAGCGCGAGGCTTATTCATGGCTGCGATCGATGGTGGATGAGCTCCCGGAGAGGCACCGACAAGCCATCAGGCTTACCGAGTACGAAGGCATCAGCCAACGTGAGATGTCCCGGCGCCTCGGAATCTCATTTTCCGGAGCCAAGTCCCGAGTCCAGCGGGCACGGGCCAAACTCAAGGACAAACTCCTCGATTGCTGCCATTTCGAACTCGACCGTCGCGGTGGCGTAATCGACTACTGGTCCAAAGCAAGGGCCTGCGGGTGCGGCGCCCAGCCCATCGCCTACCCTAGCGACTCCACCGTCTGGTCCTCGACGCCCGGCATCACCCACGGCGGTCGGGGCGTCGTGTCAAACTCAACGCCCGGTTCGTCCGGATGAACGCCTGCCAGGGTGAGCTTCATCGGTTCCAGGTACTCGATCTCGCCGTTGACCAGTCGGAACGATCGGTCGTGGCCGGGATAGATGACGTCGGCCTCGTCGAGGATTCGGTTGATGCTCTTGGTCGCGTCGCGCTCGTTCCAAAACACGAGCGGGTTTGTCTTCGTCAGCGCCACGTTCGCGTAATGAAGCACGTCCCCGGTTACCGCGCAGACTCCGTCGTCGGTGTCGACGAGCACGGTGATGCTGCCCGGCGAATGGCCCGGCGTGTGGATGATGCGCACGCCCGGCTCGATCTCGTAGCCCTCCTCGACCTCGACGATGTCAGGCTGGAACTCGACCATCGCGCCTGACCAAGCCGGTGTGGCCCAGTCGTTGGGATGGGGGTGATGTGCATACTTGCGCTCCCACGGATGGACGAGCATGGGCGTGTTCTTGAACAGATCGAAGTTCTGGCTGTGGTCCCAATGCGCGTGACTCATGACGGTGACGTCGATGTCATCGTAGCCCAGCCCACGGTCCTCGAGCGCTTGTTGAAGTGTGGTTCGCCTGCCCACGTGCCCAACGTCTATCAGCGTCCTCTTCTCACCTTCGACCAGCAAGCTGCTGCAGAACCCTGGAATTCCTTGGTCCGTGCGGAACGGGAACCCATGAAGCAACACATCGATTTTCGGCATGACGATCTCCCTGTATCAATATCCGGCGTCCCGTCAGAACACCGGCGCCATTATATACCGTGCGACGAGGCCGTCATCCCTGCGGCAGCTTAGTCGCCCGCAATCCTGCGTCCACACACCATGAAGCGCATAACTGGTGTCCAGAGGGGTCTCCCCTATGGCAAGGGGATTGGGAGACGTGCCCCCAAATACCAGAACCCATGAGGGCGGGTGGGCGGGTACAACACCCGTTTCATCTCGAGACGGTGCTCAAAGTGCGGCACGTCCGAATAGGCGTCGAACCCTCATTGTGATGAGGCGTTTTGATTCGAGATTGACCGGTTTTCGGGCCGAACGTATAATCGCCTTGCGCTCGCCCGATTATGATCCGACATGCATCGACCGCTGTCCACGCCCCGGAGGTCCGCCCATGGCCCAGAACCAATACGACGCGATCATCATCGGCGGCGGCCACAACGGGCTCGTCACCGCAGGCTACCTGGCCAAAGACGGCCTCTCCGTGTTGGTGCTGGAACGGCTCGACAAAGTCGGCGGCGCCTGCTCCACCGAAGAGATATTCCCCGGCTTCTTCGGCCCCATGTGCGCCTACATCTGTTACCTGCTCCAGGGCAAAGTCATCGACGACCTGAAGCTTCGCGAGCACGGCCTCGAGATCATCCCGCTGCCGGGCACGGGGCATGGCTCCAGCGGAATCCACCCGTTTCTCGACGGAACGCACCTCAATGGCCCCGGAATCGAATCCCAATTCGACATCGCAGAGCAACTGCGGTCGTTCTCAGAGCACGATGCACGCGCCTACGCAGGGTGGGCTTCGTTTTGGGAACAGGCTTCGGGAATCTTACACCCCTATTTTCTTACCGATCCACCCACGCTGGCCGACCTCATGGACGACGTCCGCGGGACACGCCGTGAGGACGTGCTGGAAAAGATGCTCACCTGGAGCATGATGGACCTGGTGCACCATTACTTCGACGACGACCGGGTCAGGGCGCACTGTCTCGGCATTCCGGAATCGAATCCGAACGCGGCCGGCAGCGTCATGAGCCACGCCTACTTTGACACGACGCACCTCGTCCGGCCCCAGGACAAAGGCATTCCGCGGGGAAGCATGGGCGCCATCTCTGCCGCGCTGGAAATCTCGGCGAAGAGCCTCGGCGTCGAGATCAGAACCGGGGCGATCGTTCGCGAGGTGATCGTCGAGAACGGACAGGCGATGGGCGTCCGCCTGGCGAACGGCGAGGAGCTCGTCGGGTTCGTGGTCGTTTCGAACGCCGACCCCATCCGCACATTCACGACGCTGGTCGACCCAGCCGACGTAGGTGAGGAGCTGGTTCGCAAAACCAAAGGCTGGAAAACCGTGGCCGGTTGCGTCAAGTTCCTGGCTGCGCTGAAGGAGCCGCCGGACTTCTCTCGATATCTTGGCGCCGCCTACGACCGCAACTCCATCGTGAACGTCAACATCTGCCCGTCGGTCGAGTACTTCCAAAAGAGCTGGGACGATGCCGAGGCCGGTCGTCTGACTGACAGCCCGCTGATGCACATCCAGATGCCGTCGATCGTGGATCCCGCGTTGACGCCGAGAGGCGGAGTCATGCTTTCGAACTGGGCGCTGTACTTTCCGCCCAAGATCAAGGGCCGATCATGGGCAGACGCCGGACCTGAGATCGGCGAGCGGATCATCGACCTGATGACCGAGTATGCTCCGAACTTCCGCGACAGCCTCATCGACTGGACTCTGCAGACGCCCGACGACATCGAGGCTCGGACTTGGATCACGGATGGCAACATCCGCCACGGCGACATCATCCCACAGCAGATGCTGTCCAACCGCTTCCCGTACCGCACGCCGATTCGAAACTTCTACCTATGCGGCGGCGGCACACACCCGGGAGGCGAGGTCACGGGCGCGCCGGGCCACAACGCCGCCAGCGCGATTCTGAAGGACCTTCAACGGGTGGCGCGGTAGCGCGTCCAAGTCGAGATTTACAAGCGCGCCGCATGGCCGGGTCTTTGTGGTAAGCTAGGCGCAAATCCCCAGGCGCGGAGCACGAGCATGCAAAACGGCACGCCGGCAACAGTCTTCTCGGAGCGTGAATTCCAGGTCTGCCTCCTCGCCGCACTCGTGAGCGAGGGAAGGAGCTACTGGGTGGCGGGCGGCGGCGGTCCGTTGTACGCCGTGCTGCTGGCCCAGGCGTTCCACGCACCGCATGCGACCTACATCACCGAGGACGGCGTCATCGCGCCCGAGCCCGCGCTTCCGTTCGACCCCATAGGCGGGATGGTCAGCAGCCGAGCAGGCTACCGCGCCCTTGAGTGGGGCACGATGAACACCGCCGGCGACTATGCCCGGCTCGGACACATGGACTACGGCATCATCAACACGCTCCAGGTGGATCCGTACGGCAACATCAATTCGACCTGGCTGGGCGACTACGCGTCCGAAGGCCGCAGATTCGGCGGGCCGGGTGGCGCGGATTCCATCGCCGCTCTCTGCTGGCGGACCATCCTCGCCACCGATCAGCAGGAGCGCAAGTTCGTCCCGCAAATGGATTTCATCAGCTCCCCCGGCTTCCTCGACGGCACGCCCGGCGCCCGAGAAGCAGCCGGACTTCCGACGGAAACCGGCCCGTGGCGCGTCGCCACCCCGTGGGCGCTGTTCGACTACGAAGAGGAGAGCCACCATCTGCGGTTGATGGCGACGGCCCCCTGGGTCACGACCGAGCAGGTGCTCAACGAAATGGGATTCCGTCCACGACTCGCGGATACGATCGACGTGCTGGACCCACCCACTGAAGAAGAGCTCGAGGTTCTGCGCACGCAACTAGACGTCGATGGGCGTTTCTCCGCGTCCGAGAAAATGGTCCAACGAACGGAAAACGGCAAATACGAGCTTTTGTGAGGCGGCAGGGTTCGACCTCAAGGCCGAGACCGCTGGATGCATTCGAGCCAAGTGAAGCGCGATGCTCTGACCGTTTACGGCCAAGTCAACCAGTCACAGCCGACAACTTGCCGTAGGGGAGGGTTTGTAACCCTCCCGCCGCTTTCGCCAAGGCGATACGAGGCATCAAGCGAATCTACACTGCACTTACACAAGATCCAAGGCTCATTAAGAGCAACACCCACGGGAGGGTGTGAAACCCTCCCCTACGGCCTTGAATCCTATCGTACCCCTCAATCGAATCCGGGCCAACAGGAGTAATTAGATAACGAGCACGAGTCCACGAACCTAGCCAGGCCACGAGGAGGCAAACGACCATGGTTGACAAAGGGGCGCCAATTCCACATCCGGGTATAGACGGCGCGTGGCCGCTGTTCGACACGATGTTCAAACGGCGCAGCCGACGCTTCGCCGCCGGGGCGCAGATTCCGGGCGGCGCCACCGAGTATGTGTCGTCCAAGCCTCCGATGCCCCTCGACGAGACCGAGGAGGCGTTCCTCGTCTGGGCAGCCACAGGGGTCACCGGCCAGGTGCTCGCTGACCTGCCGTTCCGCGACGACGAGGGCCAGGATGCCGGAGGCAACACGATCCTGACCTGGCGCGGACTCACATACGCCAGCCCCTGCGCGTCACATGAGACCCGGCTGTTCTACTGGAACGACGAGGGCACTTACTTCGTCAAGTACGAGAACGTGGACCCCACGAAGGTCCTGGAGTTCGAAGACAAGAGCGACTGGGAGAAGGTACTCCGATTCGCTCGGGCCAGCCGTGTCAAGCTCTTCGACGGGCGTCCCCAGTTCCCGCACGAACGCGGTGTGATGCTGCCGTTCAACCTGTGGGACTCAGACATTTCGGGCGCCACGGTCTTCCTTCCGGTGCTGGACTGCACTTACGAGACGATCAACGTGCTTCTCCTGACTATCGGCTACGGGACCGGCGCCGCCGTGATCGACGACATCGGCGGGAACAACGCGTACGCCGGCTGCGAGAAATGGGTGAAATCTGGCCTGCTCGACGAGAAGCGCGTCATACCGCTGTCGTCGCTGGGCACCGTGTCAGTCGTCGAAGTCGGGTTCATGATGCAAAACCTCCAGCTCGCCGTCCAGGCGATGGGCCTCGGCGGTTGGGTCCACGCGGCGCCTGTAGACACGGTCCTCATGGGCGGCACTCCGCTGGCCAGGGGCCTCGGCTTCCGATTCGACACGCCCAAGGTCTCGCTGCCGGGCCGGCGCGGCCTCGGCGGACCGATACCCGTCGGTTTGGACGGCTTCATGGAACCGTTCATCCCGCCCTACTACGCCAACATGGACGCGGCCGTCGATGCGGTCGTGAACATCAAATTCGGCACGGGCGGCATCTACACTCCGGACACGACGTCCACGCCGTTGAAGGACTCCGAGGGTTTCATCGCCGATGTGCCGCCCCACACGGAAGACGTGATCCAGTGCGTCAAGGACATCTGCAACTACGCGTGGGACAAGTACGGGCGCTTCCCGGTTGGGACCGACCCGATCCAGACGCACTCGTGGTTCCAGGCGCACCATCTTGACCTGGACTTCTACGATCAGTACTATGCGCCGGGCGCTTACACCGAAACTCAAGCCAATCACCTGGAGGACTGGCACAGCGCCGTCGCCAAACAAGCGATCGAAAACACGATGACGACTACCCGGTAGGACGAAGGATCGACTATGCGCGTTGAATCGGGAGCGGGCAACTTCGAGATGACCGTGTACAAAGTGGAGCCCCGCGGCAGGAACCTGGTCCTGAAGTCGAACATGGGCGTATGGGTGTCCGACGTCGTCCTGGAGCCCAGGGAGATCTTTCAGTTGCTCTGGCTGCACTTCCGCCCCCGAGCTCTGCTCTACCTCCTCCGGCTCCCCTGGCTAGCCCTCCGAGGTTAAGCCACTCGTGGTCGTCATCTACAATGGTTAGGCCTTTACTGAACGATAAACGCTCGTCGCGCGGCCCGTGAACTGCGACGAACACAAAGGACAATAACAAGGTGGTGAGTAGTAGACCGCAAATCTGTCATCCCGCTAAACTCATTCTGTCATCCTGAACGGAGTGAAGGGGCGCCCAGCAGGAATTCACGTTCGCGGCCACCCAATCCTACGCGCCGAAAAACCGAAACTCCGATAGCCAACGAAGCCACTCGACGGCCCGCTTACAACACAATCGACCACGATGGCGCCGGGGTCAGCGCCGAGAAAATGTGAGGCGAAAGCATGGATTTCAAGGAAGCCGTGGGATGGCGGCGATCAATCCGTTACTTCCAGCCCTGGCGTCCCGTCGAACGAGAGAAGATCCAGGCGATTTTGGAATCGACTCGCCTGGTCCCGAAGCCGCTTGGGGTGGATTTCGTACGTAGCTTGGTCGTGTACAGGGACGACCTCTCCGCCGAAGACCTCGAAGCCCTCAAGACGCCGACAACAACATCCCAGCTCGACATGGCGCCGGTCTACATCTTCTGGTTCGCGGACCTCGATGCGCTGAGTCGCGCCGCGGACGGCGCAAACCTCAAGGCGCTGACCGACGTGGGGGCGCTTCCGGCCACGCACGGTTGGAGCGACGAGTACGTTGACGGCGTTGTCGTGCCTCAGGTGTACCGCCGCATCCTGGAAGACCCCGAAGTCGTGAGCATGCCCACCGCGGGCGGAGAACCTGTAAATTACTCTCGCAGTCTCGTGGCGGCCGCCAGGACCGCGGTCGGCATCGCGCACGCCCACGCCCTGCTATGCGCCTTCGACGAAGGGGTCGGCACGCAACTCACGGCGCTCAACGCATCCCGGATCATGGACGTTCCGAGCTCATGGATGCCGGCGTCCGGAATGCTGGTCGGCTATCACGCCGAATCATGGGAGGCCGGTGGGCAACGACCCCGTGAGCCATTCGAGGACGACTTCTTCGAAGGCAGGTACGGCGTGCCGTTCCATCGCGATCAGGCAGTCGTCGACGAGCTCGAAAAAGCGGGCATGATCCAGCCCGAAGCGCCGCTGCCCTGGCGACGGAAGGAAATTCGCGGGCTCGCCAGAATGTTCGGGTTGCCAGAATAGCCGCAGGAGACACCATGGAATTCAAAAGAGTAATCGGTTCGCGCAGAGATACGCGCATGTTCCTGCCGTGGAAGCCGGTCGAACGGGAAAAGATACAAAAGATGCTGGAAACCGCGCGGCTCTCGTCGAGAGCCGTCAACACCCCGTGGGGCAAGGCGGTCGTCACGTATCGAGACTGGCTTACTGACGAACAACGCGACTCGCTGAAGACGCCGATCGGGGCTGTGGAATACGACCTGGCGCCGGTGTATATCTTCTGGTATTTCGATATGGCCGCGAGCAGGACGGCGATCGAAGAGAGACGCTGGCCGACCGTCGCCTCCGGAGCGTTGGTCGATGTCGGCGCCCTGAATCCAACGCACGGGTGGAGCCAACGATACGTTCAAAATGTAGTGCTGCCTGAAGTGCTGACCCCGGGCATCTCCAGAGGTCTGCAACGAGGCGGCAACGCAGACGCCGCCCTGGCGATGGAGGCCGCGCTACTGACCGCGGTCGACGAGGGCCTCGGCGCATGTCTGGTTCCGTTCGACGAGGACGCCGCCAAAGAGATCTTAGGCGTGCCCGATACGTGGGAACCTGTTTTGGCGATTCTTGTCGGCTACGCGGCCGAGTCATTGGAGGGCATGGGACAGAACCCCTCTCCGATCACAGAAGACACGTCCTTCGAAGGCAGCCTCGAGACCCCGTTCTGGCGGGACGAGTCGGTCCTCGATCGGCTGCGGCAGTCGGGCATGCTTCAACGGGAAGCGCCGATGCCGTGGCGAGAAGAAGAGGTCCAACGCCTGGGCCGCATGCTGGGCATCACCGAAGAGTAGGGGTACGCGAGTTGTTCGAATCACTTCCGTTTGTCCGGAGTCCCGACGCATCGGGATCGGGACCTGACAAACGCAGCAATAGACGCTGGCCACACATAAGCACACAAGAGACATAAACCTGTCATCCTGAGGCCGCAGCCGAAGGATCTAGGGCCCCGCAGGGAGACTGGCCAGACCCACCTCCCTACTGTGGAAGGCTCGCGCCAACATGCGGTTTCGACAAAGTGAACGAATCAAGGAGAAACACAGTGGCCTACGACATCCGTAGCTTCGATTCCGTACAGATCTGGCAGAACGGCTTCGCCGACTACTGGGGTGATGCCACCGTGGAAGACGACGCCATCGATGCATTGGAACAGTTCTGCCAAATGGTGGGTGACGATCCCGACGCGATAATAGGCGAGTGTCTGCGTCCCCGACCGTCCGGAGAGGAACTCGTGATGCGCACGCGAGCTCGCCGCAAGTACATCGAGCACATCCAGGCCTTCGAGACCCAAAACGAAAGCCGAAAGATGGGCAACTCAGTCCGCAGCTTCTTCATCCACAACGGCGTCGCTATGAATCCCAGCATCGTGAAGTAGCGCTCTGGGCGCACAAAATCGACATAGCGTGGTTTCGCGCGGAGGGCCCTCGACAAGTCCCGATGCGTCGGGACTCGGGGCGAACGAACTGGAGGTTTTCCGTGCGTAGTGAGTATTATCCTGTCCTCATAGCGGACAATGCATGGGCAAATAACGTCGGGCCGCCAAGGGCAAGAGTTGAAGGTCGCCAGGCTTCGCGTAATGGACTGTCATTCTGAGCGAAGTCGAAGAATCTGGAGCCCCGCAGGGAGTAACCTATCGCATAGAGCCAGATCCTTCGCTGTGGCTCAGGATGACAAAAGAAGCGCCGTTACTTGGCAACCTGTCGAACCACAGGTCGCATTCGGCACACTAATCTGGATTTACATTGAAACTACTCTTCGAAAAATCGGCGCAGTCAATATGAAGATTCTCGACGAAGGCAAAGCTGAATACTTCCCGGTTGACACCGACGGGTTTCGCCGGTGGATCCGCGACAACAAGAACCGAACGATGGAGCCCAAGCTCATGTCCGAGCGGGAGGCCATCGAGCGCTTCGTGGACGACGGCGACTACCTGGTCTACGACTGCGAGTACATCCACCGCGGCCCGGCGGCTCTGGAACGCGAGCTCATCCGGCAGAAGAAGAAAGACCTGTGGATCGGCGGAAAGTTCACATACGTGGACATCGGCCTCATGATCGCGGCCGGATGCATCAGCAAGGTAGACGTTGGCTTCTTCGGCGCCGGACCCGGCATCACTCGCGCGGTGCTGGACGGCGACGTTCAGATGATGGAGTACAGCAACGTCGTGATGACAATGCGCCTCACCGCCGGCGCCATGGGCATCCCGTTCATCCCAGTCCGCTCCTTCGGCGGGACCACTGGCTTCGAGCACTCCGGCGCCAAGCTCGTCGAGGACCCGTTCACGGGGTCGCCCACGGTCGTCGTCCCCGCGCTGAATCCCGACGTCGCGCTCATCCACGTTCACCAGGCCGACGTCTACGGCAACGCCCGCGTCTTCGGGACAGGCATCGCCCACCGGGACGCCGCGCTGGCCTCGCGCAAAGTGGTCATCTCAGCCGAAGAGATAGTCGACACCGAAGAGATCCGGCGAGACCCGGGCCGGACGTCGATCCCGTTCTACGCCGTCGATGCCGTCGTGGAGGCCCCCTTCGGCGCCTACCCCGGCGAAGTCCAGGGCCAATACGCTGTGGACGGTGATCACGTCGGCGAGGTGTTCGGAGCGGTGAGAGGCGCCGGTGACATCGACGCTTACCTCGAACGATACATCTACAGCGTCGCCGACAACCAGGAGATGCTGGAGAAGCGAGTCGGCGTCGCCAAACTGCTGGAGCTCCGACAAAGAGCGAAGATCAAAGACGGCTACACGGCATGACAACGATGGCGATAGTCGATCGGGCTTGGTCGAGCAACGAAAGCTAGCTGACATCAACATGCTGGAACATGGGGTGCAGAGGCGTCGCGACCTGATCGGGACGGGGTGTCGCCGGATTCCTACAACTCCGTCGGCGCCGTTCCGGAGAAGGGGTGCAGGGGCGAAGCCCCGCCGGGGTTTGGGGTGTCCCCAAAACCCCCTTCTTCCCATACCCCGGGGGGAGCACACACGCAGGCTGAGGTAAGGTACGCAAAATGACAGACAAGACAACATCCGGCAAAGTCTCCGTGTCGCCGGAACGCATGAGGTTGAGCGAAGACGGGTCCGACGGCGTCCTGCTGGGCACGAAATGCAACGGATGCGGACTCTGCGTATTCGGCGACTCTGTATTTTGCGTCCGGTGCACCTCCGGCGACCTGAAAGCCGTCGATCTTAGCCCCGACGGCACGCTTTACAGCTACACGATCATCCACGCACCGCCGGCAAGGTGGAAGGGACCAGTGCCGTACATTCTGGGATCGGTCAAGCTGCCCGAGGGCCCGCAGGTGCTGTCCGAAGTCATCGACATCGATCCGAACGCCGTCGAAATCGACATGCCCATGAAGCTGGTCCTGCGAGCAGGCGAGGCGGATGACGAGGGCAGGGAAATCATGGTATACAAGTGGCAGGCTGCAACCGCCGGGTGAAACATGAGATTGCCAGGGTCGCCCTGAAGGCCGAGCCCACCATGCAACGGTGATCTGGCCCTTCAAGGCCAATCTTACACACCCACCATCTGTCGAAGAGCAAACCAGCCGTCCGTGACTATGAGAGGTGAGAGACCATGCTGAAGCAACCAAGCCGTGAAGTTGTCGTGGCGGGCGTGGGCCTGCATCCATTCGGCCGCTTCCCCGGCGGATCGATCCAGTCGATGTCCCGACAGGCCGTCCAGGAAGCCCTGAAGGACGCCGGAGTGGGATTCAAGGACATCGAGGTCGCCTACTTCGGGCAGGTCTACTACGAGGGGATGTCGATGGGCGAGTCGGTCCTGCGTGGACTCGGGCTCACGACCATCCCGATCATGAACGTTGACAACGCCTGCTCGTCAGGCTCCAGCGCCTTCTGGCAGGCGTTCTGGTGCATAGGCATGGGCATGTTCGACGTCGCGCTCGCCATCGGCGCGGAACGGGTCCCACGCGGGCCCGTGGGCGTCACCGGCAGCGCGAGCCCCGATCGGTTGCTTGGTTCGGACCACATGATGGCGTCCTACGCTCTGGGCATGCAGCGCTACATGCACGACTACGACGCTCCAGCAACGTCCATCGCGCAAGTAGCCGTGAAAGCAAAGCACAACGCGGCCCTCAATCCCTACGCTCAGTTCCAGAAGCCAGCGACAATCGAGGAGGTCATGACCTCCCGCATGATCGCCGACCCGCTGACCCTGTTCCAGTGCTGCCCGACAAGCGAAGGCGCATCCGCAGCGGTGCTCATTGCCAAAGACGCCCTGGACCGCTTCCAAGGCCAACCCGACCGCGCGGTGTCCATTCGCGGGGCAGTGCTTCGCACCAGCGGCTATCAAGCCCAGGGCGACAGCGAGGCGGATTCAGGTTCTGTCACGACGATGGCGGCGAACCAAGCGTACGAGATGGCTGGCATGGGACCAGGCGACATGAACGTGATCCAGGTCCACGACGCGGCAACAATCGGCGAGATCACCCAACTCGAGGGACTGCAGATCGTCGGCGAAGGCGAAGCATGGCGCGCGACCCAGGACGGACGCACCGCCATCAACGGCGACATCCCGGTCAACACCGACGGCGGACTCCAAGCCATGGGCCACCCCTTCGGCGCGACGGGAATCCGTCAGGTCCACGAGCTCGTCACACAGCTCCGCGGAGAGGCAGGACAACGCCAGGTCTCCGGCGCACGCCTGGGCATAGCCCAAAACGCCGGCGCCGGCGGCGTCTGCACGGTCCACATCTTCGAGAAGTAAGGCGAGGGGCGGGCACTGCCTAGCTTGGCCGTGAACGGCCAGAGCACCCGTGCGTCAAATGACTCTGAAGCCTCGGGTTTGGTGGTTCCCTAGACGCGCCACCACGCCATGCTGAACGGAGTGAAGTCCCGATGTGATCGGGAGGGCCTCGCAGGGCGACACGTCTGCCGTCGAGCCAGATTCTTCGGCTGCGGCCTCAGAATGCCGTTGAGCCCGTGGCGGCGCGAATTCGCAATTGAGCGTCGATCCGGCGGTCAGTCCTGGCCCAGCAGCTCCTCGGCCTCAGGTGGACGGTCATGGGTGGGTCGGACATCGTGAGTTCAAACATCGGTCCGCTTGTTGTCAGGCCATCTGACAAACTCGCCTCTGGCGAACTCTTCTTGCGCTAGGTCAACCTCACGCAGTTCATCCTCGGTGAGGGTGTCTGGCTCGCGCAGCGCAACTCTGATGAAATTCGCCACCTCAGCGAGAAGCGGGTCAGCGAGTTGGTCAACAAGCTCGTGGACTTCTTCGCGTGTAGCCTTCTCAGTACCCATTCGGGACGCTCCCATTGCCGATCTGAATCGTCATATCTTGACGCCTTTTTGGTTCTCGTCTCAGGTCGATCTCAAGTTTCGTCGGATATCAGTTGGATCAACTCTTCGCGGATCTCGTCTTAGTTGCGGAATTCGGTCTCAATTCCAACCGCCTTTTCTAGTTCTCGACCATCGGCGAGGTCCTCCAATTCTTCGAGCAGTTTCCCATACTCTTCAATGCTCAGCAATACAGCCGTCTTGCTGCTCTTGTCGTCTGCAACGAATTGGGGGGTGAGTTGGACCATTTGATCTCTCCTACCATTTGCCTCGCTTGAGCGCAGGATTCGGTGGCCTCGGTATTTACGCCGAGCCTCTCACCTTACCCCCGCAGTTCCGCGCCTAGCTGGCGGCCGAGCTGACGTACGATGTCGCCCTGGAACTTGTCGACTTCCTCGGACGTCAGCGTGCTGCGGTCCGACTGGAACACGACTCGGAAGGCGACCGACTTCTTGCCGTCGGGCACGCCTTCGCCTTCGTAGACATCGAAGGGGGTGCTGCCGATCACCAGGCGGTGGCGGTCGATGATCTGTTGGATGCGCGCTGAGGACACTTCGGAGTCGACGACCAGGGCCAGGTCACGGTAGGACTCCGGGAAGCGGCTGGCGGCGCGGTACGTCAGGTCGACGGCTGAAGCCACGCTGAGCAGTGTCTCCATGTCGATCTCGAACAGGGCGACGGGGTAGCCGTCGAGCTCGAAGCGGTCCAGAACATCGGCCCTGACCTCGCCGACGACGCCCAGACGCGTCTTCCCGGCGAGCATGACCGCGGTGCGCCCTGGATGCAGAACCGAGTCATCTGCGGGCTCGTAGACGACATCGACGCCGAGACGGCCGAACATGTACTCCAACGCGCCCTTTGCATCGAAGAAGCCCATCTCGGCTTCTTCGGCAGTCCAGGAAGTGCTGAACCTCGGGCCCGACAACACTCCAACGAGCATCTCTTTCTCATCTGGGAGGTCGCGTTCCTTGGCTTCATCCTGCGGTGCGTATATGCGACCCACCTCGAAGATGCGAATGCCGTCGCTCTGTGCCATGCGCCGGTTGGACGCCAGCGTCATCAGCACGCTGGAGCGCAGGCTGGTTCGCAGGTACTCCCACTCGACGCTCATCGGGTTGGCCATCCGTATGGGAGGGTTGCTGTCATCCACGGCATCGACGCTCGCAAGGCGGTCCAGGGTTGTCAGCGAGTACGAGATCGTCTCCTGGAGCCCGGCGGACGCCATCAGGTCTTTGACCGCGTCCTTGAACTCGGTCATCGGCTGCGGCTCCCAGTGGGGAATCGCCGTTGAGAGCATCGTCGTCGGAATGGTGTCGTAGCCGACGATGCGCGCCACCTCTTCAACCAGGTCGTCCTCGATGGTGATGTCGGACCGCCAGTACGGCGGCTTCAGCCACAGAGTGTCGCTCCGCTCGGCAACCGGACCGGCTTCGACTGCTTCGATCAGATCGATGAGTCCACCCGGCGGCTCCGCCGTCTCGAAGCCCAAAGATGCCAGCACACGTTCGATCTGCGGCATCGGGTAATCGACGCCCAACACCTGCCTGACCCGACTTCGGCTGATCTTCACCGGGGAGGGTTCCCGATCCGTGGGGTACAGATCGACGATGCCAGAGGCCGCCTGGCCGCCGCAAAGATCCAGGATCAGCTTGGTGGCGCGTCTCAACGCCAGCGGGGCCAGCGCCGCTCGGATGCCGCGTTCGAAGCGGTACGAGGCTTCGGTGTTCATCCCGAGCATCGTGCGGGTTCGTCTCGTATTGATGGGACTGAAGTTCGCCGATTCGAGCAGCACTGACGTGGTCTGTTCCGTCATCTCGGAGTTGGATCCGCCCATGACGCCAGCCAGCCCGACGGCGTCGTGAGCGTCGGCGATCGTCAGCATCGGCGGTTCCAGCCTGCGGCTCTCGCCGTCCAGGGTCTCGAACACTTCGCCCTCTCGAGCGGCGCGCACGATTACGGTCTTGTCGTTGACTTTGTCGTAGTCGAAGGCGTGGAGCGGCTGGCCGTACTCCAGCATGACGAAGTTCGTGATGTCGACGATGTTGTTGATGGGCCGCTGACCAGCCTTGACCAGCGCTTGCTGCATCCATTCCGGCGATGGCCCGATAGTGATGCTGGTGACCAAACTGGCCGTGTACCGGTAGCACAGGTTGGGGTCGGCCACTTCAATCTTGATCTGCCCCTCGATGGCCGGTCCGTCCTCGGGATACGAGATGTCGGGCTCCGTGGCTGGCTGGCCCGTGAGAGCCGCAACCTCGTGAGCGATGCCCAGGACCGAAAGGCAATCCGGCCGGTTGGGCGTGACTTCGACGTCGAGAATCGCGTCGCCCAGAAGGTCCACCAACGGCGTGCCCACTGCAGCGGCGGCGTCGAGCACGAGGATGCCGTCGTGGTCCTCGCCCATCCCCAGCTCCATCCTGGAGCAGACCATGCCCGCCGACTCGACCCCTCGGATCTTGGCTCGTTTCAACTCCTCGACTCCGCCCGATCGTGGACTGAACAGCCTGGCGCCTTCTTTGGCGAAGGCGATCTTCTGACCGGCGGCAACGTTGGGCGCTCCGCAAACCACCGTCGCGGTCTCGCCGTCGCCCAGATCGACGGTCGGCAGCGACAGACGGTCCGCGTTTGGGTGCGGATTCACTTCGAGCACGTGGCCGACGATGACCTTGTCTCGGTCCCAGTCAGCGCCAATCTGCTCGACGTCCCCGACTTCGACGCCCGCCATCGTGAGCCGGTGAGCCAGCTCTTTCGGCAAATCGGTAATAGGGACGTAGTTCTTCAACCAGGAAATCGGTACAAGCATTCGAACCCCTTGTGTTGCGTTTCAGTCAAAACGGCCGGTTGCAGCTACGCAAACTGCCGTAGGAACCGCAGGTCGTTGGCGTAGAAGAGCCGGATGTCTTCGATGCCGTATTTCAGCAGGGCCACCCGCTCGGGACCCATGCCGAAAGCGAATCCGGTGTAGATGTTGGGGTCGTATCCTACGCCTTCCAACACCTTGGGATGAACCATCCCCGCGCCCATGATTTCGATCCAGCCTGTGTCGGCGCAGACGCGACAACCCTTCCCGTCGCACAGGAAGCAGTCGATGGACATGTCGACGCCGGGCTCGACAAAGGGAAAATAGTCGCAGCGGAACCGGACCTTGCGCTCGGCGCCGAATATTCGGCGGGCGAACTCGTACAGCGTGCCTTTGAGATCGGCCAGCGTGATGCCCCGGTCCACAGCAAGGCCTTCGACCTGGTAGAAGTGCCATTCGTGGGTCGGGTCGGTGGCCTCGTAGCGATAGCACCTACCAGGCACGACCACCCTGACTGGCGGGTCGCTCTTCTCCATGACACGCGCCTGCATTGGCGAGGTGTGGGTCCGCATCAGCATCGGGTGATCGCCGTCTTCGTCGGTGTGATCGACCCACAACGTCGCCCACATGTCCCGCGCGGGGTGGCCCTTGGGGATGTTGAGCTTCTCGAAGTTGTACGTGTCCCATTCGACCTCGGGGCCTTCGACCACGCTGAACCCCATGGACGCAAAGGAGTTGCAAATGTCTCGAACGATGCGGGTAGTCGGATGCAGACCGCCCCTGGGCACGGGCCAGCCGGGCAGAGTCACGTCGATGGCCTCGCCCGCCATGCCAGCCGCCGCGTCAGCCTGTTTGATTTGCTGCTCACGGTCTTCGAGACCTTGCTCTAGAGCGACTCTGGCCGCGTTCGCAGCCGCGCCCGCTGCCCGACGCTCTTCGGCCGGAAGCGAGCCCAGGCCTCGCAGCACCTGCGTCAGCTCTCCGCGTCTGCCCAAAAACGCGACGCGCCATGCCTCGAGTTGCTCGGTATCCGACGCGACTTTCAGCTCCCGGAGCGCCTTTGACTGCAGGTCCTCGACCTGGTCGGTGGTGTTGGCTTCGCTCATGTGTGACCTCTGTGACGGCTAGCTGTTGAACTCAGCCAGAATTATACCAGGGTGAATCGGGGCGCCACGAACGCCTGCGACATCACGCCCGCACCGATGAGTGTGTGCCAGGCGTTGCGACGTCAACACACGCCCGCGAACCAATGCGGCGAATCACCGTCTCGGTCCAGTGGTCAGCTTCTTGCGCGTTTATGCAGTATAGTCGCGACAGCCCGAGGAGGGATGAGGCCTGTACGAGGTCTCTCGGGCGATCAATCTACGGTAGTTATGGGGGAATCTGCGCAATGGTGAAGATCTTGAAGTGGCTTGGAATCGTATTGGGCGGCCTGGTGGCCTTGGTGGTGATCGCGGTGGTGGTCCTCCTTCTGCTGGGAGGCCGGCGAGTCAACAAGGAATACGATATCGACGTGGCTGCCGTCAACGTGTCTAACGACGCCGGCACAATCGCCCGCGGCAAGCACTATGTCGAAACCCTCGGCCTCTGCCAGGAGTGCCACGGCGAAAAACTTGAGGGTGAGATCCTCGAGGATGACCCTGTGTTTGGTAAACTCGTGCCATCGAACCTCACGTCCGGCGTCGGAGGCATTGGCGGTTCCTACACGGACATCGACTACGTGCGCGCCGTCCGCCACGGCGTTGGACCATCCGGTAAGCCGCTGGTCCTTACGCCGTCGGAGTTCTTCAACAGGATCAATGACGCAGACCTCGGTGCGATCATCGCCTACTTGAAGTCGTTGACGCCGGTCGACAACGACATTCCCAAGACAAAACTCGGTCCCCTGGGACGCGTCATCACCCTGCTGGATGAGACACTGGTGCCCGCCGGCATGATCGACCACGAAGCCGTGCGCCCTCAGGACGTGGCGCCCGCGGTGAGTGTCGAGTATGGAGGGTATCTGGCCATCGTCTGCACCGTGTGTCACGGAGACAATCACGCTGGCGGCGCGGTGCCAGGTGAGGGAGCGGAAGTTCCCCTCGGCCCGAATCTGACGCCCAAGGGCGCGCTTTCCAGTTGGTCGGGCGAGGACTTCGCGTCAACGATTCGCACGGGCACGACCCCAGCTGGAAAGATACTCGACAGCGAGTTCATGCCATGGCTACGGTTTCAAGCCTTGACCGACGATGAGTTGGCGGCGATTTGGCTGTACCTGTCTTCACTGCCGCCGTTGGACACTAACTCATAGCCGGTTTGGATTGCGTGGAGTGAGTTGGCCGCGACGGACCGCAAAGGGTCGATCTGATCAACTAGCGCGGACATGACATGCGAAGGTTCCTCAACATTCTGTTCGTGGTCGGGATACTCGCCGCAGCATCCGGTGGGATCGCGATACTCGTCCTGAATTCGCGTGGTGGCGGCATCGAAGTGACGCTGCCCACACCGGAACCGGCTTCGACCGTCGATCTGAAGGTGCACGTGAGCGGCGCGGTCAACAGTCCGGGCGTCTACACTGTCTTGGACGGCGCGCGAATCCTCGACGCCATCGAGATTGCCGGCGGCGCGGCGCCCGACGCGGACCTGAACGCGATCAACCTGGCTGTCAGGCTTCGCGACGAGGATAAAGTGGAGGTTCCGCTTGTCGGAGAATCGTCTCCGACATCTGAGTCGCCGGCGGCAAGTCGTCTCATCGACATCAACTCCGCCGACGCCCTGGCGCTTACCGCGTTGCCGGGCATCGGCCAGACCAGAGCGGAAGCCATCGTCAGGCATAGGGAACAGAACGGCTCGTTCACGCGGATCCAGGATCTGCTTGAGGTCAGCGGCATCGGGCCGGCGACACTCGACGCAATTATCGACTTAGTAGAGGTGCGATAGCGCAAGAAATCCCGAGCGGGCAGTGGTAGCATTTTCTCGATCACGTTCATCACGTTCACGTCGAGGTTGCGATAGTGCCCGAGACCGTTCGAGATTCAGCCCTGTGGGGCCCTCTGCTGTCCGTCGGAATACTGGCCGCGTTCATGCTGGTCGCCGCGGTCGTCCAGGTGGCGTTTGTTGTTGCGATACGCCATCGGGAGCGGCGCGACACGGAGGCTCTGGACCTTCAACTGCTCAGGACCGTCAAAGGTCCGGCGGTGCTGTTCGCCATCCTACTGGGCCTGTTCCTGAGCTACCTTTGGCTCACCCGGCTCACGCACCCCGCTTTCGATTTCTTCCACGAACAAGACGTCCTCGTCGGAAAAGTCTGGCTGGTCGTCATCGTTGCCGAGGTCTCGTATCTGGCGTCGCATCTGCTGCAGACGCTTATGTCGTGGTACCTGCACAACATCGCCGTGCACACTTCAACCGACCTGGACGCCAAGCTGTTGCCTGCCGTCAGACGGGTAACGCCTCTCGCGATCTACGCCGTCGGATCGCTTCTGGCCTTGGACGCATTGGGCATAGCGATCACGCCGCTGCTGGCTGGCCTCGGGATCGGCGGGCTGGCCATCGCCCTGGCCGTTCAGCCGACCCTCAGCAACTTCTTCGCGGGAACCTACCTGATCACCGAGGGGGAGCTCAACGAGGGCGACTTCATCGAGCTGGACAAGGGACCATCGGGGTACGTCGTGGAGGTAGGATGGCGAAGCACCAAGATCCGAAATAGGTTCAACAACCTCGTGATCGTGCCGAATTCGAAGATGGTCGACAGCATTGTGACCAACTTCTTCAGCCCCAATCCGTCTATGAACGTCCTCGTCAACTGCGGCATAAGCTACGACTCGGATCTCCTCAAAGTAGAGGAAATCGTTCTGGAGATCGCCAACGCGATGGTCATAGAGTCGGAATACGCGGACAAAACCGGGGAGCCCTTCTTTGGATTCTCAGCCTTCGGCGACTCCAACATCGACTTCTTTCTATTCATGCAGGCCACCGACCGCACCGGCACGTTCATCATCGCCAGCGAGCTCATCAAACGCATCCATCAGCGATTCAAAGACGAGGGAATCGAGATCAACTACCCTGTCCGCAAGATCGTGGCGCCTCCGGTCAACGGGGTGTTGCTGCCGACCAGTGCCTCTGGAATCGGCGACGAACCTGAGAACGTTTAGCTCCCAGCCCGTCACACTGTGCCCAACCACCCGTGAATTGTCTCGAATAGCTGCGCGTCCCGGTCCTGGTAGCCGTGGTTGGCGCCGTCGATGACCTCGACGGTCACATGGGGGTGGTTGGCGGACCGTAGACGCCGCATCGCCGCTCCGCACACCGGCAGCTCCTGCGGTCCCGCGCACTCCTCGGAGCCGAAGACAAACAGCGTCGGGCAGCTCGTTTCGAGCACGCGTTGGTTCACACTGTATCGTCCATCCGGATTGAAGCAATCGACGAACGCCTCGGCGGTCCACGTCGAGCCCCAGGGGATGCCAGGTTTGTACAGCGTCTCAGTTCGGCCCTCTGCGATCTCACGCTCGGCCTTGCTGAAAGTGTCGGCGAACAGATCGCCGTGGAGGGCGACGACGCCCTCGTGATTGTACTCGCCAGGCGACACCGCAACGACGGCCCGAACGGACGCATAGTGCTCCTTCGACTGTGCGTAGACCGACCTGACCGCGCCTCCGCTGTGCCCTCCGATGGCAACGCTTCGGTGTCCACGTTGCGCGAGGAACTCAAGCCACGCCGCGTAGTCGAACCTCGATTCGTCCACCGACTCGTACGCGTATCCTTTCGGCGGTCCGCCCGGCGCGCCGCCGGCAACGATGTCGTGGCCTCTGCGGTTCGCGGTGATGAAGGCGATCCCCAGCTCGGCGAGCCGGTGACCCAGATCCAGGTAGAGGCTCCGGTAGAAATGGCCGCCGTCGCCGTGGAAGAAGCACAGCGCGTCGATGGACGAGTCATTGGCCACGGCTCGCGGAGCGAAGTACGCTCCACCGAGCGTAATTCCGTCGGCGGTTGTGACCTCGATGATGTCCGCGAGCATAACTACTCTCCCGGCGCCCTGAATCGCAAGTTCGTTGGCCGCATTGCTTCTCATGTTGGGCGGGGTGGTGATTCGACAGGCTCACCACGAACGAAAAACCATATCGTTCCGTTCGCCCTGAGCAACGTTA
>DCWO01000068.1:19163-61238 GCA_002328865.1 Dehalococcoidia bacterium UBA2160 | reverse complement strand
CCACTTCCTGGGACTCTACTGCCAAGCGTCAGCCGAAGGCATTGCCCCAGTGGTCCCACGAGCAGACCTCTGAGAGTGGCTTTCGCTGGGCCGGACCGAAGCGTCCTTGCGGATATCCCAGAGGTAGACAGTACACGATGTGCGCCGCATCAGGTATGCGAAACAGAGCGTGGACCCGCTCTTCTACCACCGGGTGGAGCGTGGTGATGGTGCCGCCGATTCCTAGCGCGCGGGCGGCCAGCAGCAGGTTTTGAGCCGCGGGTATCACCGACCCGGTGGGTCCGGGCCCTTTGGCCGTGGCGCACAGCAGAACCAATACCGGCGCCTCCGCGATTATGTCAGCCAACTTGGCCGCCTGTTTGTACTCTGGCGGGAGATCCTCCGGGGTGAGGAATCCCGAGTCCCGCCTTTTCGCCCACCACGCCTCGCGGTAGAGAGGACCGAACTGCTCGCGAAGCCCAGCATCTCTCACCACGACGAAATGCCACGGTTGAGAGTTGCCTCCACTGGGCGCCCTGGTCGCCGCCTCAAGGATATCGCGCAGGTCAGACTCCGGGATCGGGTCGGGCTTCAGACGCCGGATCGCCCGTTGAGAGAATATGGCTTCCCCGAGCGGCATCGACATACGGCTTTCTGCGGACATATTTGTTCTCCTTTGATTCCGGGGGGGTCGAAGTCTCTCGCGCTCCAATCGCGCGAACAATGATCGGCGATTCTCAAGCGGTTGGCCAGTCGTCATATCCCAAATCGAATTGGGAGCTTCCAAAAGCTCGAAATTCTCTGACGTTGACGATTGTACGGACGCTCCAGATCGCGGTCAACCGGAAGTGTCGCCCCAAAATCGCACCAGCGCGTTCCTCTGTCTCCCTGTGCAATTCAGCAATGCCTGTGCGCTCGCTCACCGAAAACCGACCGAACGTCAACCGGGCGTCGGAGAGGCGCCGGCACTACCGCTGGCCCATTGCCCCACCCGTTGCTCTCAAACGTCTCCTCGTGTGGTCGGAACACGTCGATCGCGCTGAAGGCAATGTTCAGACCATCGGGCTGTGTGAGTTGATGATATCCTAGGTCCTCGCTGAGCATCTCTGCGCAGACGTTCAGTACAGACCACCCAAAACAGGGCAAAAGAACCTCTACTATGAGCATCGACTTCACCGGCGCCACGGCGATCGTGACGGGTGCGGCGCACGGGATCGGGCAGGCGATCACGTACGGCCTAGCGTCCCGCGGCGCAACGGTTTGGGCGAGCGACATCATCGAGGCGGACCCAACCGACGATCCGGCAACCGGCGGGCGCGTTGTCCGCAGGGTCGTTGACGTCACGGACAAGGGCCAGTTGGCGTCGTTGGCTGCGGAGGCGTCCGCCGATTCCGGGCGTGTGGACATCCTCGTCTGCGTTGCCGGAGGTGTCCGAGGGCAGGTCGGGCAGCCCATCGAGGACGTGGCCGAGGAGCAGTGGCACGCGATTTACGAGGTCAACCTCAAGGGCGCCTTTCTGAGCGCTCAGGCGGTGGTTCCAGGCATGAAGGCGGCTGGCGGAGGTCGCATCCTCGTGATCTCCAGCGGCGCAGGGCTGGGCGTCAGCTTGACCGGCATTCAAGCCTACGGCTCAGCGAAGGCCGGACAGATCGGGTTGGTGAGACAGCTTGCGCATGAGCTCGGACCGTACGGCATCACAGTGAACAGCGTCGCGCCAGGACTCGTGAGGTCGAACCCAGACTCCGAGGCGCAGTGGCTGGCAATGGGCGACGAGCGTCAGCAGCAATTGGTCGAGAGCATACCGCTGAGACGCCTCGGCCAGGCCGAAGACATCGCCAATGCCGTGATGTTCCTGGTGTCGGATATGGCGTCGTACATCACGGGGCAGACGCTGTCCGTCAACGGCGGACGATAACCACTGGATGGGATTGCCGCCGAGGTCAGGGCGCGCCGCTCGCTAGCCTACGAACGCGTACTTTTTCGCGGCTGCTTCATCCAGGTCGCAACCCCATCCGGGACCGGTCGGGATGGTCATGAAGCCGTCTATGATCTCGGGGACGGCGGTCGTGATTTCGTCTCGCCAAGGCGCGGAGTCGACGTCGCTCTCCATGATGCGCACGTTTGAGACCGAAGCGGCGAGATTCAGGCTCTGGAAGCTGGACAGTTGCGAATTGTAGTTGTGCGGAGCGATGTTGAGCTCGTAGACCTCAGCCAACTCGGCGACTTTCTTGGCCTGTGAGAAGCCCTGCCACTGGACGTCGATCTTGACTGTGTCCATCGCGTGACGCCTGAAGTACGGCATGTACTGGCGCAGTCCGAGCAGCTGTTCGCCCGAGCAGATGGGCGTACGTATCGACGACTTGAGCTGGGCTAACGCCTCCGGGTCCTGGTTGTCGATCTCAAGCCAGAACAGGTCGAATTGCTCCAGCGCCCTGCCGATTGCGATGGCGCCTTGGGTTTTGAAGTTGTAGTTGATGTCCAGACAGATGTCGATGTCCGGACCGACGGCCTGGCGCATCGCCCCGATCTGCTCGGCAGCGTGTCGAACCAGGTCGGTGGGAGCGTTCTGGTCGTTCGTCCCGCCCATTCTCGATATGCCCGACGCATTCTCTCCCGGGAAGACGATGTTGGTCTTGAAGGCAGTGTAGCCCGAATCGACTGCTTCGCGTGCGCAGTTGGCTACGTCTTCCATGGTTCGGAGTTCGGGCTTGCCCATCACCGCCGCATTGCGAGCCCTGTACGTCGCGAGGTGTGACCAGTACACGCGCTGCTTGTCACGGAACGGTCCGCCGACGAGCCTGTGGACGGGAACGCCATGCGACTTGCCTTTTATGTCCCACAGCGCGAGCTCGATCCCGGCGATCGCCATGGCGGTTGCGCCGCCTGACTCGGCGCGGGAGCGACGATACATGTCCATGTACAGCTTGTCCACCGGCCTGGGGTCTTCGCCGATGAGAACGCTGCCCAGGTTCTCGACCAGGCCAACCATGCCCTTGTACTCTATGCCCTGGCCGAACTCCGAGTATCCGGTGATTCCTGAATCAGTTCGGATGGCGCAGAAGATCCAAGGGGCTGGACCCAGCTTGCGCACGAGGAAAGTTTCGATCGCTGTGATCTTCATTGGCAGTCAACCTTTCGAAATCGTGTTGCGATGAATCGGCCGGGGCCTTGGGGTCAGCCGTTCCAGGCGTATTTCTTTGCGGCTTCTTCGACGAGGTCGCAACCCCAACCGGGTGCCGTCGGCACGGTCATGTAGCTGTCGATGACTTCCGGCCGCTCGGTGAACAGCTCGAACCGCCACGGCACGCCTTCGGGGTCGCTCTCCATGATCCGTACGTTGGAGACCGAGGCGCACAGATGGACGGACTGGAAGCTCGCAAGCTCCGACGCAGGGTTGTGCGGAGCGATGTTCAACTCGTACGCCTCGGCAAGGTCGGCGACCTTCTTCGATGCGCCGAACCCCTGCCATTGGACGTCGACCATGACCGTGTCCATGGCGCGCAGCTCGAAATACGGGAGGTACTCGCGCATCGTGAAATGCTGCTCCCCGGAACAGAGCATCGTCGTCGTGGACGCCTTCAGTTGCGCCAGCGCTTCCGGGTCCTCGTTGTCGTGCTCGATCCAGAATAGTCCGTACGGTTCCAGGGCACGTGCAATCCGGATGGCGCCCTCGGTCTTGAAGTTGTAGTTGATATCCAAAAGGATGTCGACATCCGGTCCGACCGCTTCCCGCATGACGGATATCTGCTTCTCCGCGTTCCGGACGATTTCCGTGTCCGCTCGCTGGTCGTGGTTCAGCCCGTCTCGGCTCTGCGATATGGCGCGAGGAGGGTCGCCGGGCCAGAGGATGTTGGTCTTGAACGCATCGTATCCGCGGGCAGGCGCCTCTTGCGCGGCGGCGGCAACGGCATCCCAGTCGCGTAGCGGCCGGTCGGGCGCCAGTTCCGGTCTGCTGGCCCGCGCCGACGCGAGGTGGGACCAATAGACGCGCTGCTTTTCTCGATACGGCCCGCCGAGCAGGTTGTTGACCGGCACGCCCATCGCTTTGCCTTTGATGTCCCAACAAGCGAGCTCGATGCCGGCGATGCCCATTTGCGCGAGCCCGCCGGGCGCCTGCCGAAGGGTGCGGTACATGTCAAAGTACAGCTTCTCGACGGCCTCCGGGTCCTTGCCGACGACGATCGGCTTCAGGTCTTCGATCAGCCCGATGAGCGCATGCGCCGCGACCCCCGAGCCGAACTCTCCGTATCCGGTGATGCCTGCATCGGTCCGGACAACCGAGAACAGCCAGGGCCGGCGTCCTCCGTCCACCACGAATGTTTCGACGTCTGTGATCTTCATTCTTACGATGCCTTTCCACGAATGTTCGTTCGTCATTCGTACCGCGATCGCCGTCAACGCACCATCATGTCTAATCCAGTACGGACTAGTTCGACGGTCGTGCCAATTGTACACCTTCGAAAGGCGCCCTGAGCCATGAATTCAATCGAAAATGCGGGGGCTTTCACCGGCCTCTCGACAAGTCCCGACAGTCGAGTCTGGGGCCCGATTCAAGCGACCAACCGTCAGCTCAAGACGCTTGTTGAGGCGTTGGCAGGGGTAGGAGCCTATCCGATTCGACCGCCGGTCAATCGTCCTTGGTCGTGACGCTGCCTTCCGGGGTGATCGAGTCCACGCCCGAGCTCGACTCGAACGCCACGGCTCGCACGGACGCCTCCACGCGTTGCTCCGGCTGCAGCAGCAAGGCCGTGTCGTTTTCGATGGCCTTTTGCAGGCCTTCGTTCGTGTAGCTGGTGAACGGCTCGAGGCCGATGTTGTACGTGCGCCCGTACCACGGGTGGCCGTAGCCGCCGCCCAGCGACTGCCAGTACCAGAGGTAGCGGTACACGTCGGTGGGGAACGCGACGCCGAATCCGACGCCGCGCTTCCGGTTAGTGATCGCATACCAGCCCGCTGGCATGTCGGTGATGTACGACTGATCGTAGGACCGGACTTCTTTGGACGGCACCTTGCTGAGGTCGAATCTGCTGCCGTCAGCAGATTCGACCCAAGGCCACGGACCTTCGAATCCTGGCTTGAGGCGGTTGTTCGGATGAAAGACCTCGTGGTGATTCATGACCTTGCCGCCCGGAACGTCGATCACACAGTCCTCGCTCAGGAACGGCGGCCCCAGGGCGATGTGCTCTCCCCACACGCAATGGACGGGCTCCTCGCCCTCGTTGGTCAGCACCTGGTCGATCTCAAGCACTGCCGACCCGCTGGACAGCGACAGCGTCTTCTCGAAGAAGAATGGCGTCCGATACGTCCGCACGGAAAGACGGATGCTCACCCGCTCCGGCGTGTCCTCAACGATTACGGCGTCCCAGGGCATTGTGTTGACCTCGGCGTGCAGCCCCATGTCCGCCTCGCCATAGACGGACGGGAATCCGCCGCCGGGCAACACTGTCTGCCAACCGCCCTCGTACACGTCCAACCACACGTTGGTCGGCGACCCGGTCGTTGCCATGAACGCCCGCGGGTCGCGGACTCCCCAGGGCGAGCGCCAGAGGAAATCGGTGTCGGTCGGTTTGTGGACGAGTTGGTAAATGTCAGCGCCCTTGTCGACCAGGATGACGACTCGGAGCAGCTCGTTTTCGAGGATCGCCGTCTTCAGGCCTCGGTACGTCCAGGCGTCCGACACGCGGCATCCGTGGTTGCGCTCCAGTTGGTAGTGCATGTGAGCCTCCTCGCACATGTTTCGGACGCGGGCGGTTTTCGTCGTGACTTGTCGAACTATAAGCCGACATACGAGCGCTCGGCGCGTCCTGCGGCTTATGCCCGAGAGTCCGCTCGTTGCGGCGAGCGCCGATTCTTGGCGGCCCGACCAGCACGCCTGAGCAGCAGCATCGGCACGGCGGCCAACAATATCGCCTGGACCACGACTGAACCCGCGATCAGGATCGTGGCGTCGAAGAAAAAGCCTTGGGGGAACATGGCGATCAGGTAGTCGCGTCGTGGGTCGAGTTGCCAGAGGTCGTTGCTGAAGCTGACCTCGTGGAAGAACAAAAACAGCCGGTCGAATCCGACGAGCGAACCCAGTCCGACGAACGCGCCCAACGCCAGGGTGAGGATGCCTCCCATCGACGCAAACCTGCCCAGCAACGCCAAGAACTCGCGCTTGCGGAGCGCGAACCCCGCGACCGCGAAACCGAGCAGGTACGCTCCCGTGATCTCGGACAGCCGATACACCAAGTGAATCAGCACTTTGACGTCCACCATGTGAAGAATCTCGCGCTCGTTGAACAGGTTCACCACCGTGACGCCTCCCACGGGGACTTCGATGACAATGAACTCAGAATCGTCGTTGAAGTATTCTCGTATCTGGCGTCCAGCTTCGAGGTAATCGTCGCGTTCGATGTCCAGATAGTACTTGATCTGGTTTTCGTACCCGTCGTAACCGTGCGTGTACAACGGCGGGAAGTTCACCACCCACCGCACGTTGAACGTGATGAGGAACACCGGAACAAACGCGACAAACGCTGCAACGGCCAGGATTTTCAAGCCACCGGTGATTCTTTTCGCGTCGAGCATACGGTAGCATCTTAGGTGTCCGATTTTGAACGGTCAACCTGCCACGCGCCAGAGACAATCCACGCCCCATCCAACCCCAATCGAGGTGCACCATGCCAGAGTCGACGTCGTTTCCAGCCACGTATGAGGGGGTCCGCCTGCTGGTCAAACACCTTCGAGGCCCAGACGGTTGCCCCTGGGATCGGGAGCAAACGCCCGAGTCGTTGAAGCACTTGCTCCTGGAAGAGTGCTACGAACTGATCGAGGCTATCGAGGACGACGACTCGGACAAGATCGTCGAGGAGTTAGGCGACGTTTTCCTACACCTGGCTCTCCAGATCCAGATCGGAACGGAAGCAGGGCGATTCTCAGGCGAGCGGGTCTTCGGCGGGATGGTTGACAAGTACGTCCGCCGTCACCCTCACGTGTTCGGCGACGCGAAGATGGAGGACGTGTCCGAGGCCGTGCCTCGTTGGGATGCCTTGAAGCGGCAGGAGTTGGAGGGATCGACAAAGTCGATTCTCGACGGCCTGCCGAAAGGCATGCCCGCCCTGTCCTACGCCCGAGCCGTGCAGGACCGCGCCGCGAGGATGGGCTTCGACTGGGAGGACTACCGGGGCGTCGTCGACAAGGTGGCCGAAGAGCTTCGCGAGCTCAACGACGCCGAGTCGCCGGAGGAACGAGAGTCGGAGATGGGCGACCTCCTGTTCTCGGTCGTGAACGCGTCACGCTGGTTGGGCGCGGAGGCCGAGACCGCCCTGCGTCTGAGCAACCGCCGCTTCTACAACCGATTCACGACCATGGAGCGGCTCTGCCGTGAGCGAGACCAGTCGTTCAAGGACCTGCCTCTCGACAGCAAAGAGCAGCTCTGGGAGGAAGCCAAGGCAATCGAGAAGGGGTGAGGGCGCCCGGTAATTCGGGACGAATGCTGGGCCGCCTCAAGAGAGGAGCCTCAATACTGCCGAAGGCAAGGTGGGCTGCGGGGATTTCACCTCTGTTGCCCCACTATTCCCTGCGGAGGTCGACCCAGCGTGAGTATCGTAGTCCCAGGCGTCCAGTTGGTCAACGCAGCGTTAAAGCCGAACCTTATTCTGCCACAACCTTTGGTCGATCTGCTCGACGACGGCGCCGACCAGCGAGTCGGCCAGCGGGCCCATCAGCCGCTCTCGTAGGCTGCGTTGGGGCCGCAGGAAGACGGGGTTGCGCGGCACGCCGGCGAGTTCGGCCGCGAGATCGATGGCCCGATCGAGGTCGCCCAGCTCGTCGACCAACCCCAGTTCGAGCGCCTTGTCGGCACGGTACACCTCGCCGGTGGCCAGTGCGCGCACGGCTGAGTCGGTCATGCCTCGGGCTTCGGCGACGATCGAGACGAAAGCCCCGAAAGTGTCGTCGATCAGCGCCTGCATCTTTTCTTCTTCTTCGGCGGTGGCCTCGCGCCAGGGAGCGCCCATGTCTTTGAACTCGCCGCTCTTGTTGACCGTTATGTCGATGCCAGCTCGGTCCAGCAGCTCTTCGATCATGGGCCGGATCGAGATGACGCCGATGGACCCAATTATGGCGCCTTTAGAGGCGACGATCCGTTGGGCGCCGCATGCGATCATGTACGAGCCGGACGCGCCGACACCGCGGATGCTGGCGACGACCGGCTTGCGCTCCGCCACGCGCAAAACGCTGCGATAGATGTACTCGGACGCAGTGGCGCTCCCACCGGGGGAGTCCACGTCGAGCACAAGCGCCTTAATCTGGGCGTCTTCGCGAATCCGAGCCAGGAGTCGATCCATGAGGGGTGACCGGACAGCGCCGCCGATGGAGCCGAACACCTCGACCACTCCGATTCGCTGTTGCAGGCGGTTCATCAGCATGATGGACATTGGATTCCTCCACGGCAGCACTGAGCATCTGCGGAATCATAGTTAAACGATATGCCCGCCGTGTCCGATCAGCCGGGGGTTCCAGGCTGGGTTGATGACGCCCCACGGCAGAACGCCGCACCGGCCGGCCCATTCATCATACATCCTGGACATGTCGCGGACCCGCGTTTGCTCATTGCCCGCCAGGTTGTTGAGCTCGGTCCGGTCTTCGTCCATGTCGTAGAGCTCCCAATCTCCGCCGACCTCGGCAACCAGCTTCCACTGGCCCATTCGCACGGCGCGGCTGCCCTCGTGCTCCCAGAAGATGGGTCTATCTCTGCGCCAGGAGTGATCGGCCATGACCGGAAGCAGGCTCTCGCCTTCGAGAGGCGTGGTCTCGTGACCGTTCATCTCCGTCGGGTACACGCCCGAAGCTACATCGAGGCACGTGGCCGCGACGTCGATGAGGTGCACCGGGGCGTGCACGATTCCCGTCTCGCCTTGTTTGGCGGGCCAGGACATGATGAACGGCGTCGATATGCCGCCCTCGTGAGTCCAGCGCTTGAAGCGCCTGAAAGGCGTGTTGCTGGCGTTAGCCCAGGGGAGATCGTAGCTCATGAACGTGTCGGCGGGTCCGGGCCGAAGGTCTGTGATGTTGCCCATCTGCATGGGCCGGCCGTCGAGAGGCGGCGCCGAATACCGGGAGGGCGTCGGCCGGTTGGAGTCCTCGGCCAGGAATTCGGCGCAACCGCCATTGTCAGACAGGAACATGACCATGGTGTCTTGCTCGACACCAAGCTCTCGCAGTTTGGCGAGCACACGGCCTATGCCCTGGTCCATCCGGTCGATCTGGGCCGAGTAGGTCGCCATGCGCAACGATTCCCAATCCGGGTTTTGGGCGTCATTCCACGGCGGAGCGTCATCGTCCCGAGGCGAGATGTCCCACTTCGAATCGAGCACGCCCTTGCCTTTGAGCTCTTCGTGACGTCCGGTGCGAAGAGCGTCCCACCCGGCGTCGTACTTTCCTTCGTATCGGGCGATGTCCTCTTCCAAAGCGTGGAGCGGCCAGTGAGGAGCAGTGTATGCCACGTGCAGAAAGAACGGCGCATCGTTGGCGGCGGCATCTTCGATCATGCTCACCGCGTTGTCGCTGATTGCGTCGGTCAGATACATGCCCTCGGCTTCCAGCGGAATCAAACGGTTATCTCGCATAAGGGTGAGCGGGTAATAGTAGCTGCCGGCGCCGGAAACGATGCCAAAGAATCGGTCGAATCCTCGTTGAGTTGGAGTAGGATGGGTGGCGTCTCCCCGCGTCCAGCTATCGGAGTTCAGGAGGTTGTAGCCGCCGCCCACGTGCCACTTCCCTGACATGAGGGTCGTGTACCCGTTGGCGCGAAGAGACTCTGCAATGGTCACGCTGGTCTGGTTCAAGTAACCCTGGTATGCGGGGTCTCCGAGGTCCTCGACCATGTGGCCCACGCCGGCCTGGTGAGGGTTCAACCCGGTGAGCAGTGATGCTCGTGACGGGCAGCATCGAGCCGAGTTGTACATCTGGCTGAACTGCAAGCCGTTATCGGCCAGACCGTCCAGATTTGGGGTGCTGATTTCCGAGCCGTAGCATCCTATGTCCGAAAAACCCATGTCGTCAGCGAGTATGAGGACGATGTTGGGACGTCGGTTTTGTGGGTCGGACATGCTGCACCTCGTTGCCGGTCGGCTCGCCTACGGTTGGAACACGGCGAGTGTATGGAGGCCGAATCAACGTGTCAAGAGCGCCTGATGCGAGTCCCGTTTTCTGCCGTAAGAGTTGTATGCGGTTGACGCATGTGCTAATCTGGAGCCAAGAAGTTGCGCAACTGTTCCCAGGAATCTTGGAATGCCTAGTATCTTTGGTGACCAGACGCGAACTCAATTCAGTGGTTGTCCCAGGAGGTCACCAAATGGTTTTTCAGGATAGGACCCTTACGTGCGTGGAGTGCGGCGGGGATTTCACATTCAGCGTAGACGATCAGCGCTACCACCAGGAAAGAGGTTTCACCAACGAACCTCGACGATGCCCGAGCTGCCGATCGGCGCGCAGGGCGTCCCGCCAGGGCGGCGGTGGCGGCGGCGGCGGATACTCGAACTATGGCCAGCGCGAAATGTACCCGGCGGTTTGCGCCGAGTGCGGCAAGGACACCGAAGTGCCCTTCCTGCCTCGCGGCGACCGACCCGTCTACTGCAACGACTGCTTCCGACGCAGGCGCGATTCGAGCGGTCCCCCCAGGTACTAGTCGTTAACTAGAACCGAAATTTGAGCCCAGTCGAAAAGCTCTTGGCGCAAGCGACGAGCGAATCGACTGGGCTCTTTCTATTTGCGAACTGTCGCACTATCCCTGGTATAGCTCAGTGTCGGGGTTCCAGTCCTTCCACGCGAACCAGAACGACAGGTGCGACACGGCGCGCTCCAGTATCTCGCCCTTGAGCTCTCCCTCGATGGCGACTCCGGTGAAGGCGGACCACCTCGTGTTGGTCTCTTCATCCACCAGCACGGTCTGAACGCCGCCCGGCCCGTCTTCGAGCCGGAACGTCAGCGAGGCGCCTTCGATCATTCGGTCGAATGCAAGAGCAGTGCCAGAGTCCGCATCGAAATACACCAGAGCATCCTGCCCCGCAATCGTGTCATTCACTATCACCTCAGACTCGAGATCTGCGAATGAGTATGCCTTGGATCGGCCTTCGATCTCCACGCCCAGCACGAGTTCCTTGCGGTTAAGGCGGTCGTCGTCTTGGGACGCTCCAAGCACGCCTGCCCTGCTGTCCTGATAGTAGCCTCGATACGTGTCGAAGCCGTACCTGCCGTTCTTGTCCAACACGATCGTGTCCGGATGGAGCTCCTTCCACGCCTGCCAGGTCGTCTGAGTGACCGGAATCACTTCAAGCTCCGTGCCAGCCAGTTCCCCTTTGACGGCCTCGCGCATAAACTGGCTCCAAAGCGTGTCCGTCTGGTGGTCGTACATGACCAAAGCGTTCATGATGAGCTTGCCTGAAACTCCGAACGTGTGCTCGGTTCCGTTGATGATGCGGCCATACACGATGGCCGAGAAGCAGAGCGGTCACCAAGTCACCGCGACAGGTTCGCCTCCCACCACGTCGTTGACAATCTCGTGAGCGCTGAGCATCGGGATCGAATACGCGCGAGAATCGCCGTTGATCGACAAGCCCAGAACGAGTTCTGTCGGCTTCATCTCACGGTCGGCCACGGCGGCTTCGACGAATACCGGGTCCAGAATGGCGGGAATGGCGTCGAACCCAAGCAAAGTGACGATCTCGAGCTCTTGGGGCGCCTCGACCAACGAGGGACCGGATTCGCCGTCACGGTTCGTCGACAACGTGATTGTCTCCGAACCGCTGGTCAGCCCGGTGAGCTGTCGTTGAAGTTCGTGACGGAAACCGGGGACGAACACCACCAGCAGAAATAACCCCGCGGACGCCAACAAGATAACTCTCGAGACCGACATCTCCACATCCTCCTCCAACGCCGAAGCGCGTATGTACGTTTAGATGAGGATGGGCTTCGCGGGGTTCGGGCTAGAACAGTTTCCGCTCCGCTTCGCCCCACCGATGCCGATGTTCGCCAACCAGACGTGTGAAGCGCTCCCCAAACGGGTCGGACTGAACCGGGTCTGTCGTCATGATGAAAGCGTCCTCGCGATTGTCGGTGTAGTAGCCTTTGCGGACCCCGCGTTCGGTAAATCCGAATTTCTTGTAGAGGTTCTGAGCGACAAGGTTGGAGACCCGGACTTCCAGGGTTACAACCCGTGCGTCCATCTCCAGCGCTTGCTCAATGGACGCGATCAGCATCAACTCTCCGACGCCCAAGCCTCGGTACGCGGACCGGACGCCGATGGCCACGATGTGGGCTTCGTCGACCATGTACCAGATGCCCACAAAACCCGTGATGAAATCCTGACCCGGCGCCCAACCCGATCCCCGTCGACGCCAGATCTGCCGAACGAGCCGGTTGAAGAGCGGATCGTGACGTTGCTGCGGCCCTCGTGGCGGAGGCGCGGCACCGTTGCCGTCCAGGCGTTGGGCGACCAGATATCGTGCGCGTTTGTTGCTGAGTTCGCGTCGGAACGACGTCGGCGGAAAGAGCGTGGGAAACGCGTCACGCTCGACCTCTGCAGACTGGGCGATGTCTTCCGCCGCCATAGGTCGAACTGTAAATGGCATCGTCTGGGGTGTGGGCTGTTCTTCGACCATCCTCATCGCAGTCCCGATGTTACATGATTTGTCCGGTGCCCACGACTTGGCCTTGTCAGGCGCCCAGACCGGCGGATCATCGAAGATTAGCCCTCGACGGTCAAGCAAGCGGCCTCGAGCACGTTGCGCAACAACATCGCGATCGTCATCGGTCCGACGCCGCCCGGAACCGGGGTGATCGCGGCGGCTTTTTGCGACACCGACTCGTAGTCCACGTCGCCGACCAGTCTGGAGCCTCGCTTCCTCTCAGGGGCGGGTATCCGATTGATGCCCACGTCGATGACGACCACGCCGTCTTTGACCATGTCGGCGGTAATGAACCTTGGCTGCTTTATCGCGGCGATCAGGATGTCGGCCTGTCTCGTAATCGACGCTAGATCTTTCGTGCGCGTGTGGCAGACGGTGACGGTTGCGTTGGCGCCGGGCATCCGCTGCATGAGCAGGTTGGCGATGGGCTTGCCGACGATGTCGCTTCGTCCGCATACGACCACGTGCTTGCCGTCCGGGTCGAACCCCGAATTGACGAGCATGTACTGGATTCCGGCCGGAGTCGCTGGCACGAACCGGGGCGTCCCAGCCAGGAGCAAGCCCTTGTTATAGGGATGGAGTCCGTCCACGTCTTTTTCAGGGAGGACTGCTTCAGTCGCTGTCCTCGCATCGATATGGCTCGGCAACGGGAGCTGCACCAGGATGCCGTGGATGCCGGAGTCGCAATTGAGGCGATCGATCTCGGCGAGGACATCGGCCTCAGTGGCTTCCGCCTTCAAGGTGACTATCTGAGAGATCATGCGGGCCTCGATGGCCGCGCGTTCCTTGTGGCGAACGTACACCATCGAAGCCGGGTCGTCCCCGGCCAACACGACCGCAAGACCGGGTGTCACTCCGTGACGATCTGTTAACTCGGCGACACAGTCGGCGATCTCGGCCCTGACTGAGTTTGCCATTTCGGTGCCATTGATCACCTTCGCCGTCACGGCGTCACCTCTTGCTGTTCAACGATGAGTCACAGACAGTCTTATTATACATTGAGGGTCGAGGCAGGACGCTTCCAATGAGACTGGAAGCGGTAATATAATTACCTCGGTTTTAAACGGTCGGCAAGCTCCCCATCGAGAAAGGATTTCCAGAAACCGGTCCGACGGTTGATCCCGAGATATCCTGACGGGTCCTGGTCCGTCAAAGCCAACGCTGTTTCCCATTTCGGAAACGACACCACGACAGTTGATTCAGAGGCTACGATGTTGATCGCAGGCGTAGACATAATCGAGATCGAACGTGTGGAGCGCGTCGCGAAGCGATACGGTGAGCGGTTCTTCCGGCGAATCTACACCGAGGGCGAGATCGCCTACTGCCGTGGCCGGGCGCCTCAACTCGCCAGCCGGTTTGCAGCCAAAGAGGCGGTGATGAAAGCATTGGGCACCGGAGTTCGCGGGGTGCGATGGCGGGACATCGAGGTCACGCGCGGCAGAGGGCAGGCGCCGCAGATCGTGTTGCACGGGACCGCCCTGGCGCGATCGGAACGGCTCGGGGTGTCGTCCATGGGCCTTTCGCTCTCTCACTCGAAAGAATACGCCGTGGCGTCAGTCGTGGGCGAGAGCCTCCACGGCAACATCCTGCCCTGTGCAAGCAGACCGACATGAAGGACGGTGGCAACAGAGTCAAAACGCCGTCGCGAACCGATCTGTCATCCTGAGAGAAGCGAAGGATCTAGGGCCTCGCAGGGAATCATGTTTTGCGTTGGGCTAGATCCTTCACCTGCGGATTCAGGATGACATCAACTACGGTAGATCATTCCACTTACACGCCTCTCTGTACACGCAAAGAAGGAGACAAACGACAGCGGACGCACAACAGCGGTGTACAACAAATATAGTTCACACGGAGGACAAACTTGCTGTTCGTTTCGATACTTACTTCCGATCGCTCGCACGACCCGGAGCTCTGGGCCACAATATGGCAGGGGGAACCGCCGCCCTCGCTGGAGCTGATCGGCGCTTACAATCTCGGCAACGACAAGCGCGTGTTCATTTGGAACGGCGAGTCACTTGCCGACACCCAGTTCATGGACCGCTTCAACGAGGTCGGAGTCATCGAGACCAGCCCGGCCTTCGATCGGACCAACGGCTGGCGGGCGGCATTCGGCAAAGACATCGATGCGTTCCGAGGGCAGGTTCAGCGCCCGGGTCGCAGTCCTGCAGACGTCGAGAGCGCCGTCGACCTGCGCACCCGCGGCATGAACGCCGTCAACAGACACGCGGCGAGGGCTGCAGCGCGACAGTGGACTCGGGACCAAGAGGGCGCCTGACACACCGTTTTTTGAAGCGGAGGTGCACATGCGGATAGGCACGATGACCAGCACGATGACGCCGGAGGCCACGCTGGACGCACAGATACAACAGGTGGTCGACGCGGAAGACGACGGCTTCGACAGCTACTGGATGGCTCAGATATCAAGCATCGACGCTCTGACCTTCCTGGCGTTGGCGGGACAACGCACCAACCGAATCGAGTTGGGCACGGCCGTCGTGCCGACGTACCCGCGGCACCCGACCATGCTGGCGCTCCAGGCCGTCACCGCGCAGGCCGCCACGAACGGCAGGCTCGTCTTGGGCATCGGCGTGTCGCACAAGCCCGTCGTGGAGGACCGCTGGGGCATGGACTTCAAAGCCCCGGTTCGCCACATGGAACAGTATCTGACCGTATTGCGCTCCCTCCTCGACACGGGGAAGGTCGACTACGACGGCGACATGTTTCGCGTATCCGGCGAGATCCAACGCGTGACCACGGACCCGGTGTCGGTCTGCATCGCGGCGCTGGCTCCTCGGATGCTGCGGCTTGCCGGCGAGAAGGCCGACGGCACCGTGACCTGGATGGTCGGACCGAAGACCCTCGAAACGCATATAGTCCCGCGAATCACAGAGGCAGCGCGGGAGGCCGGTCGAACGGCCCCGAGGGTTTGCGTTGCCGTGCCCATCTGCGTCACCGACGACAGGCGAGGCGCGATGGAGGCGGCTGCGGCGACGTTCCGCAACTACAGGACACTGCCTAGTTACAGAAGAATGCTCGACATCGAGGGAGTGGAAAGCCCGGCGGAGGTTGCGATCATAGGCGCCGAGGCCGAGGTGGAAGACCAACTCCGTTCACTGGCAGACGCCGGGGCGACGGACTTCCTGGCGCACAGCTTCGACGCGGGCGACGGCTCGACCGAACGGACCAGGGAATTGCTCAAAAGCCTGGTCGGAAGAATCTAGCGATATGAAGATCGTCACCATCGAGCAGATGCGAACGATAGAGACCCGATCGGAGCGCGCCGGGGTTTCGACCGAGGCGTTGATGGACAACGCGGGGCTTGCCGTCGCCGAGCGCGTTCGGCATCACGTCGGCGCCTTGGACGGCGTTCCCATCGTGGTGCTGGCCGGGCCTGGGAACAACGGAGGCGACGGCCTGGTGGCAGCCGCCCATCTACGAGACTGGGGCGCCCAAGTGACGGTGTTCATGTGCCTGGAGCGCAGCCAGCCCAACCCAAAACTGGAGGTACTCGAAGCCAATATCGGCGACACGGTTTTGGTCTGGAGAGGCGACGGCTTCCGGACATTAGAGAACGCCTTGCCCGAAGCGCGCCTGATTTTGGACGCCATCCTGGGCACGGGACGCGCCCGACCCATCGAAGGCACGATCAAGCGGGTACTCGACCTGCTCCACGTGACGACCGCCATGCCGTCGGGGCCGACGCTCATGGCGCTGGACACGCCCACCGGTCTCGACGCCGACTCGGGCGCCGTCGATCCGTCGGCCGTGCCCGCGGACGTCACGGTCTCGCTCGGTTACGCCAAACGAGGACACTACGCGCATCCGGGCGCTGACCACGCGGGCCGCCTGGAGGTGGTCGACATCGGAATCCCTCCGGACCTCGACGAAGATGTCGACCTCACACTCCTCACGTCCGACTGGTCCCGCGTCGCCCTGCCCAGACGCCCGTCCGATTCCCACAAGGGCACGTTCGGCAAGACCATGATCGTGGCCGGCTCCAGAAACTACGTCGGCGCCGCATACCTGGCCGCAACGGCGGCGACCCGCGTAGGCGCCGGCCTGGTGACGGTGGCGATGCCGGAAAGTTTGGTGGGCGCGGTCGCCTCCAAGGCCGTGGAACCGACATACTTGCCACTCCCGGAGTCGTCCCCAGGCGTTGTCTCGCCTGAGGCTGCCGGCCTCGTGTTGCGGAACCTGTCGGGGTACAGCGCGCTTCTCGTAGGATGCGGACTTGGGCAGGCTCAGCCTACACACGACCTTGTCGAGCAACTGCTGTTGGCCGGGGCCGATCTGCCGTCGACGGTCGTCGATGCCGACGGGCTGAACGCATTGTCCCGCGTCACCGACTGGCACAGGCGGTTGACGTCAGACGCGATCCTCACGCCTCATCCAGGCGAGATGAACCGCCTGACGGGCGACCGTACGCCGGATGACCGAGTGCGAACCGCCACGCTGTTCGCATCGGGTTGGCACTCTGTCGTGGTCCTGAAGGGCGCTCACACGGTAATCGCGCACCCCGACGGAGATGCGGTGCTGAGCCCGTTCGCGAACCCGGGCCTCGCGACAGCCGGAACCGGCGACGTTCTTGCAGGCGCCATCGCCGGTTTGCTCTCGCAGAGTTTGTCGCGAGGGGATGCCGCGAAGCTGGGCGTGTACATCCACGGCCTCGCGGGAGAGCGCGTCCGAGACGACATGGGGGACACCGGCATGATCGCCAGCGACCTGCTGCCGGTGCTGCCCAAGGTCATCCGGGACCTGCGGATGGGCTTTGTCGCATCGGACGAGGGTTTGGGTCCGCCGTCGCAATGACGCTCGGGAACGCAATGAACGGCATCGCTGGCATAACCCGTTGGGCGAGGGCTACGTCTTGGCGCAGCTAAGAGGCCCCGAGCGCGCTCGCTACGTCACCCGCATGTTCGCCCGGATCTCGCGACGATACGACCTGGTTAACACGGTGATGTCCGGCGGCCGTCACTATGCATGGCGCCGGATGGCGGTGCGCATGGCCATGGAGGGCTTATCCGGCCCGGCTCTCGACGTTGCGGCAGGCACAGGTGACTTCGCATTCGAGCTGGCGAGGTCTCCTGACGTCTCCAGCGTCATCGGTCTGGACTTCACGCGACCGATGCTGGAGATAGCCCAGCGCAAGGGCGAACAAAAAAAGGTGTCCGACCGTGTGTCGTTTTCGGTTGGTGACGCTCATGCGCTCCCATTCCCGGACGACAGTTTCGCATGCGCGACAGTCGGGTTCGGGATACGCAACTTCATTGACCTCCCGGCCTCTCTGCGTGAAATCACGAGGGTGGTCCAGCCCGGCGGACGGGTCGTTTCGCTGGAAATTTTTCGGCATGACGGCCGCGGCCCGCTCGGCAGGCTGGTCCCACTGCACTTCCGATACGTCACTCCCTGGCTGGGGTCGTTACTTGCCGGAGACCGCGAAGCGTACACCTACCTGCCGGAGTCCGTCGACGAATTCCTGGCGCCCGACGCGCTGACAACCGCGATGGAGGCGGCGGGCCTCACGGCAGTCCGATACAAGTCGTTGGCCATGGGCGCCGTTGCCATCCACGTCGGTGTGAAGCAGTAATCCGCGAAGGCGGAGACGGCAGCAGGGGGAGCGATGGCGGTGCGATCTGCCTTGGACGTGATTTCAGACTACGCGGCGGCAATGACCGAAAACGACGTCGCTCTGATGGAGTCCTTGCGCGCGGAGAGTTTCGTGCTGGACTTCGTTCACTACGACGCCTCGGCGGACCTTCCGCTCTCGGCTGAGATCACTCGTAACTTTTGGCCTGCCTGGTTCGCGGCGTTCCCGGAAAGCGACTACGAGATCACTCGAACCATCGCGTCGCCGGACGTGGTCGTCACACAATGGGTCTTCATCGGCACGCACGAGAAACCGTTGGGTCCCCCGGTGTTCGACGAGCCTGTTGCGCCGACCGGTCGCACCATTCGATTCCGCGGCGCATCAGTCTACGACGTCGAAGGCGGTCTGATCCAGCGCGAGACGCTGTACATCGACCTGGCGACCGTGATGGTGGAGCTCGGCGTGGAGCTATGAGTTCGGATTCACCTCGACCGCGCATGGGGCGTGTCGTCGAGGCGACGGACGTCACGGTTTCGGGCATGAGCTCGCGCCGGAGTCACGCCGTCGTTCTGCTGCTCGCCGCCAGCGTTGCCCTCCAGATGACCGGTTTCGGGATCATCTTCCCTATATTCGCCAAGAGGTTGGGTGAGTTCGGGTCCGGCGTCGGGGCGTTGGGCATCATGACCATGTCGTTCGCGCTGGCCCAGCTCCTGGTTGCGCCGATGATGGGCGCCGCCGCGGACAGATTTGGCCGCAAGCCCGTCGTTTTGGCGGCCCTGTTCGGCTTCGCGCTCACCAACGTCGGCTTTCTTGTCGCTTCGTCGACGTGGGCCTTCATCGCGGTGCGAGCGGTTGAAGGAGGCATAACGGCCGGGTTGATGCCAGCCACGATGGGAGTGGTCGCTGACATCATCCCGGAGAACCGACGAGCCCAGTGGGTCGGCATTGTCATGGCGAGCCTGGGCGTTGGGTTCATCTTCGGACCAGTGCTCGGCGGCGTGTTGTACGACCTTTGGGGATATGAGGCGCCGTTCATCGTATCCGCGGCATTGGGCGTCGTTGCGTTTACTGCCGCCGCCCTGCTGGTTCCCGAGACACGCACCCGTGTTGTCCGGCGGCGGGAGGCGCTGCATCAACGGCGCGCCGCTCAAACCGCCGCTGAACGCGGACCGTCGATGTGGGCGTCCATCCCCAAACCGGTGTACATCTTCGGAATGCTGTTGGTCCTCGACTTCACGCTGTCGTTCGCGTTCACCTTCATCGAGCCCCAGATGGTCTTCTATTTCTACGACGATCTTGGGTGGAGCCCGACCCGTTTCGGGCTCATCGCCGGGGCTTACGGATTGACGATGGTGCTAGGGCAAACCGTGACGGGCAGGGCCAGCGACAGGTTCGGCCGAAAGCCGATGATCCTCATCGGATTCGTCTTGTTCGGGGCATTCTTCGTGGGCATTGCGTTCGTCAGGTCGTTCTCACTGATGATCCTTGCCGCGGTCAGCGCCGGCCTCGGGGAGGCGATGATAATGCCCGCGTTGAGCGCCTTCTACTTGGACATCACGTCCGCGCAACATAGATCGAGAGTAATGGGGATCAAGAGTTCCGCTGCCTCGATGGGGGGCGTCGCCGGGCCGTTGATCCTCGCGGCCGTCAGCGGATTCATGACGCCCCGGTCGATCTTCCTCAGCGCCGGCGTCGTCGCCATAGCAGCCACGGTCGTGGCGGCATTCGTTCTCAGGGAGCCACAGCGAGCCGTCGACGCAGCCGGGGACGTCGAGTGGGAGGCCTCGGAGCGACGTTCGTTGGCCGCCCAGACCACGCTCCGTGGCATCGTCCTGAGCGCAAGGATTGCGCGAAGCGCACGGGGCGAAACTCGCTAGGTTGTCTCGATTCCCAGTAACCGCATATCGTCATGTCCACGCACCCGTTCACTCTCACGTTCTGAAACGCCTCTTCGATCGCTCCTCTGTGTCCGGGCCCCTTGCTAGCCGGCTTGAAACAAAGTAAGTTCTACAAAGCGCAATCAAGCTTGGTTTCGTGCACTTGACCCGACACGCTTGGCTGGTCCAGAGCGACACAGTTCCTGATGTCAGACAATGCTCCAACACGGAGACGTAAGTTGAGCCGGACACTGTCCGTGGTCCTCGCCGTGCTGGCAGTCGGTTTACCCGCTCATAACGTCGCCGAGGCCAACGGCGCCGGCGTGCATATCGGCAACCTGTCGGACACGGCGACTTACGCCGTCATCGGCGCCTTCGTTGCCGTGGTCGGGCTGTTCGTCCTGATGTTTGTCCTGCGATGGAGAGCGGCAACCCAATCGGAGCACCATGACCCCGAAGACGCCTTGGATATCGAGAGTGAAGACGAGGTGTAACTATGTCGAACGCGCCAATCGATCGACCTCCGGTGGATCAAGAGGAAGCGCCCGTTCCTGAGGGCGGGATAGCCGGGTATCTGGCAACCGCCAAGCGGTTCACGGTAAACGCCAAGCTCTTCCTCGGCTACTCGTTGCTGTCGCAGCTCGGGGCGGGCATCTGGACCGTGATGTTCAACCTCTACCTGCTGAGGCTTGGGTTCGGGACCAGCTTCGTGGGCCTGTTCATCATGGTGGACATGCTTTTCCACGGGCTCGTCGCTTTTCCCGCCGGACTCCTGGCGGACAAAATCGGCCGCCGAAAGGCGTTCTTCATCGCGACCTGCATCAGCCTGGGGGCCAGGGGCACGCTTTTGTTCGTTCATGACAGCAAGGAGATGCTGCTAATCCTGGCGGCCATCTCCGGTGTGGGGGAGGCGTTCCACGGTGTCGCGGGACCACCGTTCATCATGGAGAACAGCGAGCCCAAGGAGAGGCCACTGCTCTTCAGCCTGAACGCCATGTTCCTGATGGTGTCTCGCGGTGTCGGGAGCGCGTTGCCTCTGGTCTGGGCCATATCCCTCGGAGTCCCGGACCTGGATGTCGACTCGGCGCGATGGGTGTTGGTGGCGTCTCTGCCCCTGACACTGGCCGGACTGGCGCCGCTGGCGTTCATGACGGAGAAGCGAGTCGAGCTGGTGGAATCCTTCCTCGACCTGTTCGCTCTCAAAAACGTGGTCAACTTCGACGCCATCGCGAAGCTGACGGTCGCCAGCCTGGTTGTCGGGACCGGCTTCGGGTTGGCAACGCGGTTCTTCAACGTGTTCTTCGACCTTGGTTTGGGCGCCACCGACCGGCAGATCTCAGCGATATTCGCCGTTGGCGCGGTCGGCGGAGCCACGGCCATCGTGTTTTCCGGCATGCTGGTCCAGAGGTGGGGGAAGGTCCGGAGCATTGTGGTCACGCAGATCGTGTCTGTTCCGTTTCTCGTTTTGATGGTCGCCGCGCCGATGGTCGTGACCGGGCTGCCGCTGGTGGTGGCGTTCTTCTTGCTGCGTGACGCGTTCTACAGCCTCTCCATGCCGATCCGCAACCAGATTTCGATGGAGCTCACTGTCGCAAAGGAGCGCGGTACGACCGCCGGGATGACTCACATGGCCTTCGACCTGGGCGGCGCATTCGGCGCGGGCATCGCTGGCGTTCTGATCGGCGTAGAGGCGGCGAAAGTCGATATCGGCGTCGACGTCGCCGAGTTCTTGCCGGCCTTCGTGGTGGCGGCGGCGCTGGTCGTCATTGCGGCTGCCATGTACCATGTCTTCTTCCAGGGATGGGAGTCACGGCTCAGACGCGCCGCGGCCACGCCCGAAACCGCAGATTAACCACGCCGACCGGGAAGCGTTCGACGAGACTCGATCAACCGAAAAAAGGAGAACCATTGGCTGAATCCGAAATCGTGAAAATAACCGACGTCGCCGACGTTGACGTAAGTATCGCATTGAGGAACGAAGCATGACTCAGCCGACTCACTCGCTCAGCATCGACATCGGCGGCACGTTCACAGACTTCACCTTGCTCGACCTCGAAACCGGCGAGCTTCGCGTTCATAAGGTCCTCACCGACGCGGAAGATCCGGCCCAGGGCCTCCTCGACGGCGTGGCCGAGTTGCTCGACGACGTTGGCGCGCACGTGTCCGACCTGCAGGTGATCGTGCACAGCACCACCCTGGCCACCAACTCCATCATCGAGCGGAAGGGCGCCAACATCGCCCTCCTGACCACCGAGGGGTTCCGCGACATCCTGGAGATGGGTCGTGAGCAGATCTACGACATGCACGATCTCCACGCACGGTTCCCCGACCCCATCGTTCCTCGGCGGTTGCGCATGGAGATTTCCGAGCGCACGAGCCGTGACGGAGACGTCTTCGCGACGCCACAGGCTGAACAGACCGCGGCCATCGTCGACGAGCTGGTGGGCGATGGGATCGACGCCGTGGCCATTTCATTGCTGCACTCGTACAAAAACCCCGCGAACGAGCAGGAGCTGAAGCGCCAGATCGCCGAACGACACCCCGACCTGCCCGTGTCCGTGTCGTCGGAGGTGGCGCCGGTCATCAACGAATACGAGCGCACCTCCACCACCGTGGCTGACGGGTACATCAAGCCGTCGGTGTCTCGATACATTCGCCGCGTCGAACAGGAGTTGGAGCGCCAGGGCTATCCCGGACGGCTTCTGGTCATGCACTCGGCGGGAGGCGTGATGGACGCAGACGCGGCCCGCGAGCGTCCGGTGCGCATGCTCGAGTCCGGTCCCGCGGCGGGAGCGCTGGCGGCAAGCTTCTACAGCCGGCTTCTGGGCGAACCCGACCTGATCTCGTTGGACATGGGCGGCACGACCGCGAAGACTTGCGTCATCGAGGACGGAAGCCCAACTCAGTCGAACAGCATCGAGGTGGCCCGCGTTCACCGGTTCAAGAAAGGCAGCGGTCTCCCCATCTTGATCCCGGTGCTGGATCTGATCGAGATCGGCTCCGGCGGCGGCAGCATCGCCTGGCTGGACAACCTCGGCCTGCTCAGGGTGGGGCCGCAAAGCTCAGGCGCCAGTCCGGGGCCCGCGTGCTACGGGCTCGGCGGCGGCGACCCGACGGTAACCGACGCAAACCTGCTGCTTGGCTACCTGAACCCGGAGTACTTCCTCGGCGGCCGAATGAATTTGGACGCCGAGTCGGCGCGGAAGGCGATGACGAAGCTTGGCGAAAGCATGGGCATGAGCGGAGTCGAAGCCGCCTGGGGCATCTACAGCGTCGTCACCGAGAGCATGGCCGCCGCGGCCCGCATCCATATCATCGAGCGCAACCGCGACCCGCGCAACTACGCCCTGGTCGCATTCGGCGGGGCAGGGCCCGCGCACGCCGGAGAGGTGGCTCGCATTCTCGGAGCGAAACGGGTCATCGTCCCGCTGGGCGCGGGAGTCACGTCGGCGCTCGGTTGTCTGGCGGCGCCTTTGTCGTTCGAGAGCGTGCGGTCGATGCCGGGGCTGCTGGATCGCGCCGACTGGTTTTCTGCAAGCCAGGTGTTCGACGAGATGGAGGTCTGGGGCCGCGAGATGCTGGTCAACGCCGGCGTCCCCGCCGACGAGGTGACGCTGTCGAGATCGGCAGACATGCGTCTGGTCGGCCAGATTCACGAGATCAACGTCCCGATTCCGGACGGCGCGCTTGACGGCGCCCAGTCGGAGGGCATCGAAGAGGAATTCCACCGGATATACCAGGAGCTGTACAGCCGCAAGAACCTGAGCATCCCCATCGAGGTGCAGAACTGGCGCTCGCTGGTCAGCGGACCGCAGCCGTACCTGCACCTTCGCGAGCAGGCCACCGAACCGGACGCCGATCCGAGCGTCGCTCTAAAGGGGACGCGGTCCGCGTACTTCCCCAGCGCCAACGGCTTCGTCGACTGCCCCGTCTACGACCGCTATCGTCTCCCAGCAGGCTGCCGCGTCGCGGGACCGGCAATCGTCGAAGAAGAGGAGTCGACCACCGTGATTCGCCCCTCGGACAGCGCGACCGTTGATCAGTGGCTCAACCTCGTGATCGAGATTGGGGCGTGAGCGGGTACAATGGGAGATGTCAGTCGTGAGCCAGTTCGGTCAACACGCCCGTCATGAGGTGATCCGGTGGCCATGATCGAACAACTCAAACAAGAATACGACGGCGAATGGTTGGCTATCGCAGTCACCGCCAAGAATATCGAAGGACCCACATAGGGCGACCTGTTGTTCCACTCGACAGACCGGAAATCCGTGTGGAAGGCTATCAAGGGTCACCGCCGACACATATACGTGACCTTCGCCGGACCGCTGGTCGAAGAAGGCACGGCAATCGCGATCTCCCCCATCATATTGCATGAGGAACATTCAGCATGAGCAACATTGAACAGTTGAAACAGGAGCACGAGGGCGAATGGCTGGCAATAGTGGTCACGAAAAAGGAGATCGAAGGACCAACCGAAGGTGATCTTGTGCATCATTCTACTGATTGGAAGGCCGTGCGTAAGGCTATCAAGGGTGACACAAGAGAAATCTACGTAACATATGCCGGCCCGCTGGTTGAAGAAGGACACGCAGTGGCGTTTTGATGAGACTTGATTCCAATGCCGCTTTCGTCCAATTGCGGGTCGAGCTTCGCTCTGGTCGCTACGTCCAACATATGGACATGGCGTTGGACACGGGCGCTTCGTACGTCCTGATCCCGACAGATGTCGCTGAAGATCTGGGATTCGACCTCGCTGCCGCCGAAAGACACATCATGATGACAACGGCAAGTTCAGTAGAATCGGCTCCGTTGATTACGATCGGTAGGAACGAGGCCTTGGGCCCCAGCGCCGCGCGAATAGATACGGTCTGTTTTGACCTTCCCGAAGGAAGCAGTGTGAAGGGTTTGCTGGGCCTGTCATTCTTGAAGCATTTCGATGTCGACGTTCACTTCCGACAAGGCGTCCTCAACATCAGGCAAGCCAAGGAATCCATATGACTAATACAACAGACTTCGACCCAGTGTCCCTCGAGATCATGTTGGGCAGGATGCGCCGCGTGGCCGAGGAGATGTGGACCACGATCCTGCGGACCCCGGTGTCCATGATTATTGCGTCGGCCAACGACATCGGGTGCTGGGTTTTGGCAACAATCCATGTCGTCGGCACAACTGTCGAGGGACCAACTCGATCGCAAGGACCGGCCGCTCAAAGAAGACTGCGAACGTGATTGGCAACCATTGCCGGTATCAGAACTTCCACGGATTGAGATATCGCCTGGTCGCTGACCGCGATTGCCGCGGTCTCCGTATCGGCGAGACCCATCAGATCGGAGAGACATTTGCTGATTGACGCCCACTCGCATGTGGATCGATATGATCGCGTTGGCGACGGCGCGTTGGCGTCCGCTCTCGCGGAGATTGCAGAACGCAAAATCTTCACGGTCAGCAATTCGATGGACCTCCCATCATATGAGAGGGGTCTGGAGATCGCGGAGATGTGTGATCTGGTGCTGCCAATTTTCGGTGTGCATCCTTGGAATGCTCAGCACTATGTCAACCGATTGGACGATCTGGCCGGCGCCATCCAACAGACTCCCATGATCGGTGAGGTTGGATTGGATTTTCACTTCGTAAAAGAGCGTTCGACCTACCCGGATCAGGCAACGGTGTTAGAGTTTTTCCTTGCCGAGGCAAAGAAACAGGAGAAGCTGATACAACTGCATACCAAAGGCGCGGAACGCGAGGTCTTGGCGCTGCTGGACCGCTACGAACTTCCCAGCGTGATCGTGCATTGGTACTCCGGTCCTCTCGATATCCTCAGGCAGATGGTCGCCAGGGGATTCTACTTCACGATGGGGATCGAAGTGCTTCACTCTGACCACATTCAGGATATTGTGCGGGAGATTCCATCAGGGAGATTATTGACCGAGACGGACAATCCAGGCGGGCCCAGAGCTTACATTGGCGGGGCCGGAACGCCGTCGCTGCTGGACGAAGTGATACTGGGGATAGCGCGGGCGACGTCCAGGACGCTTCAGGAAGTCGAGGATACTGTCGAATCCAACTTTCTAGAGCTCATTCGTGGGCAGCCATGGTATGAGGATATACGTTCGCTAATCGGCAAGGTATAGTGGCGCAGGTTTCCTGGCGCCAGGCGCCCTCGCCGATGGAATCGCCGTATTAGTTCTGCAAACAAACAAAACGACATTGCTTCTGAGGAATCACCATATGACAAGCCCAACCGACTTCGACCCCGTCTCCCTCGAGATCATGTGGAGCAGGATGCGCAACGTGGCCGAGGAGATGTGGACCACGATCCTGCGGACCGCCGTGTCGACGATCATCGCGTCGGCCAACGACTTCGGCTGCGAGGTGCTCGACGCTAAAGGCCGCTCGCTGGCCCATGCCTACCGGTCGATGCCGGTATTCAACATGACGATGCCCAACGTCACCAAGGGCATCCTCGAGAAGTACCCGCTGGAGTCCATGCACCCCGGCGACGTCTACATGACCAACGACCCATGGATGTGCGCGGGCCATCTGCCTGACATCGCCATCGTCTCGCCGGTGTTCCACCAGGGGCGGTTCGTCGGGTTCGTCGGCAACATCGCCAACACCTCGGACATCGGCGGCTCGTTGGACGCGAAGAACGTCCGAGACTCGTACGAGGAAGGCATCTTCTTCCCTCTGTGCAAGCTCTACGACGCAGGGGAACCGGTCGAGATTGTGTTCGACATGTTCCGCTGGAACGTTCGGGCGCCCGAGATGGTGCTCACCGACATCGAGGCGCAGGTCGCCGCCAACGAGGTCGGCGTCCGGCGCGTGCAGGACTTCCTGGTCGAGTACCAACTCGAAGACCTCGCCGCTCTGTCCGAGGCGATTCGCGGACGCTCCGAGACGGCGATGCGACGCGCCATCAGCGAACTTCCTGACGGCCAATACGAAAGCGAGGTCTACTCAGACGGCACGGGCGACCCGCTCCGCATCGCGGTGAAGATCGACATTCGCGGCGACGAGATGACGGTGGACTTCGCCGGCTCGGCCCCGCAGGTCGACTGGGGCGGCCTCAACTGCACCATGATCTACAGCCAGGGGCACACGTACTACCCACTGGCCTGTCTCTTGATCCCAGACGTGCCGGTCAACGAGGGTTGCTTCGAGCCGATCACCGTGACCGCGCCCGAAGACACGATCATCAACTGCACATTCCCAATCTCGGTGGGATCGCGAGTCAACACGGGATGGTACATCCACGGGGCGATATTCGGGGCGCTGGCCGGCGCCGTGCCGGATCGCATCCAGTCGGGCAACGGCCTGATGTCGTCGATACGCACATACGGCGCCGAGGCAGACGGGCGGGTGTTCAACGCCCACCTGTTCTGCGGCGGCGGCCGTGGAGCGACGAACCAGAGCGACGGCATGGGCCTCAACATGTTCCCGTCCAGCGCGTCCAACGTGCCCGTCGAGGTGTTCGAGCTCAACAGCCCGACGTTGATCGTCGCTAAAGAGTTCATCGCCGACTCCGCGGGCGCCGGAAGGCACAGGGGCGCTCCGGGACAGCGCTTGACTGTCGGCAAGCTGCCTTCCTACGAGGCCCCATTGAGCATGTACTTCCACCCCAACCGCCTGTCGTTCGCACCGGACGGCATCTTCGGCGGGCTCGCGGGAACCAAAACGGCGGTGATCGTCAACGGCGACACCCTGAGCGAAGATCCCGCTTCGATGGTCAACGGCTACGTGACCCTGAACGACGCCGAAGAGCGCCTCACGTTGGAGTTCTCCAGCGGCGCAGGAGCCGGCGACCCAACCGAGCGCCCCGACGAGCTCGTCCGTCGCGACATCGAGAACGGCCTCGTCTCCGAGGACAGCGCGCAAAGCGAATACGGCCGTTAGGCCGCCTGCGCGGGACGCTTGCCGGATGTGAGACAATATACGCATCACGAACTTGGAGTTTCTGACGACATGGCTATCAGCAACATCGACCCTGGCCTCCAGACGGTCCTCACCAACGTCAACACCGTCGTGGCCTCCGAAGGCGGCACGCTGGAGTTCGTCGGTCTCGACGACGGCAAGCTCACCGTCAAGTACACCCCCGGCGTGAACGAGGAGTGCCCCGAGTGCGTCCCCGATCACGACCTCGTCCGCATGATGATGCAGACCTCCATCAGCATCTACGCGCCCCAGGTCACGGAGATCGAGGTCGAGTAGGCGTCGGGCTTCCCTGTCGTCACGTGAGTCCGGTCATCACCCTCACGATTCTTGGCAAGGCTTGCGGAAGTCGCCAAAGACCCAACCGTCAGCAGCTTGACCGGCGCCATCAAGTAGCAGCTCGTTGTTTCCACGGAGCGGGTGACCTCCGCCTAATCGACTGAGTCTCCCGACATGAGGCTGAGCTCGGTGAGTTGCTGTAGCGTTGGAGGGTGAATCATGAGTCAAGAGAGTCCCCAACGCGGAAAACCCGGGCCTGTGCTCCGGGTGTTGTTGCCGATGCTCCAGTGGTTTTGGCCGAGAGTTGGGACACCCCTTCACGTTCGCCTATACCGACTGTTGGGCGGTCGAGTCGTCGGCGGCGGCAGTTTGCTTCTGACCACCGTCGGACGTCGTAGCGGCAAACCGCGCACGGTTATCGTGGGCTATGTGCGAGACGGCGATGATTTGATCGTTGGCGATACCAACAGCGCGAAGCCAGCCATCCCGCCATGGGCGCTCAACCTCCGTGCTCATCCGGAGGCGGAGGTCCAACTCGGTCGGGAACGCTTCCAGGCATCGGCAGAGTTCCTGGAAAGAGAAGATCGGGCGGGTCAGTGGGATCGGCTCCTAGCAGCCGATCCAGGGTACGATTGGGCGCAACGAATGGCGGGAAGAGAGATCTCCGTCATCCGGTTGCGCAAGGTTGAGGGCTCATCCGTGTAGCCGTCCCAGGACCCCGAAATCGTCGGAATGCAGTGCTTCGGCGCCATGCGTGGCGGAGGTGATATGGCGACCCAACCAGTGAGGTTTTGCACAGAGCAGTTCCTTATCCTTGAAGAGGCTTTCGCTCTTTCTTGAGCGTCAGCCGTTGACCCTGCGGTCGGTTATTTGAAGCGAACTTCTTTCGCCAGGAGGCTACCATGATCCTCAACCCACCCATCGAACGACTCTACTTCGCGCTGACGGAGATGGTGGCACTGGAAAAGCGGATCCAGCGGACCGTCGCCGGTCTTCGTGGCGATGTCTCGGATCATCCGGCGGCTCGGGAACTGCTCGCTAGGCTCGAGGAGATGGCCGGCGCGCATCTGGACACGCTATGCAAGCGTTTGCAGATCGCGCCGGACGACGATCCGAAGGCGCGTGCCGGGGTCGACGGTTCCCCGGCGCACTCGATCCGCTTCGGTGAGCTTCACCCCGTGTCGAGCGCGCTTGGCGCCGCCTACTCGATCGTGCAGGAAGCCGTCATTGGCTACTCGACCATTCTGATTATCGCAACCCGTACCGCAGACAGTTGGGCGAGGGCCGACGAAGGCACTACAGGGCACATCGCGCGGCAACAGACGCAAGAGTACGTGGGCGTGGCTGGTCAGATCACAGCCTTGATCCATGACGTTGTCATATGGGAGCTGGACAGTGACGGATTGGTCTGCCGGTGCACGTGCCCGGGTTGCAGCATCGGGATATGCGTCGGCGCCTACGGCAGCCGGGCTATTCTCAGTGAGGCGTGGATCGCGGCCCGTCCACCTGGCGCGGAGCACGGCGTCGAGTTGAAGCCTCCCCGTCCCGGCAGCGCCGCCGCCGAGGCTGGATTCCTTAAGGGGGATGTTATCGTGGCCGTCGACGGCGAGAAGATCGATGCGCTAACGACGTTGCAGCGCGCGATCCGCGACCACGATGCGGGTGATCTGATCGAGTTCACCGTCCGCCGTAAAGCAGGGGAAGCAAAGGTCGTCGTCGAGCATCGCCGCGAAGGATCAGACGTAAACGAAGATGAGTGCGTCCTGCCTGCGGGACAGGGATTCTACCTCGACCAATCCCGCAACGTCCAGCGTCGCTTGCGCAAGCGAGGGAACGCGAACCGATCGAACGGAGTGGCTCTTTCGAGCCTCAGCGCTCGAGAGCTCCAGGTCTTGTTGCTTGTAGCTCAAGGCGCAACGAATCCCATCGTCGCCGACGAACTCGAGATCAGCCGGGCAACAGTAGCGCGACACGTTGCAGCGATCCTCGCCAAATTAGGGCTCGCCAATCGAACGGAGGCGGCCGCGCTGGCTTCCAAACACGGCCTTTTGCCCGACATCTAGTTTCCGCACGTCCCGAGATGCCCCCTGCCTCCGTTGATTATCCGAGCGGGATCTTCTCGGAATGGTTCAGATGGAGCATGTTTTGAACGGCCCCAACCAGTACGATGGCGCTGTGACATACTATCCAAAGTTCAGGAGGGGGGATGCTATGGCTAAGACGTACACCTGCCGTGATGTTGGAGCTGATTGCGACTGGAAGACCAGCGGAGCAACCGTGGACGAGGTCATGGCGACGGTTGGTGAGCACGCCGCGCAGGTCCACCCCACGATCGAATTAACTCCAGAGCTGATGGCGACAGTGCGGAGCGTGATAAAGGACGAGTAAGGCTCCGGTGTCCATCACCTGATTAGATCGAAGGCAAGAGATCCGAGCGGCGCAACGCGTTGTCGCCGCCGCGCCGTGCGATCGCTGAGTGTGCGTTCATATGCGTGAAGAATGAAGATGGTGGATCATGGGAACCGATCAAGACTCGTCTCGGCTTCGACAGACTGCCGTCGAGATGGCTTCAATTGAACAGCAGATCGAGGATGCGTTCGATCGGTGGTTGGGCGTGGCGCAAGCGCACTCCGAGGCCGCTGCGGCATTGACCGGCTACAAGAGCATGGCTGTGAGCCAACGCGCCGCGCTTTTAGCTCACATCGATGCGATTGACGGCAGCGCCGCCGGTTCTGACATCCGAGTGATCTCGTCGCTGCCTGTCAGTGTGCCCCATGATTCTGCTGAGCACGCCGTTTCTGCGGCATTGCTTGGCGTTTCCAGCGCCTTCAACCACGCTGCGTTCGGCTACGCCATGCTGCACACCGCCGCCCATCGGTTCTTCGACACGGCCACCGCCGACCTCGCTGAACAACACCGGCTCGCGTATGCCGAGGCGTACAACTCGATTCACCGCCTGATCCCCGACGTCGTGATCTGGGAGATGGGCGACGGGGGACAGTGCCGGTGCACGTGCCCATCGTGCGGTCTTGGGATCTGCCTGTGTTGGCACGGTCACGCCGGTTCACCGGCGCCGGTTTCACTGGATGAAGGGGTCGGTGTCAGAGTCCGGCAGCCGAACCCCGCCAGTGCCGCGCTGGCAGCCGACGTGCGCCAAGGAGACGTCATTCTGGTGGCAAACGGCGCGCAGGTCGAAACACTACTGGAGTTGCAAGCCCAAATTCGCGACACCGAACCGGGCCAAGCGGTGTGCCTGCAGGTCGAGCGAGATGGGTTGGCCGCGCCGATGGAGATCGCCGTTACTCGCCCTGGGTGAACCAATTCTGCGGCAGCGGCGTATTCGGAACGCTTGACGCAGCCCATCCATACTCACTCAAAGATCGCTGACGAGTTTCGTACTCCGCCGCCATACCACGGCACTGCGCGCATCTTGAGCTGTCGAAACCTCAACTATGCGCTCGGCAGCCGCCGCGTCTCGCGTAACTCCGCCAACAAGGTATCGTACTCGTCGCGGTCGACCGGGAGGGACACCCTCTTCGAGCGACAGCCGGACAGCGTGATCGCGGCGACGAGCTCCTGGCTGCGCGCGCCCTCTTCGCCGGTGACCAGCGGCTCTCCGCCGTCCAGCAGTGCTCGGCAGAAGTCGTCGAAGCACGGAGCGTGGGTGTTGCCAGCCGGCTCGAACTCGAAGGTTTCACTCTGAGAGCCGGGGGACACGAAGGCAATCGTCTTGTCGGTGTCCATGAACTCCTGAACCGGCGTTTCGAGCCGGTGCAAAGTCAACGCGGCGCCGTCCAAAATCAGGGCTCCCTCGTCTCCATAAATCTCGATCCGCTGCTGGTTGGGAGCCTGGACCGTGTCGCAATGGAGCGTCCCCAGCGCGCCGTTCTCGTACTCCAGCATCGCGCCGGCGTAGTCTTCGACCTCGACTTTGTGTTTGAGCGACCGGAGAGCGCCGAACACCGACACGGGCATGCCCGCAACCCACTGGAATAGGTCGATGCCGTGGATGCCCTGATTGAGCAGCGCTCCGCCGCCTTCGTCGTTCCACGTGCCGCGCCACGCCAACCGGTCGTAGTAGTCCTGCGACCGGAAATTTGCGTTGACCATCGAGGTCCGGTATATTTCGCCGACCGCCCCTTCGTCGATCAATGCCCGCATCTTCAGAGCTTGCGGCCGAAATCTCTGGTTGAACGTTACCCCGATCTTCAGACCGGCGCTCCGGGCGGCGGCTACCATGCGGTCGGTTTCGCCAGGAGTCACGGCCAGAGGCTTCTCGATCAACAGATGCTTTCCGGCCGCGATCGACGCGAGCGCGATCTCCTCATGTGACGGGTGAGGCGTTGCGATGACTACCGCATCGACCTCGGAATCGGCCAGGACGTCGTCAAGCGTGGGGTAGTGTTTGACACCGAGTTCGGTCGCCTGCGCGCGCAACGGCTCCTGCGTCCTGGCGTTCACGCCGACCAGCCTGCATGAATCGATCTGGTTGATGGCGTCGATATGGGTTTTGCCGATGACACCTGTGGACCCGACGAGGGCTAGACCTATCTGTTTCACGGTTGAACTCCTGTTTGTCTGAATGTCGGATCGGCTGCGTGGCTCGGCGTCGATGCCGATCCGCACAATTCCGTGTGAAAACCGGGGCGCCTAATCTTGTCAGAGGCTAACAAGTTGGCGCTGGGAATTACCTTCCTAGAGCACTTCGAGGTATTTGAGGCCGGAGCCGGTGTTGAGCAGCAGGATATTGTCGTCGGAGGACAGCCGGCCGTCGGACAGCAGCTTGCTCAGCGCGGCTGCGGTAGCGGCGCCTTCCGGACAGATGAACATCCCTTCCAGCGACGCCACTTTACGCATGTACCGCAGTATCTCGTCGTCGGTGACCGTTAACGCGCCGCCTCCGCTCTCTCGGATGGCGCCCAGGATCAGATAGTCGCCGATGGCTGCCGGGACACGGATGCCCGCGGCCATTGTCGCGGCGTTTTGCCAAGGCTCGGCGAACTCGTCGCCGTTGTCGAACGCCCTCACTATGGGCGCGCACCCGTCGGATTGGACGGCGAACATCTTGGGCCGCTCAGAGCCGATCCAGCCCATCTCTTCCATCTCCGCGAAGGCCTTCCACATGCCGACGATGCCCGTTCCGCCTCCGGTTGGGTAGATGATCGCGTCGGGCAGCGTCCAGCCCATCTGCTCGGCGATCTCGTAGCCCATGGTCTTCTTGCCCTCGACGCGGTAGGGCTCTTGGAGCGTCGACACGTCGAACAGGTCTTCTTCAGCAGCGCGAGCCTTGGACGCCTGTCCTGCATCGCTGATGAGACCATCCACCAGGGTCAGGTTGCCGCCGGTGATGAGGACTTCTTGCCGGTTCGCTTCTGGCACGTCCTTGGGCATGAATACATAAGCCTCCATGCCGCCCTTGGCCGCGTACGAGGTCATGGCGCCCGCGGCGTTCCCAGCCGAAGGCATGGTGAGCTTCGTGATGCCTAGTTCTTTGGCTTTCGAGACCGCGGCGGACAGTCCGCGAGCCTTGAACGATGCCGTCGGGTTGAGTCCCTCGTCTTTGATGTAAAGCGAGCTCGCGCCCATGTCTTCGCCGAGTCGCGCCGCCTGAAAGATGGGCGTGTAGCCTTCGCCCAGCGTGATCACATTGGCTTCGTCGAGGATGGGCATGACTTCGAAGTACCGCCACATGTTGGCGGCCCGATCTTTCAACGCGCTTCGGTCAAGCGCTTTTTTCGCTAGTGCCAGGTCGTATCTCGGATACAACACCTTGCCGCAGTCGGGGCAGACGCGATGGGCCACGTCGGCCGATTGCGTGACGCTGCAGTATGTACATTCGAGGTGAGTCAGGTAGCTTTTCATCGTCCCTCCAGTCGAGCAATGCCATGGTAGCACGCCCGAGTTGGAGAATGGTCGCTCGTCGTCACGATCTGATCGGGAGGTTCGCGCACGGAGAGGTGCATTGCGTTTGGCTAGATTCTTCCCCCGATTTCATCGGGTTGAGAGTGACAGAAATCTAGCCGAATGACGCGCACGACCGCCATGCGGCGGGACGCGCCAACGAAGTGCCCGCATCACATCGGCCAGTGGTCCTCGACTCGATACGCTTCGTCGGCGCCGGACCACGGCGGCATGGTCGTGATGACGATGCAAAGGTCCTCTTCGCCGACGTTTCGAAACTGGAACCGTACGCCGGTGTCGATTGACAGGCTGACGCCAGCTTCAACGTCCGCGACGGACTCATCGCCGTCCGATTGACGCCAGACCTGGCCTTGTCCCGAGATGACGTACCACACTTCCTCCACGGTCCGATGCGCCACCGCCAGCGACGTCGCGCCCGGCGGGAGCGTGCAGTGGACGATGCTGCCTCTGGCGGTCGCGACGAGTTCGCGGATGATCGACCCGTCCGGGGCAGTGACGATGTTGGCGTCGGTCGATCGAGTTGTCTGCATTGACGGCCTATGAGATGCCGAGGTCATTGTTCTGGCCTCACGGATATTTTTCGAGCCACCATCGTGCGATGTCGACCCTGCGCGTGATCCAGACTCCGGGCAGGCTCGTCGCGTAGTCGAGGAACTGTTTCAGCGCAGCGGCTCGCGACGGTCGACCGATGATGCGGCAGTGTAGGCCGACCGACATCATCTTCGGGCGGCTAGCCCCTTCCGAGTACAACACGTCCAGCGTGTTGCGCGCCGTCTCATAGAAGTCGTTGGGAGTGACCATGCCGCCGCGCCAGAACTTCGTGTCGTTGACTTCCAGCGAGTACGGCACGACCAGCCACTTCTTGCCGTTGACGTTGGTGTAGTAGGGCAGGTCGTCGGAGTAGGAGTTGGAGTCGTAGAGGAAGCCGCCCTCCTCGACGACGAGCTCGCGCGTGTTGACGCTTGGGCCGTACCGGGTGTACCAACCGAGCGGGCGTTGACCGGTCGTGCGCTTGAGGGACTCGATTGTCTTTGCGATAGCCTCGCGTTCGTCGTCGCGGTCCATGTTGAAGTATTCTTCCCAGCGATAGCCGTGGCCGAACACCTCGTGTCCGCGACGAACGATCTCGGGACCCACCTCGGGATTCCGTTCAAGGGCCAGAGCGCAGCAAAAGAACGTTGCAGGCACGTTGTAGTCGCCCAGGATGTTCAGGATGCGCCAGACGCCTACGCGGCTCCCGTATTCGAAGAACGATTCGTTCGCCAGGTCCCGCTCGTCCAGCGCCAATGGCGACGGCACCTCGTTGTTGGTCTCGCGGTGCGGGTCGCCGTCCAGAAGCGAGTACTCCGAGCCCTCCTCGTAGTTCACGACCACCGAGAGCGCGACGCGCGCGCCGTCGGGCCATTCGATCTTGGGCGGATTGGGTCCATAACCGATGAAATCGCGTTCGTTCATAGTCGATCCCTTCCGGGTTTTGTCGCAGTCACCGCCACGAAGTCCAGTGGCGGGTCTTTGGCGTCAGCCTGTGCATTATGTCGCTTATCGGTGTCAGATGAAAACTCGATCGCGCGCTGTTCGTCACCCTCTCCCATCGAGGCATGGAACACAATGTCGATAAAACCGGCGGCCTCGAGGATGGCAACATACTCTTCGTCCGTGTACGCAGGGATGTTTTGGGCGTGCTGAGTCACGTTGCCGTTGCTGGCGTCGATGATGAAGAACCGCTGTGTCGCAATGCGGTTCTCGCCGTCCCAGTTCTGTTCCATCAAGCAGATGAACTCGGAATCGGAGAACAGCCCCTGCTCGGACGCGTACCAGCCCGGCTCTTTTTCACCCAACCTGTGGACCGCGTCGAACGTGTGCGCCTCCAGGAGTATAGTCCCGGCAGGCGCCAGCGCACGGTAGGCCTTGTTCACGATGTCGGCGGCAGACAAACGCGAGAAGGCGTTCAGCTCGCCAAACAGCAACATGACGAGGTTGAAGCCGGCGCCAAACTCAGTGGTCAGAATATCTGCCAGCGTATATCCACGCGCCAGGTCGGCGGTAGAGGCATGCTCCCGCGCATAGTCGATGGACGCAGGCGAGAAGTCGATTCCGATGCATCGGTGACCCACGCGGGCAAGCCTGTCGGAGTACAGCCCCGGGCCGCAACCCAGATCCAGCACGCGTCCCGCCTGTCCGGCGAGCACGGTCTCGTGGATCCATTTGACGTGACGGTCGATCCGCTCGGACCGACGGCTCGCCGCATCGTGTTCCTGCGTGAGATGCTCTCGCAACATTCTTCGGCTGAAATCCGGATCGTCCCAGGGTATCTTCGAGCCCTCGGGCACCGAGGACGACGCCGGACCACGGCGCACGATATCGAATAGGTCCATGGACATGCCTCGTAGCATTCGGCTATGTTCGGATTTGGCGCTCGGGCGTCTGGTTGTTCGCGACGGGAGGCGTGGCGAACAGCGGTAGACGTGCTGCATCGGGGAGAAAGTCTACTCGATGGGCGCCAAGCCGTCCACACGGAAACGAAGGTTCAGCATCGAGTCAAACGACCAGTTGGATTGCGCGTGCCGGCTACTGCGGTGGCGTTACTCTTCGTCGTCAGCGGGGTCCTCGACCTCGTCGCCTTCGCTGCCTTCCAGCCGCTGCCCCATCTCACTGAGGAAGCGCTCGACGTCCGGTGCGAACTGGGCGCCCGACTCCTCAGATTCGTCAGATTCCTCGGACTCTTCGGATTCTGACAAGACACGGTCGTAGTAGGCCTCAAGCTGGCTGATCAGGCCGCTGACCTCCGAGTTGTTCTCGACCGCCTTGCTGATGTCGCGATACTGCTGCTGTCCTCGGGTCGGATCGGCCAGCGAGGACGGGAGACTGTACATCGCGCACAAGATTTCCATGATCCTGGCCGCGCCCATGTGGTCCTCGTCCAGTTGGACGTACTGAGGCAGGTGAGCCATGAGGCTTGTGGTCGGAACCTCGTTCTGCATCATCGTCTCGGAAACCAGGTTCACGATGCTAGTCGGACCTTGATACGTGCTGCGTCTGGGGGAAACGAGGTGCTTGGCCTTTTCGTTCTGCTCATCGGTCAGACTTCCCGTCACCAGCAGAGGCCGGGTGTGGGGCACGGAATCGTACATTCCGCCGATCCGGCAGTATTCGGTTACCGAAAACTTGGTGAGGAGTTGAGAGATGGACTCGCAATATCTCTCGCCCATGGAATGGGGTTCCCTGATGTGGAGGAACAGATAATCGGTGTCGGTTCCGTCGTCGTGGGCGTGGTGGACGATGCTGTTGGGCGTTGTAAATACGCGTTCGCCGTTGACCATGCGCATCCTGGGACGATAGCGGGTGAAATCGAAGAAGTTTCCCGGCTCCGCCAACCTGCCGAGTTCTTTGGCTTCCAGGTGGCGCTCCAACTTGGTTAGCGCCAACGTCCCGACCCTGCCTACATCAATCCATGGCCGCAGCATGGCTATGGCGACTGGATTGTGCAGCTCCGGCACCGGATCGATAAGCTCGAAATCACCGACTCTCATAGGGACATCGTGTCAAACCAGCCGGATTTGTGCAACCCCTAGACATGCTATGCGCTCCACCGAATGTTGACGAAGCAGCGCCGCGGATATACGATTCTCTCGCAATTTCCGATGGACCATCAGGAAGAGAGTACCAATGAGACGACATGCACTTGAAGGGGTCAGGGTGGTCGACTTTTCGTGGATCGTGGCTGGGCCGACCTGCACCCGTATTCTCGCGGACTTCGGAGCCGAAGTCATCCGCATCGAGTTCGACCAAACGCTGGACTACATTCGCAACGTCGCTCCGGCCAGCGCGGGCAACAGCCCCAACATGAGCGGGTTCTTCAATAACCTCAACCGCAACAAGTTCGGCGTCACATTGAACGTGATGCACCCCGACGGGATGGAACTCCTGCACGACCTCATCGCCGTGTCGGACATCGTGGTCGAGAATTACAGCTCCACCGTGCTCGAGCGCTGGGGACTGGACTACGAGAGCCAGCGCCAAATCCGGCCCGACATCGTGTACCTGAGCCTGTCTGGGTTCGGCCACAACGGACCAGATCACCATTACACGACCTGGGGACCCACCGCGCAAGCATTGTCCGGACTCACGACGATGTCAGGGCTGCCCGGCCACGAGCCGGCCGGTTGGGGCTTTTCGTACATGGACCACACGGCGGGCTATTACGGAGCGATGTCCTGCGTCATGGCGATGCATCACCGCAACGTCACGGGCGAGGGCCAATGGATCGACATGTCACAGGTCGAATCTGGGATCGTTCTCACGGCCCCGACAATCCTGGACAACACAGTCAACGGGCGGGCGTATCGGAGCAACGACAACCCTCCCGGCAACCGGTCGCCGCACCCGGCGGTGGCGCCGCACAACACCTACCGATGCAAAGGCGACGACCGCTGGTGCGTAATCTCAGTCTTCGACGAAACGCAATGGTCCGCGTTGGCATCTGCCATCGGAACTCCGGACTGGACCCAGGACAAGCGATTCGCCACCAACGAAGCCCGGGTGACGAACCAGGACGACTTGGACAGAAACATCGAGGAGTGGACGATCCAGCGGACACCCCACGAAGTGATGGACACGCTGCAGGCGGCGGGGGTAGTCGCGGGCGCCGTGCAGACAGCCCAAGAAAAAGTCGATCAGGACCCGCAGCTCGCGGCTAGGGGCTTCCTGCCCGAGGCCGATCACGCCGAACTCGGAATGAGCAAGGTTGAGGGTGAGCCGATCAAGCTGTCACGTTCGCCGTGGGAGCTGCGGCGCTCGTCACCGCTGCTCGGCGAGCACACTGACTTCGTGTATCGCGAACTTCTCGGCGTGGACGACGCCAAGCTGGCGCAGTTGGTGGAAGAAGCAGCGATATGATTCGTCGCGGAAGATCGAATGCCACGTCGCCTGAACCGCGAGCGTGAGGTGTGAACAGTGCCCAAAGTGAATTATCAAGGTAAAGAGGTCGAGGGGATCGACGTCGGATTCAAGGTGAACCGCGAGGAGTGGAACGAGTACCAACTCGCCGACGGCACCGAGCTCCGCATGCGGCTCATCGTCACCGAGATCGTGACGGTTCCAGGGGAGTTCGACGCGGAGGGCAACCCCGTCTACATCGCGAAATCCCAGAACATGATGGTCGCCCGATGCCCCGACCACCTGAAGCGCCCGGAGGCGGAGCCGGAAGCGTGACAGGGATCGTTGTTGTGATCGACTCTTACTTCGCAGCCCTCGGCGACGCCGCTAATGAAAGCGCAGTTGCGTCAAGCAGGCTCCGACACTCTTAATTAAAGATTTCGGCTTGATATTTGAATTACGCATGAAGGTTCCCTCATCATTTACTGGAGGACAAACGTATGACTGAAAACCAGGGGGCCCTTTCCGGGGTCACCGTCCTGGATTTGTGCGACGAAAAGGGCCAGCTAATGGGCAAGCTGCTGGGCGAGATGGGCGCACGCGTCATCAAGATCGAGCCTCCCGACGGCGACGGCGCTCGAACCGTCGGTCCCTTTCGCGACGACAACCCAGACTCGGAGCAGAGCCTGTACTTTTGGGCGTACAACACCGCCAAAGAAGGCATAACTCTGGACATCGAGACGGAGTCCGGCCAGCGCATTTTGAAACAACTGGCTGCCAAGGCCGACGTCCTGATGGAGAGCTTCGACGCCGGTTACATGGATTCGCTGGGACTGGGTTATGGCGACCTGAGCGCCTTTAACCCAAGCCTGATCGTGACGTCGCTCACCGGATTCGGACAGGATGGGCCGTACCGAGACTACAAGACGTCAGACATCGTGGCCCTGGCGGTCGGCGGAGTGATGAACTCCTGCGGATACGACGACGTGCCCGGGTCGCCGCCGATCCGTCCCAGCGGCGGCCACGGCTACATGATCGGCGCACACTTCGGCGCCATCGGGACGCTGCTGGCGATCAACTGGCGCGACATGACCGGCGAAGGGCAGCACGTCGACGCATCCATCCACGAAGCGTGCTCCGGCACCACCGAGGCCGCCATGCCGCAGTACATGTACATGCAGCAACAGGTCCGTCGACAGACGGGCCGGCACCACGGGGCCAGTCCGACCCCGAAGACGCTCTGCCCCACGAGCGACGGCCGGTTCATCAATGTGTTCGCCATGTTCACCAACGTCAACTCGTGGCGCTCGCTGGTCGGCTGGATGGACTCGGCAGGCATGGCCGAAGACCTGACGAACGAGAAGTATCGCGACATCGCGGCCATGCGCATGCGTGCAGGCCCAGAGGTGGATCACGCGTTCGACGTGCTCCGAAGATTCATCCGGGCACACACCGCGGAAGAGATATACCGTGGATCACAGGAGCGAAAGTTCCCTTGGGGCATCGTTCGAACTCCCGATGAGAACCTCGGCGACGCCCACCTGGAGGCCCGCGGCTTCTTCGAGGAAGTCGAGCACCCTGAGCTGAAGCAGAGCTTCGTGTATCCAGGGCGTCCTTACGTGTTCAGCAAGACTCCTTGGAGCACCCATCGAGCTCCGCTGCTGGGCGAGCACAACGACAAGGTCTACCGCCACGACCTGGACATGAGCCAGGAGGCATTGGCGGCGCTGAAGGCGGACGGGACGATTTAGGGGCAGCGTTGCGGTTCGCTTCGATTCGGAGGGTCGCCCGTAATTTCAGAGAACCGTCTGTGGTCCGAAAGCGTCCCGTCTGCCCTGTCTCCCAGGCAGCACTCGACTTGGCGTTGCGCATAGATCGCGGCCGTTGCAGGTCAGTACGCTAGCACCGGGCTCATCTCCGCTTGGTGGAGGATCGTCCTTGTCTGCCCGATCATGTCGGGGCTGACGGACACCGACGTGACTCCCCACTCGACGAGGCTTCGGGTCAGGTCTGGGTACACTGACGGCGCCTGGCCGCAGATGGACACCGACACATCGCGGGCTTTGCACGTTCGAACGACCTTTTCGATGGCCTTGAGAACCGCCGGGTCACGCTCGTCGAACATCGCGGCGAGCTGCTCGTTGTCTCGGTCGACGCCGAGAATGAGTTGCGTGAGGTCGTTGCTGCCGATCGAAACACCGTCGATGCCGGCGTCGAGGAACTCGTCCAGCAACAGCACGTTCGTCGGCAACTCCACCATCATCCAGAGCTTGAACTCGGGTCCTTGTTCGAGACCCATGCTCAGCAGCAATGATTTTACATCCTCCAGCTCGGGGACCGATCGTACGAACGGAAGCATGCCCCATACATTGGGGAACCGCTGCCTGACCTGCATGAGCGCCTCGACCTCCAGCGCGAACAGGTCTGGCTCGGCGAGGTACCGGGCACAGCCTCGATAGCCGATCATCGGGTTTTCTTCGAACGGCTCGTAATCCTCGCCGCCTTTGAGGTTGCGGTACTCGTTGGTCTTGAAATCCGAGAAGCGGTACACGATCGGTTTGGGGTGGAACGCGGACGCGAATCGCTCCAAGCCCCGGGCCAGGTGCTGCGTAAATGCGACGCCACGTCCGGATTCGAGCATCGCTCGGGGATGCTCTCCCAGGTGTGCGATCATAAACTCGGCGCGCAACAGACCGACTCCGTCGACATCGAGGGCGGCGACGCGCTCCGCCGCGTCCGGATCAGCCAGATTCACGTACAATTTCGTCCGCGTATCCAAATGGACATCGGGCGAAGGCTCGACTTCGGCTGGCGTCAGCGACTCCGAAACGTCGCCTTCGTACACCGCGCCGCTCGACCCGTCGACTGTGGCAAACAGGAAGTTGCGAAGCACGTTCGTCGCATCGCCCGTTCCCACGATGCAAGGCAGCCCCATCTCTCGACTCACGATAGC
>DCWO01000068.1:0-18839 GCA_002328865.1 Dehalococcoidia bacterium UBA2160 | reverse complement strand
TCACGATAGCCGCCGCCCGTTTCATGGCAGGCACGAAATCCGGCGTCGTCATTTCCGTCACCAAGATGTCGCCATCTTGGACGTGGTCGATCTCCGACGCGCTGGCGATCACGCGGACCATTCCGAACGCGACTCCGGGGCTGGCGCCGGCTCCCGACGCCACCGGGTTGAGTTCAGGCGGGTGGTCGCTGTTCATGGCCGGTCCTGAAGCGGGCACGGTAATCGGCCGAGACTGGAGAACATACAGGGCTTCGTCGACGAAAGCCCACTCAACGTCCTGGGGCTGACCGAAGTGTCGTTCGAGCCGGAGTCCCTGGGCCGCCAACTCGACGATCTGTCTACCGCCCAGCTTCTGCCAGCTCCGGACCGCGGGCGGAACCGGCATCTCGTCCGACCCTCCTTCGAGAGCGTTTTTCTGCTTGAGCATCCAGGGCTGAGTCGCAACTGTTCGATCAACGATGCTCAGAGTGTCGCGGCTTACGGTGTAGGCGTCGGGGGAGAGCTGTCCTGAAACCAATGGCTCCCCTAAGCCGAATATGGCTTCGATCAGGAGATCGCCGGAATCGTTCGCCGATGGGTCGACAGTGAACATGACGCCGGAGACATCCGATGGAACCATGCGCTGGACCGCCACCGCCATCGAAACCTGGGAATGCTCGATCCCGTTCTCTTCGCGATAATACGTCGCTCTGGCCTCAAACAACGAAGCCCAGCACGACCGGACGGCGCTTATGAGATCAGCGACGCCCACAACGTTCAAATAAGTGTCTTGCTGCCCTGCGAACGACGCATGCTCCAGGTCTTCAGCGGTCGCTGAGGAGCGAACCGCGACGGGCCCTCCACCCAAAGCTTTGTACGCGTCGACGATCTCCGACCCGATCGTCGATGAAAGCCGGCCGGCAGCATCTTCTCCTGGATTCTCGTCGATGCCTTACTCAGGGCGCCGTTCGTGGTCGAGCCGATTCGTCCTAGCTGCTCGGTCACCAGGGGATCTATCTCGTGTTCCGTCATGTAAGCGCGATATGCCGTGGTGGTGATGACAAAGCCCGGGGGCACTGGAATGCCCGCTCGCACCATCTCACCTAAGTTGGCGGCTTTGCCGCCGGCCCAAGCAACGTCCTTTCTGGTTATGGCGGAGAAAGGTACACAGACGCCAGTTGCTTGGGCGCCCAAAACGGTCGGAATCATATCGCAACTCCTCTTTGTATGTGTAAATCGGCCATTCGCGTCGGCATCCCGGAACTCAAGATTGTGAAGACAATAACATTGCAGATGACCTTGTACGAGGCGAGCTTGACAAACCCGCTTTCGGTATGCCAAAGTTCTGCATATTCGTGGCGAGGTGCACAATCAGGCGCCTCAAGGAGACTTCGGCACATGCAAGGCCCAAGAAACCGTGCGCAGCGATCCAGAGGCGACGTGGTGGACGTGGCCATTCGCCACTACGAGCTTGGCGAGCCCATCGAGGACCTGGCGGTTGACCGCGGCGTCGACCAGTCGACGATCAGACGCTGGTTGAGTCGAGCCAGGCGAGAGGGAATCATCAGGACGCTCGTCGTCCCTCCGCTCAGCGACGAAGACAGGACAACGCTAAGACACGAGGTCCGTTACAGGTTCGAGCTGGAAGACGTCGTGATCGTTCCGGGGCGGGTCGACGTGATGGACACAGCCGATGAATCCTCCAAGAAAGAAGCCCTGGTAATCGCGATCGCCCAGGCCGCAGCCCGATACCTGGAGAACTACCTGACCAACCGCGATGTGCTGCTGGTTCCCTGGGGACGCATGGCCAACTACATTGCACGACAGATCAAAGCGCCCAGCCCGTTGCCCGAACTGATGGTCGTGCCGATGGAGGGCGTGATCGGCATCGAATACGACCCGTTCGAGGCGAGCATATTGGCGTCGTCGATCGCATCGAAGTTCGGAGGCCGCTCCTTGTTGTTGCCGGCGCCCGCGGTGATAGACAGCGATATCCGCGACGTGATCGAATCGCTCCCTCTCGTCAAGCGAGTCTCACAGCAGTACGCGGATGCCACGGTTGCCATCGTTCCGATCGCGCCCCCAGACCCCAAGAATTCGACGGTCGTTCGCACCGGATTGATGGCCGTCGACACCGTCGAGGACTTGATCAAACGCGGCGCCGTTGGCGAGATCGCCTCTCACTGGTGGTTCGACTCTCGCGGAGGCGTGGTCACCCAAGGGGAGGTGCACGCGGTGGGACTTGGCCTGGACGGACTGACCGACATGGTCACGAGACGAGCCAAAGCCATCGCCGTCGTGGGCGCGAGCAGGGAGCGAATCGAGCCCCTGCGAGTCGCGCTGGAGCACAAACTCGTGAACGTGCTGATCACTGACCACGTCACGGCGGAGATTTTGGCTTCCGGGGATTGATGCCCTTCACGTCCGTTCGGACCGACCCGGCGCCTGTGTCGAGCAGTGCGGGCGGAACTCGGCGCCTGCGTTTTGAAGGCGGCGCCTGTCCTCTTTGTGTGAGATACTATGGCGCGTATAATGCCGCCGCGCATAACTGCCTGAATAGGCGCTCGAAGAGGCCTCGGCTTCCCACATCATCAGAGGTGACATATGACCGCGCTCGACGTGAACACTATCCTCGAAAAGCACGCCGCATTTTGGAATCGAGAGTCAGTCGAACGGCCCCTGCTGAACGTATCGACCCTCGAAAACGACACGCGCTACAACCTCCAGGGTCTCTCGATTACCCTGGCGGACGGCACGGAACTCTTCGATCAGGACGATCCGTTGACCCCCGATCAGATCGATCCCAGCACCATACTCCACGAGGGCGAGTTTCCCCTCAGGACTCAGCCCGAGTCAAACAACGGTCCGCTCATCGTCGACGACCTGTTGGTCACACGAGCGCCGCTGGGGAGGATGGCCTGGGTAGAGGCGATCCTGGGATGCCCCATCGTGCCGAAGCTGGACACTGGCTCGATCTACTCGGCGCCGTACCTTACCGGCGCGGACCAAGTGTCGAGGATCCCGTCGCTGGATGGGAACGCGTGGTACGACCTGCTCCTCGAGTTCACTCGCCAGCTCGCCGAGGACTCCGCCGGTTCGTATCAGGTCGTTCAGTGCCTGCAGAGGGGACCCATCGACCTGATGTCGGCGTTGCTCGGGCACACGCGAATGTGCTACGCGATCTTCGACGAGCCCGAGCACGTCAAGGCGTTGAACGAAAAGTGCACGGAAATATTCATCGAGGTCGCCAAAGGCCAAGAAGCCCTGATCCCCAAGCTCAACGGAGGCATTTGCACGCCGTTCGCGGTCTGGGCGCCCGGCACCGTGGTGCGCACCCAATGCGACGTGACCTCGTCGGTTTCGGCCAAGATGTACGAGGAGGTGTTCTTCCCGTACGACGTAGAGATCTGCAAGCAGTTCGACTACTCTATCGTTCACCTCCACTCGGGCTACCTCCACACGGTGGAGGTGCTCCTCAAGCAAAAGTATCCGACGGCCGTACAGGTGTCGTTGGACACGGGCTCGACCCCGCTGAACGTGCACGACTTGATCCCCGTGTTCTCAAGAGTGCTTGAAGAAAAGCCGCTGTTCATTCAGGGCAAAATGACGCAATCCGAACTCGACGAACTCCTGGACACACTCCCGCCGCGAGGGCTCTATATCTCGACGTCGACGATGAACGAGGAGTAGGCCGAGCGACGGTCAATCAGCTCGGGCCAGTCGACGAGACCGGCCCGGGGAGCGCCAACGGCGGCGCCCCTAGCCGCCCATGTCGCGGCGGAGGTCCATCAAGCGCTCCCATTGCTCGTCGTCGAGCTCCGGGAAGCCGTCGCCCTTCTGTCTGACGCCGCCGGTGAATTGTGGGGCTCGCTTCTCGAGGAATGCGGCTCGGCCTTCGTCCCCGTCCGTGCTGAGCTGGGTCAGAAGCGCGTTCATCAGGGTCTGGACCCGCCATGCCTCGGTGACCGGCGTTTCGCGGAACCTGATCACGAACTCTTTCATCATACGTACGGCCACCGGAGGCATGCCCGCGATGTGCGTGGCTATCTCCTCGGACCGCGTCATGAGATTGTCGTGGGGCGCCGTTTCGTTGATGAGGTTGATCCGCAGGGCTTCCGCGGCGTCGAACGGCTCGTCGGTGAGTAGGATTCGCATGGCATCGGCGTAGGATATCTGTCGAGGAAGATATGTCGCGCCCGGTCCTCCGCCGACCCATCCCTGGCTCAGCAGTGCGAACTTGAATCTGGCGTGCTCTTCGCAGGCGATCCTGATATCCGTCGACGTCAGCATGATGTAGAATCCGGCGCCGGCGGCCCAGCCGTTGATCGCGCCGATCACGGGCTTCATAATCTGGGGATAGTGGTCTCCCAGCCGTCCGTCCGCTCCGATGTGAGCGCCGTTCACTGTTCCCGCCAGCGGCCAAAAGACGCCTTCCGCCCGCATTCGATCCTGATCCTCCTGCGTCACCCCGGGTCTCGGCGCGAGGTTGTGCCCCGCGCAGAAGTGGCGGTCTCCCGTGCCGGTCAAGATGGCGACTCGAATGTCACGGTCTTCCCAGACCTCTTTCCACGCCTCGCTGATTTCGTTCGAGGTCTCCCTGTCCAGGATATTGGCCTTCTCCGGATTGTTGAGCGTGATGTATGCGATTCGGTTCTTCTTCTCGAAAAGGATTCCCATATGTAGCCTCGCTGACGGGGTTGTTGTGGGCGCGCGTGCAACATCGGCTGCGCGCCGTCAGTGGATAATCTGCTGCTCTTCCAGCGCTGCCATCTCGGCTTTTGGCATGCCGAGCAACTCTCCGTACACGTAGTCGTTGTGTTGCCCGAGCACCGGGGCGGCGGTTATGTACGGGTCCGGTTGCCCTTCGAACCGCCACGGAACTCCCGGCAGGTCTCTCATCTCTCCGTCGCTGGTCCGATGCGTCGAGAAGTAGCCTCCCTCGCGCAGTTGAGGGTCGTTGAACACACGCGAGACATCCAATGAAGGTCCGGCAGTCACTCCGGCCTCCTGAAGAATTCGCGCCGCCTCGTGATCTTCGTGCGTCAACGTCCATTCGTCTATTGCCGCGTCGATCTCATCGTGGTGATTGAGCCGTCCAGCGGCATCCGCGAGCCTCGGATCTTCCGCCATCTCAGGCTTCCCGATCACTTCGCACAGCGATTTCCACTCACCGTCGTCCGTCACCGCGATGGCGACCCATTTGTCATCGCCGGCGCAGTGGTAGGCCCCGAAGGGCGCATCGCGATCGTCCCGATTGCCCAACGGCTCTTTTAGCGTGCCGTTCATCTGGAAATGCAAAAGCGCCTCGGGAATGCTGGCGCTCAGGGCTTCCGCCATCGAGAAGTCGACGTACTGTCCCTGTCCGGTCGCCGCTCGGCAGTTAAGGGCTGCGATCGCCGTCATGGCCAATTCCATCCCCACCCAAGGGTCGGCCCACAGACCTCCTCGGATCGGTTCACGCTCCGGGTATCCGGAAACCGTGTTCCAACCCGTGTAGTGCTGGAGCAGGCTCCCGTACGCCACGTAGTCTTTGTCCGGGCCCGAGTGACCGGTGCCTGACGACGAGATCATGATGATGTCGGGGTTAACCTCGCTCATCGCATCGTAGCCCAGGCCCAGCCGCTCGATTACGCCCGCGGCGAAGTTCTCGATCGCAAGGTCCGAAACCGCCACCAACGCTTTCGCCAACTCCAGGCCCTCCGGCTTGGTGACATTGACCGATGCGTATAGCTTGGACTGGTTGTACGCTTGAAACGCGGCGCCTCGCGTGGAGGGATCGGGGCGGCGTCCGCTGCCGACCTTGATGACTTCGGCGCCCATCATGGCCAGGAATCGTGTAGCCGTGGGGCCGGCGATGATCCAACTGAGATCGAGGACCCGTACCCCCTCGAGAGGCAAACCGCTCATGATTGCTCCAGCGCGTCGATGATCTGATTGTTGTGCTCACCCAGCAACGGCGCAGGGCGCGCATCCAGGGGCAGCGGTGAGTTGGAAAAACGATAGGCCACGCCGGGGTATTTCACCGATCCGGCAGCCGGGTGATCGAGTTCAACGAAGAACTCGCGCTCCGCCAGATGCGGATCGTCCAACAGGTCCGCGACCGTGTTGACCGGGAAGCATGGGATACGCTTCTCCTGGCCCATCCGGGCGACTTCGTGCTTCGAATACTGACTCGTCCACTCACTCAACAGTTGCCAAAGCTCCTGCGAGTGTCCCTGCCTGGCTTCTCTTGTTATAAACCGTTCGTCAGTCGCCCAAGGAGGGTTGTCCATAACCTCCAGCCATCGGGCCCACTGAGCGTCTTCCCTGGGAGAGATTGCGACGTAACCGTCGGTGCATGGCAGCACACCGCCAATCGCTCCGACCATGCCGCCCACGGAGGCTTCCCGCACCTGGCGAAGGTCTCGAGGAGGGCCGGGCCTCCCGTACGCAGAGTTGGCGAGGCCGCTGATGATCTGAGTGACCATCGCCTCGTAAGCTGACAACTCCACGTGACTGCCTTCGCCGGTCATCCGCCTCCGGAACAGCGCCATCAACGTCGCGGTGGTGGCCGCCACCCCTGCAACGAACTCCGACTGGTGCCCACCCGCACGAATGGGAGGGTCGTTGTAAGGGTCTTCAACCGTGCCCAGAAGGCCGTGGGCGTTGCCGCTCATCTGGTAGATCGTGAGGTCGTTTGCCTTCCAGTCCTTGTTGGGTCCCCAACTCCCGAACGGTGTGATCGACGTGTGGATTATGCCCGGGTTGATCTCACGGAACGTCTCGAAGCCCAGTCCCAGATCGTCTAGGTATCCCAGCGGGAAGTTCTCAACGATGATGTCCGAGGTCTTGACGAGCGCTCGAAGCGTTTGAGCGCCTTCGTCGGTTGTCAGGTCCAGCGTGATCCCACGCTTGTTGAGGTTGAGGGCAAGAAAGACGCCGCTCTTCTCGGGATCGGCGGAATCGTCCGGAAACGGCCCCATCCGTCGGGCTTCGTCTCCGGCCGGCGATTCCACCTTGACGACTTCGGCGCCCATGTTGGCGAACGTGCGCGCGCAGTACGGAGCAGAGATTCGCTGCCCAAGATCAAGGACCTTTACTCCATCCAACAATCCTGGCATCCCGCCATTCCTCACGCGTACATTCAAGAAACCTGATTCCCGAACCATGACAACGATACGACAGATGTCATTTTGCAACCCGCGCATCTGAATGTCAATAATGCCGATGCACTCGACTGAGGCTCGACAAGGGCGTCAGAAGGAAGGCGTTCTGTGTGTTGGTCAGTGGATGAGAGTGATGAGGTTGATGCGCTGAGATCGCCCGCGGAATCGACAGATGATAGATTCTGCTGGAACGTCCGCCGATGTTGAGACCGGCTCAGCGCAAAACGCTACATGGACAAGCGAATGAATGCGGAGGGGCGCTCGATTCCCTGTTCACGGTCGAAATCCGGCGCATTGATCAGTTGTCCCGTCAACGTTTCGGGCGTTTGAAGCGCCAGGAACATCGCCGAAGGGCCAATGTCCTCAGGCAACCGCATGCGCTTGTATACCTCTGCGTCATAGTCGTCGTTGGGACGGGTCAACACCCAGCCGGGGGCCAACGAGCTGACGGTCTACAGCTCCCCGACGCCAGAGCCGATATGTGGTGGTGAGTTCTTGGTCGAGTTGATCGACGTAACCGGTCAGCAGACCGGAGCGAGCGTCTGAACCCAGGCCTGGCCGCTCGTGCTCTACGGCATCTAAAAGGCTTGTGCCCTCCTGAAGCTCCGTGCCGCGCAACTTCTCGGCGTCCTCCATCTGGCGCTCGATGAATCCTCGTGCCGAGTCTTCATCTTCCCAGAGGTATGTCCTCGAACTCACGCTGACCGTGAAGGGGGCGGTCGGGTTGGCAAAAGTATTTTCGTAACCACCGATGTAACCCGACGACGAGATGGTCTCACCGGTGTCGGCTGGGTCAACCGTATGATTCGCCACGGCGTCCGCGGTCAACGAACCGCTGCGAGGAGAGACCGCCAAGTCAGAAAGTTCGTCGTCAACGGAGTCTTGGTTCAGGACCATCCCGGACAGGTATTCGACGGTGACGTCCTCGAGTTCGACAGGACCGAGGGTCGGGACCTGTGTCGGCTCAGGCGCCGGCGCAGTTGTCGCCGGTTGTGCGCCGGTCGTGGGAGCAGGAGATGGAGCGCTCGCCGCGGGTTGCGCGGGCGCCGATTGCGGGACGGTGGCCGTAGCGGTCGGAGCGTCGTCGGACCCAGAGCACGCGCCCAGGAAACCGGTCATGACGGCAGCGGCCACGACCACGAAGGAGATGCGCCACCCAGGCGCGGCGAGTTTGTCTCGGAAGGGGATGTCGTTCATCGACACGCGAGTCCGGCGACCGGTCCCGTGTGCTCGTTAACATCGTGGTGTTCGATCACAAATCGACCGATCATTTCGATTACCCCGAGGATAGATTCAGAGGCGGCGCTTTGCGAGTAATGGATTGTACCTCTGACGTGATCGCCGACGCAAACGAAAGATTCAAGGCGCTCGCATGCAACGCAAAACGCCTCCCCCAGACGCCTGCGACTCCGGGTTCGCTCCCGAACACCCCGACAACGACGGTAGGGTGACATCGTGGCGGTTGGCTTTAGGCAAGCAAGCTATGGCATCGCTTTGGCGGGCTCGGGCCAGGCTGTGTGTCGTTGCGTAGAGATTGAGCCTAACGCCTGATTGCCTGCCCTCTTTGGGCACCGTATCATGTTGTTTTCGTAGCTTGAGACTCAAAGGAGTTGGTAACGCATCGTGCAAGATCCGTAACGCGGCGCACTACGATTTCGCAAGTCGTGGCGCACCAAAATTGAAGCCATTGGGAGGTACGCAATGCCGGCAAATCAAGCCGCCGTAGAGCAACGGATGAAACGTTGGCAAGAGCAACGTTGGCTGCTGGACGCCGTGGTCCGCACAATTGGCCCCGATTGGGATCAGGGTCGTCTCGCCGGGCTGCTGCGGACGTGCGGTCCCGTCGCCGCGGCGGACGTGGAGTCCGCGCGAAACCGCATCCGCAAGTTCGACGACATGTCGCGGGAGTTCGCACGGGTGGCTGCGCGGCGCGAGCGTATAGCTCGTCACGAGGAAGAGCAAGAGCACTCAGTTGCCGCCAGAGAGAGCTACTTTATCGCGGCCCTGTTCTATGCCAGCGCTCAGTGGCCCATCTTCGAGGACAGCCGGGAGAACCGGCGCCTGGACCAGAAGAAGGTCGAGTGCTACTCCAAATACGCGTTGTACGCAGACCACGAGGTGCGAAAGGCCGAGATCCCGTTCCAAGGCAAGTCCTTGCCCGGATGGCTACACCTGCCCAGTGTCCGCTCCGCGGGGCGTGTGCCATGTGTCATCAGCATACCCGGAATGGACGCTTTCAAAGAGGGCCGCGTGGCCATGTACGGTGACAGAATGCTGGAACGAGGCGTGGCGGTCTTAGCGATCGAAGGGCCGGGCCAGTACGAGGCGCTTCTTCGCGGCATCCATGCCGACACGGCCAACTGGCTGGACGCGGGAAAAGAGATGATAGCCTGGGTCCGGTCTCAGCCTGAACTGGACCCGGAGCGGGTCGCGGTCACCGGAAGCAGCTTCGGCTCCTTTTGGGCCACTCAGGTCGCCTCTGTAGACAGCCGTATCAAAGGCTGCGCCGTTCAGATGGTGGCCCACGAACCGGCGCGATACACCCTGTTCCATTTGGAATCGCCCACGTTCAAGCTCCGATTCATGTTCATGTCAGGGTACGAGGATGAGGAGGAGTTCGACCGGTTCATGCAAGGCATGAGTCTAGAGGGAATCGGCGAAAAGATCAGTTGCCCGTACCTTGTGGTGGCAGGAGAGGACGACTCTCATAGCCCAATCGAGTACACGTACCGGTTGTTGGATACAATCAAATCCGCCAAGGAACTCATCCTCTACGAGGGTGCCGACCACGGCGTTGCCGGTTCTTCGTCCGCCGAACTAGGGCCCAATCCGGGGAACTACCTGGCCGACTGGCTCAAAGACAGGCTTGACGACAAATCCATGGAAAGTCGTCACACCTTCGTGGACCTCGGCGGCCATGCCGAAGTCACTGGGTTCGAAGAGGCAACCCGCCGATACTCGTGGGCATAGGAAATCGGCTAGCTGCCCTGATGCCCGGATCCCAGCCATCGCCGAGTCCAATGCGCTCGGACTCCACGTTCGCGCACTCGACCGCGCCCGCGCGTAGTCGCCCGTTGTGCCTAGCTCACACCCCACGCTATCGCGTTGCGAAGCAGTTGCATGTAGGCGTCCGATTCCCAGGTCGTCCGGAGCACCGCTGTCTCGACGCCGGCGTCGTCGAGGCTGGGATCGACGTTGGGCCGGGCTTGGCTCGCGGGCGAATGGCAGTGGCCAAGCGCGATATAGGTGACGCCGCCTTTGCCGATGTCGCGGGTGTACCCGAGCGCTCTTGTTTTGCCGTCCGGCTGGAGCGCGGTGTCTTCGTCGTACAAGAAGCCCGTGCCGGGCGGTGAGTTGTCGGGACCCAGCTCCGCGGTGAGCAGCAGTTGCGTCTCGGAAGGATGCTGGATCTCGATCATGTAAGGTTCGTCGATCGTCTCGAACGAATCCGGGACGTCTCTGGTCAGCGCGTGGCCGCGATCGGCAACGTCGACCCGAAACTTGCGCGTCGGCGGATGGCTGAGGAAGAAGCCGCCCAGCGTGTCGTGATGACTGGTCTTGACCATCCGCCGCCGTCTCCCGTCGCCCACCCGCGCTGCCTTGCCGCCGCTGGTGCCGTGCAAACCCAGCCAGTGACCGCCGTCGTCAAGCCATCGGCGTACAAACCGGTTCTGGTCGTCGTTCAGGAACGGTCCGGCGACATAGGAGATCAGCAGTCGAGTCCCAGGAAGCCAGCGATGAACATCGCTGAAGTCGTTTCCGACGGTGGCGAGCAGGCCCTGCTCTTCGAGCAATTCCAGCAGCCTGAGCCGCGCATAGTCCATATCGTGCCCGCCCAGGGCGCCTTCCGGGTAGCCGCCGGCGACGACGTGGACACGGTCCGACAGTTTGGTGGTCATGAATGCCTCGCTCCTTAAATCTGTCGCGCTTTGGCCTGACTAGCCTGTCGAGCGTCGTGTTGTACTCTCGGGTCTCGGCAAGCGGCCTTTCTCGCGGTCACCAGCCTGCTTCTGGGCGTCATGGGCCGCATTATACTGCGAGACGCGGGACGGCGCCATGCTTTGCTGGTTCCCTACCGATCTAACGCCAAGACGGTCAACGCAGCCAAGATGTCATCCAGTCCTTGACCTCGCGAGTCAACTCCTCCGGACTTTGTCCTTGGCCGGGTTTGAAGGCTTCCGAGGTCCAAGGGCCCGTGTAGTCGATCTCAGTGAATGCCTGTCGCATGGCGTCCCAGTCGAGGTCGCCGGCAGTCGGCGAGTAGTGGTCGGGCCGGGCCTTGTTCACGTCGATCCCATGAATGTGGGTGCCGCACAAGCGACTGCCCGCGGCGCGAATCTCGTCCGCCGGGTCCAGATTGAGGCGGACCGCGTGGCCGATATCCATGACCAGACCCACGGCCTCGCTCGGGTATGGGTCCACCAACTCCCGCAACTCCTTCATGGAAGTCAAAGGCATGCCGGGGTACGGCAGGTTCTCGAGCGTAATCCGCACCGCCGAATCCTCAATGACGGGCAACAACTCGTCCAGCGATCGCCGGACCTCATCGCGCACGCGCTGTGGCAGATCGGGATCATTCGCGTATGGCGCCAAGTCCCTGGAGCTTGTTGGGTGGATGACCAATTCGGTCAGGTTCAGGGCGCCGGCCATGCGAATGTAACCGGTCAGCGAGGGAACGCTCTGTTTCCTCCATTCAGCATCCATGGCCGACAGGCAAGCTCGCCCCAGCGGGGCGTGCATCGTCCTGCCGCGGACGGAGTGGGACTCGAGGATGCCACGGATCCGGGAGAGTTCCCGGTCGCCGGGCGTCCCCACGTGTTCTTCCGATTCACAGAGTTCGGCTTGAGTGAAACCAGCCTCGCCGATGGCGTCGAGCGCGGCCTCGAGACCACGGTCCCTGAACGATGATGTGGTGCTGCTGAAGTTGTCCATCCTGATCGCCCATGCTCCTAAAGTGACATATCGAAGGCGTCTGTCGAAATCGCTCGCCAGGCATGAGCGACGCCAGACACGTGGACGAAGTCTACCACGGGCTCAGCAGCGGTCAAGTAAACCTCGACCGCGGATAATGCCGTTGGCGGGCAGGCAGGCAAGGGAATCAGGAATCTGGGTGTGAGGCAGGGGCGCTTACCTCGGCGACGTCAGACGCGGACGAACTTCTGCACGCTTCGATCTCCTCGATCGATGCCCAGGAAGGTCTCGCTGACCTCGGCGACGTAGAAGCTGCCCATCGAGTCGACGGCGATGCCGTGGGGCGCGCCGAATAATCCGGGTCCTGGTTCGTGCATCACCTTCCCTTTGATCATGGGATTGCGGCTAGGGGAGGTGGGCAGCCCGGAGCCGGTGTCGCTGTCGTCAACTTCAACGCCCTTGTCGCCCCAACGGGTCAGCACCTCGCCTTGAGGGCTTAGAACACTCACGCTGTGGTCCAATTCGGCGACGTAGAAGTTGCCGTCAGGACCTTTACGGACCGCGTTTGCCAGGTTCAACCCGGTCCACTCGCCGAGGAACTCCCCTGTCGGCGTGAAGAACTGCACGCGGTTGTTGTAGCGGTCGGCGGCGTACACTTTGTCGCCGTCTTCCAGGTCCACGAAGACGCTATGGACGGTGTCGAACTGGCCGGGTCCGCTGCCGTTGCCGCCCCACGAGAACCGGAGCTGGCCTTCAGCGTCGAAGCAGTGGATGTGTGAGTTGCCATAGCCGTCGGAGGCGTAGAAGTCCCCGTTGGAGGCGACAGTCAGGTGGGTTGGCCGGTTGAAAGGCTTACCGCTTTGTTCAGGCGTGTTTTTCATGGGCGTCCCCATGGTCAGCAGGAGCTTCCCTTCGTTGCTCCACCGCCGCACCGTATGGTCACCAGTGTCGCTGGTGTAGACCGAGCCATCAGGTCCAACGCTTATGCCGTGCGGAACCACAAAGTCGGTCCCGATTTCCGGCCTTCCTCCGATCCTTCCCCAGGCGTCCAAAAAATCGCCGTCCTTGTCGAATATCATGACCGCGGCGTAAGGCCCTCGATTGAGAACGTAGACGTTGTCGTCTTTGTCGACGGCCACGTCGGCCGCCTCTACGAAGGGCCAACCTCGCGGGCGTTTGAAGAAACCGTCCACCACGGCGAACTCATAGCAGCCGGCGCCGAATGTTGCCATCCCGACATACCTCCTCGTTTTGGCTCCGTCTCCTTCACACGCACCCAACCGAACGGTCCATGTCTCAGAACGGAGCAACTCCCGTTGAGCCAGATGTTAGGCGAATTGTAGCCACGACCTTGATAGACGTCAATCAGACCACCCACGCCTGATCCTTGCAAGTCGTGAGACGAAATATGATATTCTTCGAACGAGACAAAAAGTCTTCGCAGTGGCTGGCAAGGAGTCCGCGCACCGGACCTGACAGCGATCCAAATGGACGAGACGCATACATACGTGGGAGGACACTTGTGCAGGACTTGACGGAAGCCTTTGTGGAGTTGATCCGTCGTACATCGACCGACCTGCCTGAGGACGTCGAAAAGTCGCTCGAGGCGGCTCGAGAACGAGAGGCGAACGGCTCAGCGGCAGTGGGCGCGCTCGACGCCATCTTGTCAAATATCGCGCTGGCACGCCGGGAATCGCTCCCCATCTGCCAGGACACCGGGACACCCATCTTCTACGTGAAGCATCCCGAGGGTTGGAGCACCCGCAGGCTGCGAGAGCAGATCCGTTCTGCCGTGGTCGAAGCCACGAAGCAGTCGTACTTGCGTCCCAACGCCGTGGATGCCATCACCGACAAGAACAGCGGCAACAATCTGGGCGATCCAGCGTTCCCGACGATCCATTTCGAGGAGATCGAAGGCGAGGAGCTCACCGTCGACTTGATGCTGAAGGGCGGCGGCTGCGAGAACGTCGGAGCTCAGTACTCGCTGCCCAATGGCGAGTTGGGCGCGGGGCGCGACCTGGACGGAGTGCGCAAGGTGGCTCTGGACGCAGTCCAAAAGGCACAAGGTCAGGGGTGTGCGCCGGGGTTCCTGGGCGTGGCGATTGGCGGCGACCGAGGTTCGTCGTTCGACGCATCCAAAGAGGTGCTGCTCAAACAGATCGAAGAATCCAGCCCGGATCAGGAGCTGGCGGATCTGGAGACCCGTCTGACGGAAGAGTCGAACCAACTCGGCATCGGCCCCATGGGCTTCGGGGGCAAGACGACGGTGTTGGGATCGAAGATAACGGGCCTCCATCGTCTTCCCGCAAGTTTCTTTGTGTCGGTTTCGTACATGTGCTGGGCAAACCGCCACCGGCGTATGACCGTGCAGGGCGATTCGGTGAGTTACTCATAGGAGCACTTGATGCAGAAAGTCTCGCTTCCCATCAGCGACGAAGTAATCCGTAGTCTACATATCGGCGACCCGGTTCAATTGTCGGGCACGATGATCACAGGCCGTGACGCTGCGCACAAATGGATGGTCGAAACCTTCATCAAAAAGACCCACGATCCTCAGGGCAGCGACCAGGACGTATACGACGCAATCAAGCCCATACTCGAAGGCGGCGCCATATACCACTGCGGCCCCGTGGTCACCGGTCTGGACACCAAAGAATACCGCTTCGCGGCCGCCGGTCCGACGACCAGCACCCGTGAGGAAATCTACCAGGCTGACGTCATGGACCATTTCGGCATGAGAGCTGTCGTCGGCAAAGGCGGCATGGGCGCACGAACATTGGCTGCGTGCGGAGAGTTGCCCGGCGTCTACCTGCACGCCATCGGCGGCGCGGCGGCGCTCATCGCAAAGACCGTGGTCGAGGTAAAGGGCGTGTACAAAATGGAGTTCGGTGTGCCAGAAGCCTTGTGGGTTATCGAAGTCCAGGATTTCCCGGCAGTCGTCACAATGGATTCGCACGGGAACAGCCTGCATGCGGACATCGATTCAAGCTCGAAGGCGGTTCTGGACCAGCTAATATCAGCGTGAGGATTGCGCCCCGTCGGTTTCGTGACGCCAGCAATTGATGACGGACGCGGCTGGCGACCCGCGCGCTACTCCAGCACACCGTGGCCAGGGCGTTGGAGTTGTATGAACACTCCCATCGTCGTGTCTGGGTGGACCCACACAACGTTCGTGTCCGGGCCCGGCTCCTCGTCCTCGGGGATCCCGGTGATGCGTCCGCCGTTGGCGCGCACATGCCGCACGGCCTCGGCCAGGTCCGGTACGTCGAATGAGACCATGTACACTCCCTGTCCTCGGGACTCGAGGAAACGGGCGACGGCGCTGTCAGGGTCCGAGGGCTCCAAGAGCTCGATGAACGCATCTCGGCCATTGCCCATCCACGCTGCCCGAAATCCGTATCTCGAAGGAGGGAGCTTAGGCATCGTCAACTCGACGCCGAACAGCTTGGCGTAGTATTCGGCGGCCTCGTCGATGCTTCTGACGGCGATGGTGAAGTTGGTCAGTTTGTCGAGCACATTCGCCCTCCATAGTTAAAAGTGGGGATATTGCCGGTGGCGGGAGTCTAGCAACGAGCCACAAGAGCGTCAACCCAACTCGCGACGCCGGAGTGTGACGCTTTGCTGACGGCCAAAAAGAGCGTCCCGGCGACCGAGAGGCGGGCCGAACTAACCGGCTATCGGCGTATAGGCGGTTTGAGATCCGGCCATGATTGTGAAGCGGGGGCTTACGCCGCCTGCGGCAAGATCAGTAACCCCTGAGCCCAGATCCACCTGACAGCATGGCGTTGACGGCGTCTTTTACGGCCATTGTGGCGTCAACCGACACCATTATGTCGGCGTCCCGACGTTTGCCGGCGGCGTGGATCTTCTCCGTTCCCTCCACCGTGACCCTCAGGCAGTCAGGGTGATCCGGTTGTCCCGGCAAGCCCATCGACTGGGCCAAGTCATTGGGTCCGCCCGCAAAGACCTCTATCCCGTCGACCGTCAGTATCTCGTCCAGGTTTTCGTAGGCGGTGATGCTCTCGATCTGAGGGACGATCAGCAGTTCGTCGTTCGTCCTGTCCATCATCGCCTTCAGGTCCGTTTCCAAACCGAAGCGGGTGACCCGTTTGCTCGTGTAGCTGCGCCGCCCACGGGGCGCGAAGTAGCAATACTCGACCAGCTTCTCGGCCTGCTCCTTGCTCTCCAGATCGGGGATCGTGATCACCCTCATGCCTCTGTCAAGATAGTTGAGGATGTTGCTCTGAATCTGGTCCGGAACTCGCATGGCGGGAGTCAACCCCCAGCCGTCGCACATGCGGCAGAATCGATCGATCGTCTCCGGAGTGATCGCCGCGTGCTGGCCGTCATAACTCACAAAATCGAGATTCATCGCTCCGGCCAACTCGATGATCTCGTCCGAGTAAAAACTCAGCGATATCCCCACCGCTTTTTCGCCGCGCCTCATCTTCTCTATGACCTTGTTCGACGGCATATGTATGTCACCTCCCGGAGTTTTGAATCCCCAATGTTGCATTCGTTCGAAGTTGTGTCAAGGGCGAAGGAGAAACGTATCAGCGGGGCGGAGCGAAACCGTACGATCGAGTGCCGCAGTTTGAGCATGAGATTGTCGCGTTCCGCTGAAGCTGAGGCCCGTGCTTTCGGCCGACCGGCGGCTGACTGAAGTGAAACGGCGCCCCGCTGGGTATTGTCCCGCTACGTGAGCAGGTAGATGTCCGAGAGTGGGCGCTACGGCCTACAGCACCCAGTCATAATTCACTCCATTGGATTTTGCTCCCGGCTATCCATGAGCCTTCAGAGCGCCTTGGCCAGGAGCTTATTTGAAGCTACTCCAATCCTGCTCGCTTCATTGCCTCCAAGTTACGAAGGGCCTCGGCGCCGCCCTCTGGAGGCTCTGTCTCAAGCCAGATGTGCAGGGCCTCCGCTGGAGTTGACGAATTGATGTAGCGCCTTGCATTCTCCTTGGTGACTCTAAATTGCTCATCGGTCCACGCTGGAGGCCGCGTCAATTGCTCCGGGTCCTGTGCGTCGTATGCCGCCATTCTTGCCATGTAGTCGTTGAGTACACGTAGCTCAACGGTTGGGCTTACCAGCTCTAGATAGGCTACGAAATCAGCTACTCTATCGGGCTCGCAGTCGAAAACGATGTACGTACGGAAGTCCGCGCCTGGCCTCCCCGCTACGATCCCCGTGGCTGCCGCTGTAACGCCAACTCCGTACGCGGCGCCGATTGAGGTCCAAGCATGGTGGATTGCGACTCCCTCCGTTGGACCATGCTGCCAGCGCAGGGGTATGAGGGCTTGTGGGCCGATTGGAGGGGCATGGAACACCGCCATGTATGTGGGCATGTGGTTTCACTCCTTTCTCGAGAATTGGCTGCCAAGGCGCTCCGAAGAGCCACCAGTATACCCTACGAGGACTCAGTCGCTAGGGCACATGGAGGTGCGCTAGGTGAAAAGGCCGCATCCGCTCCTGTGATGGGGGTTTTCATGGATGCATGGTTGACGAGACCACACCTTACTTGTATACTCGCGGGCACATAACAGGGCAAAGTCGTCCTGGAGGTGAGTAGTTGTGATTTACCGCGTTAGGAGCACTGAAGTCACCTGCTCGAAAGCAAACCAGGCCATAGCCTGGGCGTTAAAGGTCACGAATTGGGTGAATGAGCAATCGCCTACTACCAACTCGCAACTGCTGAGGAATATCTCGGGAGACCCTTTTGGGTCTCATTGGGTAACGTCTGCCGAATCCCTTGGGGAACTCGACGAGGCAATTGCTGCAGTGGAGGTTGACCCAGAGTATCAAGCGCTGATTGCGGAAGCCAGGAGCGGAGGCTACCTCGTGCCAGGCAGCGTGACCGATAACTTCTCGCTGACTGTCGCCTAGCTGTAATTCTCTGCTCTATCAGAGTGCCAAGAACAGTCGAGGGTGTGCAGAGCCACCGGCCAGTCAGGGTTTCATCCAAGTCAACTTGACTGAGAACGAGGCGGGGTCAACGTGGGATGAAATGGAATGGCAAGCAGGAGAGCACGTGTTGCCCGACCCGATAATTGATGGATGAAAGGAGAGAATCCATGAGCAAACAGAGCGATCTCGACAATCATGCGAATCAGCTCAATCCAAACAACGACGCCTATTGGCAGTCACGAGACGACGAAGAGCGCCCAGACGACTGGCAGGAACAGGCCGAAGTGCAAAAGCAGGATGAGCACAAAGACGAGGCGAAGGGGAAAATGAAGTAGAGGATATGAGCACCTCCGGAAAGCGTCCCGGTGCTCCTTGAGCTGCCTGATGCCGTGTCCAGCCCTTTGACTCAAAGTCGTGATAAGAACCTTTGGTGCCTCCACCCCCCATTCCTAGTCTTGTTCTGCGATGGATTCTTACCCCCGTGGCACCCTCCGGTAGGCAGCAAGTCTGCGACGCTCCCAGCTAAGGGCTTCGGTCCGACTCAGACTGCGAGTCTCCACTTTCATCTTGCCAGTTTTGCCGCTTCGCCGGTGTTGAGCAGCTCTCCGGATTGGGCTGTTCGTCACTCCGACGTATCTGACTCGACCATTTCGCCCACGGAGCGTGTAGCCTCTCACTGAGGAATCTTTCCGGACCGACCGCCGGAATCCAGTGCGAATGCTTGTGAAGGGCGGAGAGATAATGTATCTTGCCATGGCCGGTTGTCCTTCCAAGATTGATGATCGACACAATGGAAGCGCAGCATGATCTCGGAGTTGGGCGACTCTCTACGTCCAGAGGCCAGCGGTGATGCTCCTCTGGCAAGACGGAAGCCTCATGGTCACGTCCCGTCAAGTG
>DCWO01000019.1 GCA_002328865.1 Dehalococcoidia bacterium UBA2160 | reverse complement strand
CAGGCTGATGAGAAATAGGATGAGGAGAGCAAGTTCACGACGCTCTCGCGAGGAGCCTCGACGCACAATCGCCCACGCACCCAGGACCGCCAAGGACAGCGCCAGCACGTAGTAGATCTGATACCCCCGCAGCCATAGCACTGGATAGCGCACACCGGTTTGGGGCGCGAACCACCAGAAGTGAAAGAACTTACGCAGCGTCAGGCGCACGAACGCCGCCGGGTCCGCCTCGATGAATGCGACCGCCCTTCGCCGGAACCATCTGGACTGTTCCACCTCGTTGGGCAGGCTCCGCAGTTCAGCCTGCGCCTCTGCTGGCAATGCATCGAGCACTAGATGGTCCGCGTCGATGTAGGAGTGTCCGGTCGCCGAGGGGTTATTGCCACGCCACAATACCTCGCCGTCCGTCGTCACGAACGGCACGAACTGGCGGTGGACGAGTGTATTCCGGACCGCCCACGGTGCCACCACCGCAGCCGCACACACCCCGATGACGATGCATCGTCCGAGGAGCTTCGGCCAGTCCTGGCGGGCTGATGTGGCGAGCAGCCACAGGCAGCCAAGCGGCAGGAAGATCGCGATGGTCGCCCGCGACAGCATACCGAGCCCTGTAATGAGGCCCGCGATGATTGAGCGTTGCAGCGTCGGCTCGTCGCGCAGGCGCAGGAATTGCCAGAACACGAGCGTGAAGAAGAACGCGTCGAACACTAGCGGATGCAGCTTCAGGCTGCTGTACACGATGAGCCCTGGATGAAGGGCCATGAACAGACCGCTGGCGATGCCGGCTGGCCGCCCGGCCAAACGTCCCGCCAGAGCGGCCACCAGCACTGTGTGTGCCGCGGCAACGAGCATCTGTACCAGCAGTACCGCGCTCGTCGAGCCCCCGGTCAGCAGGTAGACTCCGGCGCAGATCCAGGCATACAGCGGCGGTGCGTACGAATAGTAGGTAATGCCCAGATGCGGATACGTGAACCCGCGGCCTTCCAGCAGCGCTCGCGCGATGTCATCGTACTCATAGACCTGCGGCTGGTCGAACCCACCGGCGACGACGGCAACGGCCAGGCGCACACCGAGTGCGAGCACTGCAATGCTCCACCAGACAGGCGCCACCTTGTTAGTTGGGAACAATCGCGACCCGCTTCATGACCCGCCCGAATCGGTCTTTCGGTCGTGGCCGGTCAGTCGGCCCAACACGCGGCTGCGACTGGACTCGATCGCGAGTAGCCAGCGATGACACGTGTCGTACGCCGAGGCCCTCATCCTCAACTTCCAGGCGCTCGCGCTCGTCCACCGCCGCCGGCGCAGCATCTCTTCCCTACGGGCCAACAGATTCCGAAAGAGGTTTTCGTACGCGTTGCACATCCGCTCGGAGTCGTACGGGTACTCGGACATGCGATTCTTCAAATCCGAATAGCGTTCGCGCATCTCGAGCAGGCGCGTGTCAAACGTCCCTTCGTCGAACTCCAAGCCGAACCCCTCGCAGTACTCTGGGAGAGCGCCGCTCCGTCGGTACAGAATCGGCAGCCCACAAAGGGCGCCTTCGATATGATGCATGCCGGCCGGTTCATTCTGAGAAGCGGTCAAGTAGACGTGGTGGGCTCTCAGGACACTCGCAAGCCGAGGCCCCGTCAACGGATGAAGGACCTGAACATGACGGAACTGAACATTCGTTGGAACGCGGCCAACGTAGGTGAACTCGAACAGGTCACGATACGGCGCCTGACCCAAGAGGGCATCGAAGTGGGAGTACACGTCGAAACCCTTCATCCAGTTATCGCTCCAATGATGCGTTATGATGCGAAGCTTCTCGCGGCCGTCCCACAGCGCGGCATCGCCACTGTGAAACACGGACCGGCTGGCGCCGTTTCGAATGACGGTGGGCTCAATCAACGGGTACCCTTGCGACAGGAACAGTTGCCTCAGCCAGGTCGAGATAATGACCGTGTGATCGGCACAGCGATTTGCCCTCGACAGGCGCCGATTCAGCGTTCGGGTCTTCTTCCGCTCATCGCATTCATTCACACGATGTACCACGATCGCACGACCGTTGACGCGTGTCAGATAGGCGAGAATGTCAGCGTCATTGAAGCCACAACTCGGCGAGAACCGTCGCGGCTCGGTCAGCAGAATCACGTCAAGACTGGGATCTGTCAGATCAAACGTCACGTCGGATCCGCTCTGTTGGAGATGCTCGGCCAGACTGGCGGCAAACCGACTGCCACCGCCCCAGGGACCGTGGTGCACGCGCATCCCGATGGCGACTTTCATCCCCTGACCAAGGCCTGAAACGAATCCTCCCGACTCGCGCGAAGGTGACAGCCGAACCTTACCGCATGCGGATGATGTATTCGGTGTACCGCCAGGCGCTACCGCGCCGCCTGAAATAGATGAGCTCGCCAGGGAACAACTTCAGAACGTCGTCGAAGACGAGCAGACCAACAGGGTCAATAGGGGCGGCGCGTTGCTCGCCTGGGACCCCAAGAATCAGGTATCCCCCTGGGCGTAGGACGGCGCGCCACGCAGCCGCGACCGAGTAAGGGGCGTAGGCATGGTCGAGCGAGTTGCTGTAGACCGCCCCGAATGCTCCAGTCCACTCCGTCGGCAGATTGTCAAACGACCCGACCCACACGTCAGGCCGTCCCGCCAGCGGATTGATCTCGACGCCAATGCACGCGCGCTCGTCCAGCCGCTTACAATTGCTACGGTTCAACCGTTCGATGAACGGCCGTCGAGACGCGAACCCGTGCCATCGCCGTTCCATCATGTTGGCCATGACTTGAAGAAGTCTCGGTCCGTGAAGCGCGATCCTCAGCAGGTCCACCTCACGTCCGTTCCTCACGCCGAGACAGAGCACGGGGCCGATAGGCGACGTGTCGCCGCGGCTCGCCCTGTCACGTGCGAGGATCCGCGCGTACTTCTCAGCGTCCCGATACGATACCTTACAATAGCTGAACTTGCTCGCGCTGGCGGCGATCTGTCGCGCCTCGTAGCTAGCTCGGTCTTCGAATTTCCGGTATTCCATACATCCGCCGTCTGATCGAATAGACGCCAGTGGCGCTCGTAATCAGGTTGCCTGGCGAGCGTTTTGGATCGCCGCACACGCTTCGTCGAGTTGAATCGAGGTCAGACATTTCCTGTCGTACGGACAGTCACGCCTGAGGCCACAGCGCGCGTGACGCCGCCCCACGGCCCATCCGTCAGGCGCATTCCGATCGCCGTTTTCATATCCAGGCCAACACAGGCGGACGATCTTCAGGAATCCTCCGCGAGTGGTGACCGACCTTCATAAGGCGCCGATGACGCATTCAGCGTATATCGCGAAGTGTACCCGTGATGACGAAAGGAGACGATCGCTCGCAGGCGATGAGTACAATTCGGCCGTGCCATCGGTCGCTCCACCACCGCTCGACGAACTCGACTTCTCGGAGCGCACGTATCGCGGTGTCGACCGGAACCCAGTCTTTTCTCACGAAGTTCCGGGCGGTCTACACCCGACTTCGCCGACATCTCCAACGGCCACCTATTGGATCACGCGATCCGGTTGCTGATCGCCCGATTCGATAGCACGCCCACCTGAAGGCTGGTGGCCCGTTCGAATCAAGTCCATTCCTCGACTATGCGTAACTGCAGCCACGACAAATGGCGATCTGCGCAGGGTCCTTGAAATATCGCTGTCGAAATCCACAACGACCCGTAGCGAGGTTCAGCAACTCGACTGGGCTAGACTGAAGGACGTTGCCGTAGATCATCGTGCCCAAGGGATCCTCGCAGCAGACACTTACATCCCCGTTCCAATACACAATGAATCCGCCCCACGGCCACGGACATCGCTTTGAATAGCCTCGTTTGCTGTCGTAGCGAGACAACTCTGGAATTTCAAACTCCTGGATTCGATCCTTGCTTGCCAGGGACATGTAGGTGTTCAGCGACTTAAACTTTGGCTGCATCCCCAGGCCGCGCACGTACCTCTCGAACTCCTCGCGCTGGTGCTGATTCTTTCTGGTCAAGACCATCTGAACGATCAACTGCTGGGACACCGCCGTTCGCCGAGCCGCATCGGCCGCCAGAATCTCGATGTTCCTGCGTACGACATCGAACTGATTCACGCGCTTGTAGGTAAGGAATTCTTCCGACGTCATCGCATCCAGAGAGACGTACATCTTATGGAAGGGATGGTCCAGCAGCCTTCTAACACGCTGTTCGTCGACGGCGGCGAGATTCGTAAGGATTTGCAGGCGTTTGTTCAGGCCCTTCGTAGCCGCGTAGTCGAGAAAGTGCTCCAGTTGGCGGTGGAGGAAGGGTTCCCCGTAACCGGCAAACTGGATGCGGGTGAAAGGCGTGAGCCCGTCCACAATCGCTCGAAACGTGTCGAATTCCATATCACCTTTTGGACGCTGGTTCGTGCCAGTGCCGGTCGGGCAGAAAGCGCACTTCTGGTTGCAGCGGTTGGTCAACTCGACATTGACGATCTCTGGCTGGACCGACAGCGGCGAGTGAGCAACACGAAACACCGTGAGCATCCCTCGAAGGTTCGTCTCCTCTTTCCGGACCCGGAGAGACGCAGCAAACCGCAGTGCCCTGCGAATCCGAGCCGGTAGGGATCCGCCACAACAATCGGGCGAACTAGCACGTTGCGGAAAGAGTGATTTCCAGAGAATCGGCATAGTGACCTCGTCGCTCTACGATGCGTCAGCGCGCGCCCGGCAACGCCGGCGCTGTTTGGTCGAGGGTGAGATGTCGGCTTGTCTCGTCAACGCACGACAACCAGCACGCGGTCGAGCTGAGTCATTATCAAACCTACAAAGTCACAACGTCCGAGGCATTGTGACCCTATCTCTGTTGCCCTGAACGTGCGCCGATGGCAGCGAAAAGGCTGCCTCAAGCGCCTCATTGACGACAGAGAGTACCTCGTCGACTTGAATCGATGTCAGACACTTCTTGTCATACGGACAGTCCCGCCTGAGTCCGCAGGGAGCGCAGTCGACGTAATGGCACACCACCCGATGCTTCTCGAGATAGGCCGCAAACTCCGGAAGAGTGGTCCCGCCCCAAACGATCACACTCGGCACTCCGACCGCGTTTGCGGCATGCATGAGGCCACCTTCAAGCCCGAGAAACAACCGTGCCCGCTTCATGATGAGTGCGGCGATACGGAACGGAATCCTGCCCGAGAGGTCGATTGCGCCGTGCAGCGCTCGCCGTCCCCCCTCGCCGATTTGCACGACCTGAAACCGTCCCGCGGCCTGGATTCGATCCACAATCTCCTGCCATCGATCGAAGGGCCACGCGCGGAGATCGCTGAACCATGTCTCGCGGCTGTGTGGCTCGATGACGATGTAGTCGGCGAGCACCCCATGCGTGCGACACGCTTCTGCCGAGGCAGCCATCTCTTCGTCGGTGAAGAATATCTCGCACTGGTGATCGACCGCGCGAACACCGTAGCGCTTCAGGATGATGTCGATGATGTGTCCGCCAGGTTTCCACTCGAACCGTCCGGGTGTTTCCCTTTTCGCATAACTATGCAGCCGCAAGTCGATGTGTGCGTACTGTTGCCCTGTGGTGCTGGAACGAGCGCGGGATAAGGCGAAAATCACTCGCTCAAAGGTTCCCCAAAGCCCGCAACGTCGCAAGGTAGCGGCGAAGCCGCGGTCGAGCTGAATCTGCCAAGGCTGTTTGAGACAGTGTCGCGGAAATTCCAGCCTGGGATTGTGCTGAAAGACCGGATCATTCGCCAGCGAGTGTGACCCTTGGTACAATCGGCCGGCAACCAGATCCGAGAGTCCCGGCGCGTGCGCCACTTTGACCGGCCGTCCGGTGGTCTCGTTGAGCGCCCGGAACACCGACGACCACAGCAGATGACCTCCAAGGCCCATAGACAGGCTTCTCAGTGGCCCGACGGAAATCCACCGTGGTGTATCATGAGGGATTCGTACGGCCGGGAGGCCGCTATAGTATCTTGGTGAACGTTCTTGGAGTGAGTCTCGGACACGATTCGAGCTTCGCGGTAGTCGAAAACGGCCGTCTCCGAGAGATAATGGAGGCGGAACGCTACTTCCGACAGAAGCGTTACAAGCTGCATTGTCTCACGCTGGCGCCCGGCAAACACCGGTCAGGTTTCCAATTCGTCGACATCGAAGACCTTCGACTGTTCCTGACGTTCGTCGCGCGAGACTGGGGTCTCCGGTTCGACGCCGTCGCCGTCCAGAACCAGGGTCGCGTCGAGGAGTTCAACAACCTCATTGAAATCCTGCGAGACAACGGATTTACGTTCGCGCGCACCTATCACGTCGATCATCATCTGAGCCACGCCGCGCTCGCGTACTATACTTCACCGTTCCCCGAAGCCGTGATCCTCAGCTATGACGGCATGGGCAACGACGGCTACACGGTGGTGTTCCAGGGCTCTGGTGCCGCCATCCACTACCTCGAGCGAAACCCTCGAATGTTCGGGCGCAGCTACAACAACCTGGGCTACATCGTCGGCCTCAAGCCGGACGTTGCCGGATCCACGGCCGGCAAGACCATGGGACTGGCGGGTTACGGAAATTTCCGCACCGAATGGGTACGCCACGCTTCGGAGTACGTCACGGCGTACACAAAGCTTCCTCCTTTTCCGGTTGACGGGATCAGCAGCTACGGCAAGGCACATCGGATCAATCCGCTCGGACTCACCCGAATCCAGGAGCTTCAGCAATTCCTCCGCCCCGCAGCCGAACCGCCGACGCAGACGTGGCGCGACCGGTTGCGCGCCGCCCTCGGCCACGACCAGCCCCAGGAACTGCGGTTGCCAGGCCCGGAAGACGCGCTCGCCCAGGATCTCGTGCACACTGTGCAGCATGTCTGGACCCAGCAAGTCCTGGACATCCTCAGACGGTTCCGGGCAACGAGCAGGAACTTGTGTGTCGTCGGCGGCTGCGCCCTGAATGGCATCACCAACTATGCCGCCCAGCAAGCTGGGCTCTTCACCGGCATGCACCTTCTGCCCAATCCGACGGACTGTGGACTCTCGGCCGGCGCTGCCCTACACGCCTACTATGCGCTCAGCGAGACGTCGTTCACCGGGTGTGACACCCCGTTCAGTCCGTACCTTGGCACGACTGCCTTCGATATCGGTGAGCTGCCATCCTTGAGAGCGCGTTATCCGCATCGGACGCTGGACGAGGCAGTGCTTCCGACCGTTCTGGCCCGGCTCCTTCATCGGAATCTTGTCGTGGGACTTATGCGCGGACGATACGAAGTCGGCCCTCGAGCGCTCGGGAACCGTTCCATCCTCTGCAACCCGCTCAACCTAGACATGAAGACGATGCTCAACGAGAAAGTCAAGCACCGCGAGTGGTATCGACCCTTCGCCCCGGTTGTCACCGCAGAAGACGCGTCCCGGTTTTTCACGAACACCAGTGAGATTCCTTACATGTCCGTGATCTGCTTCACGCGCCCCGAGTTCCGTAAACGGCTCGCCGCGGTCACCCATGTTGACGGTAGCGCCAGGCTTCAGACGGTGCGGCAGGACCAGCACCCGCTCCTGTATGCCGCGCTGAAAGCCTTCGAGCGGCTCTCAGGTGTGCCGGTGTTGCTCAACACGTCGTTCAACCCAGGCGGGGAGCCAATTCTCAATTACTGCGCCGTTGGCCTGGACATGCTCCGAACCACGGGTCTCGATTTCGTGTGCATCGAGAACACACTGTTCGCAAGACCGGGAAACGAGGCGGCGCTCGACAATCTCCTGCTGGACTGACGAGGCCAAGCGATCGGGCACCTCAGCTCCTCGCCGCCGGCAGCGCCCATACGCGTGAATGCCCTGTCCTCATGCCTGCCGCAAGTACTTCCTTCCATCGTCTGAACGCCGATCGTCATCTCGGCAAGCCAGCTCAAGTCGCGTACTTTTTCTTCAACTGGCTCAACAACCTGTTTCCGTATGTGAATGTGGACCGCGAGCTGGCCATCCGGGATTTCCGGGAAGCGTCGCTTGACACCTACTGGGACCGCCTCGCGCCCGATGCCTCGCCGAGCCGAAAGCTTTCCGATCTCTTCTGGCTCACCTTGCCGTGGGATGCGATACGCGCGGAACTCGGCGACATTCACCTTCTCGACGTCGGTTGCGGACGAGGAGACTACGGTCCGCGTCTGCTTTCGTGGGCACAGGGCCATATCGGTTCGTACACCGGCACGGACGTGCAGGAATACGACACGTGGAAGGTTCATCAAGCACACGATTCAAGAATCCGCTTCTACCGCTCAGATGTCGCCGATTTTCGTCGGACCGTTCCCGACCGCGCGAACTTCCTCATGTCGCAGTCTGCCATCGAGCACTTCGACGAGGATCTCCGGTTTTTCGCCCAGGTTCGTGGCTTCGTTCTGAAGTCTCGACGCAATATGCTTCAAGTCCATCTATGTCCGTCGCAAGCCTGTCTGAGGCTGTACCTGCTCCATGGCGTCCGTCAGTACACACCCCGGACAATCTCGAAGATGGCACGGTTGTTTCTCTCCGACGGGTACGCCGTGCTGTACCGACTCGGTGGCCGCGCATGCAACCGACTCCACTACGAGTTCATCACGAAGCCACTGCTGATCCAGCGCGTGGGAGATCTGCGCAAGCTGCGGCCGGAGGAGTACGTCCGACGGTCATCTGAAGCCATGTCCACCGACATGACACGACCAAACCGGTCTCCCGCATTCTATGCGATGGTCATCCACTCGAACTGGCAGTGTCGCCTGTTCTGACGGCTCGCACCATCCAGCCCCGTTCGTACGCCACTTCCGTGACCGTCAGACCGACCTATCTCAGCAGGTCCGCGGCGCCTCCGCGGCTGTACCGATACTCGATCGGGGCCGAAAAGCGATCGTAGAGATCGCCTGCCAGGCGGAACGGCCCCCGAGCGTGCCTGAACGGCAGACTCCACGCGAACGATCGCAGCGGCCGAAACCGCTTGAGCACCGTGAACGGCACCGCACACAGAACATATACAAGCGGCGAAGCCGCCCAGCACACCGCAAACAGCGCCCGAGGTGGGAGCTTCGTTGTGACGACGCGCGCGCTATTGACGCTACGGAGTAACCACCGCCACACTGCCGATCGTTCGCCAAAGTCTTCGTACAGATAGACAGCAACGCACGCTCCGTGCCGGCTGATGCGCGCCGCTTCGCCCGCCGCCAGAGCCGGCGTGGCAATATGATGAAGGACGCCGTATGAGTAGACAGCGTCAAACGTCATATCCGCAAACGGCAAGCGGCACAGATCGGCTTGCACGACGTGGGCACCAGCTAGGCGTGCGATGCGGCGAAAGCTCGTTCGACAGCCACCTTCGCTGAGCTCGACGCCGACAACTTCTGCGTGCTCCTCCCGCGCCAGATTCGCGAGATCGATACCCTCACCACAGCCCGCGTCCAGAACGACTCCACGAAAGACAGGCAGTGAAAGGGCGGCAGCCATTTTCTCGAAATGATACGGACGAGGTGGCGTTTCTCGTGCCGGTTTCGACCGATCCCAGAGAAATCCGAAGCTTCGTGCGGTTCGAGTCGTTGGCGAGCTACATGGGGAGAAATTCGATGCTACGAACCTCGGTATTCCGTCGCTGATCCCGTACTGACGGCCGCAAGCGAGGCACGTCAAGTCACCCGTCATCACCTCCAGCCCCGCGCATGCCGCGCAGTCGCGCTCCTGTGACGCGAGATCCGGAAAAGGGCACAGACCCGAACAAGGCGATAGCTTCTCAACAGCATCGCGTACGACCTGTTCAATCGTACGTGCCTCGAGGCGCAGCGGAGCCCGGCAGTCCAGGCAACGAAGGTACTCCAACACACGCGGCTTCATCGAGACTCGATCAGTTTCCGGCTGCGGAACGTTGAACAGGCAGCATCAGTGGCTTTCCGCCGGGCCAGGGCAAGCCCAGAGAACTCCACGCGAACAGTCCGACCACTCGGGGATGAAGACAGCCGCACCGAATTGCGTGCCCAAGATACCCCCGCGCCGTGCTGGGTTCGTTGAGCCCTCGAAGCGCCAGTTCGCCCCAGAGTGCGTAAAGGCGTCCGCGAAGCCGGTACTGCGCAGCAAAGGCTCGCAGGTCGCCTGCGCAGCGCTCAAGTGAGTGATACGAATCGACGCCGTATCGTCTCCGTTCGTGGGCAAAGGCGAGCGCAACGCCGCTGTACTGAAGCTGAAGGCGGCGCCGGTATCCGTAGGCCGAGCCGGGACTCATACGCCAGCGGTACAGCAGCTCCTCGAGATTGTCGATGTCGAACCGCTCGGTAAGGCGGAGCCACAAGTCGAAGTCCTGCGAAACCGGAAAGGCTTCACGATAGCCCCCCACCGCCGCCAACGTGTCTCTGCGCAGCATCATTGAGCCATGGACCGGCGTCGTCCGCATCGCGTGCAGGCCCTTGCGGACGGCGATGGCGCCGTGTGCGGTGGGAAACCGCCCGATCGCTTGGCCGGCTTCATCAATGACCACCGCGGCCGTGCCTATCGCGGCAAGATTCTTTCCCGCGTCGAGCCGGCGAACCTGTCGCTCCAGACGCTCGGGCATCGACACATCGTCGCCGTCGTGACGCGCCAGGTACCGACCCCGGGCGACGACGATGGCCCGGTTCAGTGACGCGGCCAGCCCCTGCTCGCCTTGGTGAAGCACCTTGATTCGCGGATCCCGCGCCGCCGCCTGCCGTACGATGGCTCCTGTGCGATCGGTTGAACCGTCGTCGACGATGATCACCTCGAAGTTGGAAAACGTCTGCCCAAGCACACTGGCCAGTGACTCCTCCAGCGTGCGCTCGACATTACGAACAGCCATGATCACACTGACTACGAAATCAGTCATGCTCGGCAGGGTGGTGTTTCAGGCCAGACCGTCCAACACGGCCAGCTCCTCTTGAACGACCCGAGCCAGGGAACGGTCTTTCTGCACGAGCTCAAGTCCCCGCACCGCCAGCCGATCGCGCAGGTCAGGATCGGCCAACACTTTGCGCAGAGCGACTCGGATTTCTGGCGGTGACGTACCGCAGAGAAAGGCTGTTTCCTGATGCGTCAGGACCTCCCGTATACCGGGCACCCGCGCGGCGATGACTGGTACGCCACAGGCCATCGCCTCGAACAGCGCTTTCGGATTGCCTTCGTAGTGAGAGGGCAAGATGAAGGCCTCAGAGCGGTTGAGCAATCGGGGAAGGCTCTCATGCGGCACAGCGCCAAAGAACTGCACGTCCAGGCCGTATTCTTTCGCGCGCTGCTCAAGCAGCAGCCGGAGGGTTCCATCTCCAATCATGCTCAGCCGAACACCAGCCAGGCCTCTCAAGGCGTCGAGCAAGGACAGCGGGTTTTTCTGATCTTCGAGGCGACCTATGAAGATGACGCGTCCCGGCTCGTGCGGTATCTCTGGCATCGGTCGAAAACGAGATGTATCGACATAGTTCGGTATCACGTAGGTACGATCGTCATCGATACCGTACCGCGTGATGACCGTGGCCCGGTCGGCATCGCCCGCGACAATGATGGCGTCGGCCGCTCGAAAGATCACGCGCTCCAGGCGTCTCGCGAGCACGCGGCGCCACCAGCTCGTAGTGAGCCGGATCATGAAGTCCGACCACAGGAACCCACAACGCACCACCAGAGGTTTGCGAAAAAGCGTCTTTGCAACGACGCCGCACCAGGCACCGTTGATCTGATTGGTCTTGAAAACGACCGCTCGGCGTAAAGTCTTGCGATGCAGCCAGGGCGCCATGACGCTGTAAAGGTTCGGAGGAAGCTTCCAGCGGTTTGGAAGCACTTCTATCCCTGGAAACTCCCGCGCCAAGGCGTGATCGCCGGACTCGCCGTAGGTGACGAACGCGATGCGGCCGAAGTGAGATGAGAGCTCACGGTAGAGCGCCAACTCACGCTGCAGCAATCCCGCCCGTTCCCATCGCGCAAGTGACATCCCGCGCGAGAAAAATACAACGAGATAGCCGTTTACCAGTTCACGGGCAGTTCCGGCGGTGAGCCGGTTCTCCAACATCTCACTCGAGGTCATCGACGCCGCCGGATGGCGGCCGCCAATCGCCCGGGACTCCAGCCTTGGATTGCAGCCTCCAGTCGCACGCTGCCGCCAACACGCGGAGCGGAGATGCGCTTGAGGGCGAACAGATCGTCACCGAAAAAGTTGGACCCGCCAAAGGCTGTAAACGCAGCCACGTAGCCGGCGCCCTCACCACCGCGCGGGCGGCGGCGGGACAGTTCTCCGGCTCTCCGTAGGGAAATGAGAAGAAACGGACGCGCCGCTGTAGCGCAGCCTCGAGCCGCGCTCGAGAAGCTGGAATCTCCGGCCAGCTGGCCGGGTCCCCGCAGTCGGCGTGCGAGGAAGTGTGGCCGCCGATTTCGTATCCTTCCTCGCTGAGCGCGCGCAGCTCAACGAGGTTCAGCGAAGGGGTACTCTCCGTCCCGCGCGCCCGAACAGGTGAAAGACTGATGCGACCCTCGACTAGATCCGCGCAGACGAACACCGTGACCGGCACCTCGTAAAGAGCACAGAGCTCGCGCCCCCATCCCGCATTCTCAACGTAGCCGTCGTCGAACGTCACGGCAAGCAACGGCTCTACATGCGCGCTCGTCCGCACGGCCTCAACTGCGTCGGCGAGCGGGACGATCCGGTAGTAGCAGGTCAGATGCTCAAGATGGTCGATGAACTCGTCGGTCGACAATCCGAGGTAGTGGTGCCGATCGGTGATCAGATGATAGTTGAGTACAAGCACGGGTGGACGCCGGCGCCACCGTCGGACGACGGTCCTCACCTGTACCCACCCCAAACACAAGAAGAGCGCCGCTGCCGCGGTCCGAAGTCCTGCCCACCGCTGTCGTCTCTGGGATGGCTGGCGGCGACGGAATTCGCGTGTCTGCCGGAACAACGTCAGGCGGTCGAGAGACAGGCGGAGTGGGGAGCGTTCCGACGTCGACGCTCTTTCCTCCCGGCTGATTCCATCGCGTAGACCGGCGATCACGTCGGCGCACACACGGTGTGCTGCCATCGTCGCCTTCACGCGGAGACTGCGCAGCGTGTCAAGAGGTTCGATCGTCACGGCCGTCGCACCGAGCACGTGGCCGGTGTCCAGGCCTTCATCGACGCGGTGGATGGTGATGCCGACCTCCCGGTCGCCGGCGATGACCTCAGAGAGCCCGACGGGGCCGGCGCCGCGGTAACGCGGCAGCGCAGCGAGGTGCAGGTTGATGCAGCCGAGTCGCGGCACGGTAAACAGTTCGGGCCGGACGAGTGGCGTTCCATAAACGACACCAACGTCCGCATCGAGAGCCTTCAACGCGGCAATGGTGGCCGCGTCGTGGAAGTCGCGCACGCGCACGTGCGCGGCATTCAGCTCGCCGAGGAGGCCCCCGAAGGCGGGCTGGGGGCGTGGCGCGTGGGTGAGAGTGTACGCGGCGACGAGTGGTGCCGTCGCGAGTCGGGTCGCGACGACCATCGCGTGGTAGAGCAGGTTGAAAGCGACGGCGGCAGCGCCGTGGCGTTGCAGGTAGCGACGGACGCGCGGGTTGAGCGCTCGGCGGGCACTACCCTGCAGGACTCCAACAAGGCGCACGCCAGAAACTGCGGCTATCCGGCGGACGAGATTGCGAAGATCCCGCTCATCGTCGTGCCCGGTAATGAGGACAACGCGAAAGGATGGTGCCACTGGACCGGAGATCACCGTCTCGGCCTCACGAGCTCAGATCGGCCGAGCCATGTCGTACCCAGGCCGGAGTCGGGTGGGAGTAACTCATGGAACCAGTTCGAACGGGAGCACTTCGAGTCCCGGCAACTTAAAGGCCCTGGTGTCGAGCAACGGGCAGCTGTGTCTCAGTCGACAACATGCTCATCGCCGCTGACTGATGGCGAGGATCATGTGGGCAATGAACGACGCAGGCATCATCAGCGCCAACGCGCGCCGGGCGACACGGTAGGCACGGCTTCCCGGACGAAACATGCGAACATCCCAGTGGAGCATGCGCCCCGCACCCGTGAGCTTGCCAATGGGCTTGATGGCGTGCACCCGGAAGCCGTGCAGCTCCAGCTCGCGCTGGAGCTCTGGGCGCGTGAGGCGCCACTGATAGAAGCGCTGTGCCCGGTGATAGCCGGCCTTCCGGTCGAACGTGCTATCCCAGCGGTCCAGCGACCGTGCCTCGCGCACGATGAGCCGCCAGTTATCGAAGGGAACGCTGACGAACAGCCAGCCGCCTGGCTGGAGTACCCGATGAGCCTCCTGCAGGCAGTCCCGGAGCCCATCTTCGAAGTGCTCGAACGTACCCCACGACAGGTAGGCGTCGAACGACCCGGAAGGGAAACCTGTGCGCCTGATATCGCCCCGAACGAATTGGAGAGCGGGAAACCAGATCTTCAGCCGCTGGATGACCGATTCACTCAGGTCGAGACCGACTACGTCGAATCCCCGACGAGCGAGAAAGACCGTCCACTCCCCCATCCCACACCCACCGTCCAGGATCCGAGTCCCAGAGCGCAGTTGTGCAAGGTACGGCTGAATGACGCGGTGTTCCTCTCCACGGACGACGCCGGCCGGCTCGGGCGGTCCGGTTCGGTCCTTCCACATCTCGGTCCAGTACTGCTCGACGAACGCCGTTTCATCGACCAGGCTCGCGTCGACCGAAACTGGGATGTAATCCTTCTTCACCGGCTGTGTTCTATCGTTTCTCTGGGACGCTACGACTTCAGGAAGTCGGCTACCGACATCGTACGTATCCCTTCGACCGGCGTTGCGTATTTCCATGGGTCGAAGACACGGGTAAACCTGGTGTATGGGTTGTCCCACACCCGTCGAAGATCCTCGAACTCGCTCTGTGGGCGCTGGAAGAATCGCCTGTTGGCTAGGAAATTCGCGTTGAAGACGTGCCGCGTCCGATAGAAGAACCAGCGAAAATGCAGCATTGACTTGAAAGTGTAAGGCGCCGCGTACTCGAGCGAGCCCAGCATGGACATATCCATGCCGAGAAAGAACACTTCCCGAAAGCCCATGAACCTGAGAAGTGGGTAGAGCGCGATAGCGGCAGAGTTCAAGAAGCCACGGCCACTTCGTACCAGCACTTGATCATCCCGCTCGATAGGTGTGAAGTACTCTTCGAGATCGAACTGCTTGTCGTCACCGGTCTGGCCGAACCAAAAGGCACGATCAGAGTACGCGAAGTGTGGAAAGTGTTCATCGATCAGGCTTCTATTCGCCAGGATCCGTGTCCGCGGAATATGGCGCAGGAGATCGTATGGCGAATCCTGCAAATAGCCGTCTGATCGCCAGCGGAACCGCTTGTGGGGACCCCGCTGAGGGCGCCAGGTCTCGAAGTAGTCATGAAAATGAGCTCGCAGGTGCGTAGCGACCCTGGCACATTCCGGCTTCAGCCATCGATCGATTCGAAAGTCGGCGAGAAAGGACCTGAAGATGAACTGCTGGAGTCCGTTGTCCTTGGATTTTTCCGGGAACAGCATCAGGTAGTAGTCGGGGGCAAGAGTTGATCGCAGGTGCGGTGTCAGCGCCTTCGCTTCAAGGAAAGTTACGAATCCCCTGTCTCTGAGGCTAGCAAAATCGAAGCCTTGTGCTATCAACGAGGGGCCTCCGAAGATGACGACCGCCCGCTCTCCGCTGTGCGCACCTTTCAGTCGATTCATGCCAGGGGCTGCTCGGCGACTTCGAGGTCAGTCGGCTGTTCGAACTGCAGGCGGTGCAGCTTGTAGTAGGTGGGACTCGTCTTCAACAAGAGATCATTGGAACCAATCGCCTCGATCCGGCCGTGATTGAGAACGATGATGCGATCGGCATGCATCACGGTCGAAAGGCGATGAGCGATCACAATCGCCGTTGTGTGCACAACGACCTGATCGATCGCCTGTTGCACGAGCCGCTCCGACTCGCTGTCGAGCGCGCTCGTCGCTTCGTCGAGGATCAGAATCTGCGGATTATGCGCCACAGCCCTCGCAATCGCGACACGCTGGCGCTCACCGCCAGACAGACGGATCCCTCGGTCCCCGACCACGGTGTCATACTGTTGCGGCAGGGACATGATGAAGTCATGGGCGTTTGCGATCCGTGCGGCCGTGTGAATGTCCTTTTCAGTCAGGTGGCCACGCCCGTACCGGATGTTGTCGCGGACCGTGTCGTTAAACAGCAGAGTCTCCTGCGAGACGACGCCGAAATGGCTCCGGTACTCGGCCAGACGGAACATCCTCAGGTCCACGTCGTCCATGATGATCTCGCCCTCGCTCGGATCGTAGAGCCGGAGGATCAGATCCGTGAACGTCGACTTGCCGGCGCCGCTCGGCCCGACAAGCGCGATGAACTCCCCCTTCCGGATCTCGACGGTGACGTTTCGCAGGGCAGGGCGGTCGCCGTAGGCGAACGAGACATCGTTGAACCGAATCTCGCGCTCGAAGGCCTGCTTGGCCACCCTGCCGTCGGCCACGCGTGGTTGGATCGAAAGCAGCTCGCTGATCCGTCCGAAAGCGGCTCCCATCGTTTCGATCCACAGCGCGTTTGTTGCCATATGATTGATTGGGGCAATGAGCAACTTGCCGACGTAGGTAAATAGCAGTAGCCCTTGGAAGGTCAATTGCCCGGCCTGCATCTGGAGGATTGCGATGAGGAAGATGCCGAGCACGGCCAACGAATCGAGAACCGACCGGCCGGGCACCTCCAGCTTCTCAACGCGGCTCTTTCTCAGAACCGCCGCCGACACCCTGTTGATTGTTGCCTTCAGCCTGGAGAGCTCGAACGCCTCCGCACCGAACGATTTGGTCACTCGGATCCCCGTGAACGATTCCTGCAGTGCCGTCAGGAGATCTGCCGCCGTATCGGTCTCGTGTCGGACGAGGCGTCGCGTGGGCCGCTTCAATGCCTGCGTAAAACCAAACTGCATCAGCAGGAGCACCATCGATCCGAGTGTGAGCCAGAGGCTCGTGCTGAACAGGTATGCGGAATAGACGACGATTTGCACGGTGTGGTGGATCAGACTGCGTATGAGCGGACCGAGCGCCATCGCCGTGTTGGTCGCGTCCCGCGTTGCCCGCGAGATGAGCTCGCCCGTCTTCTCCCTCGTGAAGAACGCGATGTCCTGGGCGAGTAGATGTTCCAAGAGGTCCGATTGGATCAACTTGGCGAATTGAGCACGCAGCCACACAGCGCCGTAGTCGGCCATGTAGTTAGTGGCGGCCACCAGCGTTGCCTGCACCACGAACAGCACGCCGAACAGCACCAGGAGCTGGTTGGTATCCGGCGTCTTGCCACTCGAGAGCCAGGCCGTTACACGGGCGCCCAGAAAATTCAGGTTCAGCCACGAGGCGTCGCTCGGGATCCCCTCAGTGGCAGGTCCCGCGAGGTTCGCCAGCAACGCTGCCAGAATCGCCGGCTGGATAACCATCAACAGGTTGGCGACCAGCGTTAGACCGGCCACCAGTAGCACGACCCACAGGTAACGACGAGCGTAGCGGCTGATGAGCCATCGAAACGCGGTCCAGCTCGAATGGGTTCTTGGATGCAAAGACGCTGACTTCAGTCGACCCATCACTTCTCCGAAGCAGATCGGCACACCAAAACACACCCGCGAGGGTTTACCCGTTGATACTCAAGAATTCTGAATCTAACAAAAATTGTACAGTAGAGCTTCGTGGACACCTACTCGAAGTGGGTGGCCGCGAAGCTGTACCAGGCGAAGACGGCCATCACGGCCGCCGACCTCCTGAACGACCGGGTGCTGCCGTTCTTCGAGTCGCAGGACGTCGTGGTGCTCCGGCTGCTGACCGACCGGGGGACGGAGTTCTGCGGCCGGCACGATGAGCACCCCTACGAGCTCTTTCTGGCGGTCAACGACATCGACCACACGAAGACGAAGGTCAAAAGCTCGCAGACCAACGGGATCTGCGAGCGGTTCCACCCCTCGCGGCGACATAGCGCGG
>DCWO01000133.1:17369-18010 GCA_002328865.1 Dehalococcoidia bacterium UBA2160 | reverse complement strand
GCGGATTCCAAACGTCACCGCTACGTACGAAGACGTACGCCGCGCCTTTTGCAAGGATGCCCCCCACGGTGGCCTGGTAAGCCCCCACCACCGCCGTGTCGCCGTCGATGGCCACGGAAGCGCCGAAGAAATCCCCCGCCGCGCCGTCGTCGGCGGTGAGTTTGGCCTGCTGGCTCCAGGAAGTCCCGCTGCGAGCGAAGACGTAGGCTGACCCCTGGTTGCTGTTGGCGCCCACATCGTCCCACTGAGCCGCGACCACCGCCGTATCCCCGCTAAGCGAAACGGATTGGCCGAAGAAGTCACTCGACGCGCCGTCGTCGGCGGTGAGCTTGGCTTGCTGGGTCCAGGTACCCGCGCTACGTACGAAGACGTAAGCCGCGCCTTGGTCGTTGTTGCCGTCCACATCGGCCCCGGCGGACGTCACCAGAGCGGTGTCCCCGTCGATGGCGACGGATCCACCGAACCCGTCATGTGCCGCGCCGTCGCCGGCCGTGAGCTTGGTCTGCGGCTGCGGAGTCCAAGAGCCCCCATCGCGCACGAAGACGTAGGCAGCTCCCTGGTTGCTGTTGCCGCCCACGTCTGCCCCAGAAGCCCCGGCGACCGCGGAATCCCCACTTAAGGCGAGGGACTGGCCTAAGGAG
>DCWO01000133.1:11832-16967 GCA_002328865.1 Dehalococcoidia bacterium UBA2160 | reverse complement strand
CATCGGAGACGCCAGCAACAATGCCAGGGACGCCGGCAGAAGAAAGCGCCACAGCCTTCGCGAACCTGACTGGAAACCCGTTCGATCCCGGAGCATAGAACCGCGTGTTGGTGGAGCCGCCATCTCCCTCCCCTCATCGTCGGCCGTCGCCGCGCGACTGAGCCGATGGTCGAGGGAACGGCTTGCGCATCGGTGGGCGGGCCTAGTCTACGAGCCGCACTGACCGCTGTCAATGCGCTTTTGTGTGGGAAGCTGCGACCCTGCCGAGCCATGGCCCAACTGCGATGGCTAGTTGGACAAGCTTCGCTGACGCCCGGCCATGGACGGTCATTGGCCACCCGCACTGCAACTCGCTCCCTTGGACCATTTTCTCCGATGCGCCTAGCCGCTCCGAAGTGCGTGGAGAATCTCTTCGCGCCAGGACGGCTCGCGTTCGGCCCAGCCGCGGATCAGGCCGTAGGACCCGGCTAGCATCATCGAGCCGTGAGGAGTCGCGAAGTATGGGTCGAGCTTCGATCGTTCCAGCATCCGGCGCATTGGTCCGGTGACGCTCAGGAACCCCGGACTCTCGCCGCCTTCGACGACGACGGCCCCGTGCCCCATGTCCCGCCATACGGCGTCGTTGTCGATGCTGCCGTCGACCAGGCTGGTCAGATAATTCTCGAGGCCTGTCTGTGACAGGATTTGGGTGTGGTGCTCGAAGATGCCCTGGATCGTCGTGTCGTGCAGATGAAAAGCGAGTGTGTGTTCGTTCCCGACGTTTGCAACCAGCTTGCACGACTGCGCGGCCACGTGAGGGTCTTCGAGACCGCCGAGCACTGCCGCCTCTGCGGTGTCCATGAGCAGCAGCGGAGTCTCGTTCCCAGCCGTCTCGATCACTGACTGCATCCGGGTCAAGTACCTCGGCGCCTCCTCGGCGAGGTAGGTCATCGAGAAGACGTCGCGGGAGTTTTCTGTCAATTGAGTGCGCAAGTGGTCGAACCGGAATTTGCGGTCGCTGTATCCCGGCGGCGCGTCGCCATGGTCGAAGACGGCCACGGCCAGCGCGTCCCACGTCGGCGTCACGTCGAACGCCTGCAATGCAGCGCGGACCATGCCGAGATCCAGGTCGCGGAGCTGGACGCGGACGCCGCTCAAGGACGCCGCCTCGTCAGGCGAAACGATGGTCACTCCCATGGCGCAGACCATCTCTGGGTCGTCGTCGAACGTCGTAGCGGCGGCTGGCAGGGCGTGTACCGGAAGTCCTGCGTCGACGTGCGCCTGTAGCGCGCCTGTCACGGGCCCGCCCCCCATGTTCGTCCCAGTGAGTACCAACGGCTTGCGTGCGGCGGTTGCCTTGCGAATCCGGTCAGCGGCGATCACGGTCGGCGCCGGCACGATGAGCTGGACGCAGTTCTCGATAGCCCGATCCGAGTCGAAGAGCAGGATGTCCTGTGTCCCGGTGCCGATATCCAGCGCTAGGATTCGCATGTTCGTCGATCTTTGTCATCGTTCGCCGAAAAACGTGCTGTCAATACGTGGCTCCAGGATTCGCCATTGGATTCGTCCGCCAGCCCGCCAACACCATCATTTCAAGCCCAGCTTCTTGCCCGCCGCCAGCAGACCGAGCGCTTCGCGGAGACGTTTCTCCTTCGTGTCCAACCGTTTGGCGGAGTCGATCCAACCGATGTACGCCCGTCGATACGACGGCGCTAACTGCTCGAAGAATTGCCAGGCGTGGGGATTGGTCTTGAGCGTCTCTTCGATGTATGGAGGCAGCTCTGAGACGGACGGTCGTGGAGCATCACCGCTTCGGCTTGTCGGCGGGCGCTTCAACCCCGGCGCCGCCAGCAACCCGCGCGATTCAAGATCCGCGTACCGCCGACGATTGATGGTTGACCACCTGCTGTTGGCTTTCCTCGGCGTGAACTTCCGCGCATACAAATCATCATCCAGCCGCCTCACGATGCTGTCGATCCATCCGAAGCACAGCGCCTCCTCGACGGCATCGTCGTAGCCGATGGTCGTGACGCCGGTGTGGCGCTTGTGGAACACGAGCCAGACCTCAGGTTTCGCGTCGTGGTGTTCCTGCAGCCACTCCCGCCATTCCTGACGAGTGGCTACGTCGAGTTCTTCGAAAGGCTTCGTGGACATTGATGCGACCCTGCTTCAACTCCGTACCCAATTCGCCTGGGGTAGGGGCGGGTTTCAAACCCGTCCGAGTGTTACGCTTATGAAATTTGTGAATCTCAGGCGACACCGCCGGCAAAGTTTGTAATGGCCATGCAATGCATTGCGCGAAGTATGTCGGGACGGTTTGAAACCCTCCCGACGTACGGCTAGCTCATGTCACGGCGTCGGCGCGGAGATCCTGCTGTCCAGGCAAACAGCCCTGGTCGTCCGAACTCCTCTTGTGATCTATGAAACTCCAACAGGCTCCAGGAGGCCGACGTCCTCGAAGATCGAGCGGAGTTCGGCGCGCTGGTCGTCGGTGAACGGAAGCATCGGAGGTCGAGAGTGACCGCCCGGCTGGCCGAGCATGTTCATCGACTCCTTCATCGCGATATAGCCGCTGCCGACGTTGAACACGTCGTAGACCCTGAGCATCTTGGCGTGCACCTCACGGGCTTGCTCCATGTCGCCTCGGGCCGCTGTTTCGTACAGGTCGACCGCCAGCCGTCCGACGACCTGGGGCAGCATCGCAACGGCTCCGACGGCTCCGACGGCCAGGCCGGGCAGGATCAGGTCTTCGTGCCCGACGAACACCTTGATGTCCTCACCGCAGAACCTGACCAGCGCGGCGATCTGCCTGATGTCCAGCGAGCTGTCCTTGATGGCGACGACGTTGTCCAGTCCCATGAGCTGCTCGACGATCTGGGGCGTGAGGAACTTCCGGACGGCCAGCGGGCTGTTGTAGAGCATGATGGGCAACCCGCCTTCTTCGGCGACGCGGGTGTAGAACTCGACGACCTCTCGATCGTCCACGCCGATGTAGATCGGCGGCAGCAACATGGTCCCCGCGCACCCGATGTCGCCCGCATGTCGCGTCAGGTCGACGACATCCTCGGTGCGGATCGCGGACGTGCCCGCGAGTATCGGCACGCGTCCAGCCGCTTGGTCGACGGCTATCGAGAACACTTCCTTGCGCTCTTCGTTGGTCATCAGGAAGAACTCGCCGGTGCTTCCTGCGGAGATGACGCCGCGACAGCCGGACTCGATCACGTAGTCCACAACCTGCCGGTAGGCGTTCTCGTCGATGTCGCCATTCTCTTTGAACGGCGTGACGATAACTGCGAATGATCCGTGCCAGTCCACCATGTTCGTTGCCTCCTGGATGAGTTGGCGCCAGTATATGACGCGGGGGCGGCTTGTTCAATTGGGGTAGGGCGGTTCAGCGGTCGATGATGACCGCACGGCGACCTATCCGCGCTCTGTTATCAACACCCACATAGGCGCCGCGCCAATGCTGTACGTTCCGATCCGCTCGAGTGCTCCGGTGTCGGGATCGATGCGATACGACGCCAGTTGTCCGGATTCCAAACCCGCGGCGTACAAGAACCGGCCGTTCAGATCGAGGCCGATTGCTCGCGGAACGGGCTCAGAGGCGAATCGACCTGCTGCGGTCATGCGACCGGTGGACGCATCGACGGCGAAGCACGCGATACTGTTGTGGCCGCGGTTCGGCGCGTAGACGAACTTGCCGTCCGGAGTGATGCGTATCTGGGCGCAACTGTTGCGGCCTTCGTAATCGTCGGGCAGCGTCGAGAGCGTCTGAAACGCCTCCAGCGTCCCGCTAGAGCGATCGAAGGCGTAGCCGGTGACGCTGCATCCCTGCTCGTTCGACACGTACAGCGTGTCCAGAGTCGGGTGGAAGCAGAAGTGTCGCGGACCCGCTTCGGTCTCGGGCGTTACGGTCGGCGGCGTGTTCGGCGTGAGGCGGCCGGTCACCTCGTCGAATCTGAACTGAAATATCGCGTTTGGGCCTTTGCCGGCGATGTGCGGGACGAAGGCGTACGTGTTGGACGAATCCGTCTGGATCGAGTGCGCTCCGCCGCCCGTTGCCAGCCATTCGACGGGCGGGGTGAGCACCGCGCCGCTGTCGTCGATGCGATGGACCGCGGCCCTTCCGGCCGCGTAGTAGGAAGACAGCAGGAACCGTCCCGTCTTGTCCGTGGCCAGGTAGCACGGATCGGAATCGAGAGACGCGGTGCTAATCAGCTTCAGGTCGCCGGTCGCGGGGTCCACGCCGTAGCTGGACACTGCCGGGATGCCCCGACGTCCGACGAACATGAACTTGCCGGACGGGTGAACCGCCAACGGCGCTGGCGTGCCAGACACCGCAACCCCGCCCTCGGGTACGAGCTCGCCGGAATCGGCGTCCACCCCGAACATCAGGATCTCGTCTTCTTCCGACAACGTGACATACATACGAAGCGACATTGTTTAGCCTCCACGGTTGCTGTGCTCTCCGTGATTGTACACCGCTGCCAGCCCGCAGGACCGTCAGCTCTTCCATAACCTATAATTGACAAATGACGCGTTTCGCGAGATGTCGAGACTGAGGACCGTTCGGAAGGAGAACGCAGACCCATGGATTCCAAAGAACAACGACTCGATCGGATCGAGATCAACGCACTGCAATACGACTACCACAGCGGTTGATCGCAGGCCGTCCTCCTGAGTTTGCAGGAGGAGTTGGAGATGGGCGACCTGCAATCGTTCAAGGCCGCCACGGTGCTCGCCGGCGGCGTCGCGCGTCGAGGCGAGACCTGCGGCGCGCTGCTCGGCGCTCTGATGGGGCTGGGCCTGGCGTCCGGTCGCGAGAAGATGGAAGACACCGGCCAGTACCGGCAGGCAATGGAACCGGCGCAGCGGATCGCGCAACGGTTCCAGGAAGAGATCCAGGCGAGGTTCGACACGGAATTGCCTGGCGACACGACGCTCTGTCGCGACCTTCAAGCCGCCATCTACGGGCGCGGCTACGACATGAACAATCCGGACGACTACAAAGCCTTCCTCGAGGCGGGCGGACACTCCGATAAAGGTTGCCCGCTCGTGTGCGGCATCGCGGCGCGTGTTGCAGGCGAGGAGCTCATCGAGTGACAAGGCCAACGTAGTCTTACAAAAGTAGAACGGCCCGCCAATTGGCGGGCCGT
>DCWO01000133.1:0-11529 GCA_002328865.1 Dehalococcoidia bacterium UBA2160 | reverse complement strand
CGGCCCGCCAATTGGCGGGCCGTTTCGTTGTCATACCGGCTGCACTGGGCCCACTGTTGGGCGCCAGGGCATCGTTGCGTTATGGCGTGAGGACCAACGCCTCTCCCGCATCCAGGATTCCCTCCTGGTCGCCATCATCAGTGTAGCTGCTGGTTGGTGAAGCCAAGGGCGCAGTTCCGATGTCGCTGGCGGAATTCTCAATGTACCGACGCGCATCACTGGGATCAAGCGTCCCGTCGATGGTATCATCAGCCTTATCCCACATAAGAGCTACGACGCCCGTCACGTGTGGCGCCGCCATGCTGGTTCCGTACATTCGTGCGGTTCCTCCCCCTATCGCAAGAGATTGGATGCCGATCGGTTCGATGAAGCATCCTTTCAGGATATTCTCTCTGGCTTCGCCCGGGGCCGATATCGCGATGTCTGCCCCGTCGGTGGTGAAGTACGAGGCCGTATCAGCGAGGATCTGCACATTTGAACGACCGCACTTGCGACGGTTGCCGTCCTCCGCAGACGTACTGGCGATCGCCATGGCACTGGCGAACTTGGCTGGTACGTTGTCACTGGCCTCGACGTTCGGGTCGTTGCCCGCAGACGTCACAACCGTGATCCCGGCGGCGTGCACCGCGTTGACGGCTGTTTCCATCGCAGCGTCGAAACCGGGCGCCGCCGGTCGCCCAAGGCTCATGTTTGCCACCCTGATGGGCGGGCTCACACTGTTGGCGTTGGCTACTACCCAGTTCAACCCGGCGATGACGGCTATGTCGTCGCCGCTGCCAGTGTATCGTCCAAGACCTTCACCGCGTACACCGTTGCCCCGGGAGCAACGCCCACGACATCGACGTCGTTGTCGTTTGCAGCAACGATCCCGGCCACGTGAGTCCCGTGGCCAGCGCCATCCTGGCAACTGGCGTATGCGGTGAAACAGTCGGAACCGTGGTTCAAATCGGGATTGCCGAGATCGATTCCGGTGTCCACAATCGCCACGCCGACACCGGCGCCAGTTTCGCTCAGTTGTCCGGGAGCAGCTCCGATTCGCGTAACGCCGGAAGGCACAACCTGGTTGCTCGGAGGGCTAACCGTGCCGACGGTTATGCCGATTGAGGCGCTGCCGGTCTTCCCGCCTGAGTCGGTTACAGACGCCGTAACGGTGTGGTCGCCGTCGCTCAAGACTGCGTCAAACGGTCCACCGTCCACGCCTATCGCACCATCCAGGCTGGACTCCCATGTGAGCGACTCGGTCACGTCACCGTCTTCGTTGTCCGACGCCGTGCCCACGAAGGAGATCGAAACCCCTGAGTCGAAGCTGTCGCCGTCACCGGGGCTGTTAATGGTGACAGATGGCGCTTTGTTCTTGCCGCCACCGCCGTTGCCGCCGCCTCCTCCTCCACCGGGGTTGTCCGGCTTCGGGTTCGCGCTTACGATGCGATTGGGGCTTACCGAAGCGACCCGGGGATCGTTCCGCAACGCGTTGACCCTTCCCGGGGGCACGACTCCGGAAAAGCCGTTGGACACCGAAGAGAAGGTCCGGCCCCGTGTGATCCTGTGGCTCGATGCCACGTCGGCGGACGAGACGCCGTCCTGCAGGACGACGATGTAGCTGTCCGGTACCACGTCTCCAGCCCGTCCGGCGTTGTTGCCTACGCCCAGCACCGGCGACGCGCTGAATGCGAATACCAGCGCAATAAGGAGCACCGAAATCAGGCTCCGTCGCTGTGTTTTCATATCATCCTCCTGGCTGTTAGAGGCTCCCTGCCACGCCTCTTTACTTCTGAGGTCGTGTCTACAGGCGCTGGGTGCACCAAAGATTCACTCGAGACGGTTGATCGCGCTGAAGGCCGCTTTGCATGACCTTGTGTAGAACGTCAGCACCGCCGCTAGAGGTGGTCAATTACCTAATCATCGTTTAAACGTGTGTAAATAGGTAGGGTGAGGCAACATGCCTTTGAACACCAGCGTGAGCGCCGGATCGTGTCGTATCGCGACAGACGATTTGTGACTGATCCTTGGCTTGGCGTCTGTTTCGGCAAATCGATTCGCAAATGCCGTGTGCGGTCGGGTATCCAAGGACCCCCGTGCTATAATTCGCCTCACCGATAACCTGGCCCTAACATTTCCATAACCAATTCCGAAGGAGCGACATGGCTACAGAAACAACCGGTCTGAAAGTCAGCTACGGAGAGTACGTTTTCGAGCATGTTCCCGGATGGGGGAATCTGCCTGACGGCTGGGAGTGGAGCCATGTGGTGGGTCTTGGCATCGATAGCCATGACAGAATCTACGCCTACAACCGAAGCGATCATCCCATGATCGTGCTCGACACGGAAGGCGCCGTCCTCAAGTCCTGGGGTGAAGGCCAGTTTGGGAGCGCCCACCACCTTTTCATCGCGCCGGATGACACCCTCTTCACAACGGACATCGGCAATCACACCGTGCGCAAGTGGTCGACCGACGGCGAGTTGCTGATGACGCTCGGCACGCCGGATCAGCCTGCCGAGCCCTTGAGCGGCGAGCCGTTCAACCGACCCACCGACGTCGCGATGGCAGCAGACGGAAGCCTCTACATCAGCGACGGATACGGCAACGCTCGCGTTCACCACTACACCGGTGACGGTCAACTCATCAAGTCGTGGGGCGAGCCTGGATCCGACCCTGGGCAGTTCGTCATTCCGCACAGCGTGTGCCTCGACGCCGAAGGTTTGGTCTACGTCGCTGACCGGGAGAACAGCCGAGTCCAGGTGTTCACCCCCGACGGCGAGTACATCCGGGAGTGGAAGGGCGTCCACAGGCCGGACCATGTTTGGCTCGACGCCGATGAGAACATGTACGTGGCCGAGTTGGGCATGCGGCAAGGCTTAGGACCCGACGCCGACGCTCCGAGCGCTGTCGCTCACCCGTCCGGCGTGAAGGTCATGAACCGGCAAGGCCAGTGGCTCGGCGGTTGGGGCATGAGCACCGGCACGCCCGGCGATCTGATCGCCGCGCACTCACTCGCGCTGGACTCAAAGGGCGACCTCTACGTCGGAGAGACTCTGGACGGGGCGCGAGTCCAGAAATTCGTCCGCGTGCGGTAGCGTCCATCACTTTGGGTAACGGGTCTCGAATCAACGCGGCGGTTGCCGCCGTCCAGAACGGCGGACCGCCCTCCGAGTTGCGTCAGCGCATTTGAGACAACCTTTTTCGGAGGAGAGGCAATGGCGCGCATCTTCATTCTGGGCGCTGGGATTCCGACGCCCAGTGTCGATACGTTTGGGTCGTCGTATGTGATTCGGATAGGCGACGACCACATCATGTTCGACTGCGGTCCGGCGGCAACGCACAAGCTGGTGAAGTCGGGACTCTGGCCGACCCAGATCGACCACCTCTTCTTCACGCACCATCACTTCGACCACGACGTCGACTACCCGTGCTTTCTGCTGACGCGATGGGACCAGAGCACCGGCCAGGAGAACGAGCTGCACGTGTTCGGGCCGACGCTGACGGAGCAGTTGACCCACCGTCTGATGGACGAGTCGGATGGCGCGTTTGCGCATGATTGGATCGCCCGGATCAACCATCCGCTCAGTCTGAACGCGCATCGCAATAGAGGCGGCACATTGCCGCGCAAGCCGCCGTCGGTCCGGGCCATGGACATCGGTCCCGGAGAAACCATCAGAGGCAAGTCGTGGGAGATCCGTACCGCTCGGGCGGAGCACGTCGAGCCGTGGCTGGATTCTTTGGCATATCGTCTGGATACAGAGGAAGGCAGCTTCGTCGTCGCCGGCGACACCCGGCCCTGCCAGAGCGTGGTCGACCTCGCCCGCGACGCCGACGTGATGTTGTGTCTTTGCGTTGACGTACAGTCCGACATCGAAGGGACTCCAGAGGCGGACTACATGTGCGGCAGCACCGCCGCGGGCAAGATGGCGCAGGATGCCGGCGCGAAAAAGCTGGTGCTGGTCCACCAAGGCGGCCCGCTCCAGACGCCCGGCGCCACAGAGCGTGCTCTGGGCGACGTGGCCGCCGTCTACGACGGACCGGTCATCTGGGGCCGGGAGTTGATGTCCTTTGACGCGTAGGCTGGCCCTCACCTACGGATGAACCTGTGTCCGATGTGCGTTCGTTCAAGAGATTGGCTTGCATCCAGGTTTCAAACCGCGTAGTTGTGTTGGAGGCGTCATGTCCATCAGCCCACGACTGACACTGGCGAGCATCGTGCTCGGCGCGCCTGACGCCCGCGAACTTGCCGAGTTCTACCGTCGAATCCTCGGGTGGACGGTTGGCGAGGACGAGCCCGACTGGGTGAGGATCAGCGATCCGAGAGGCGGGCCCGGCCTCTCGTTTCAGACCGAGAGCCCGTACATCCGGCCGACCTGGCCGGCCGGTCCCGGCGACCAACACATGATGGTGCATCTGGACGTCGCGACCAATAATCTCGATGTCGCTGAAGCCCACGTCGTCAGTGCGGGCGCCGTCCTGGCGGAGTTTCAACCCCAAGACGACGTAAGGGTCTACCTCGACCCCGCGGGTCACCCGTTCTGCCTGTTCCAGCGTGGATAGCGACAGGTCATTCGGTCCCAAAAGGCGCCCCCGTGCCTGAGTTCCTGGTAATCAACGCGACGGTTGAGCTTCCCCATGGCGCCATCTTTGTTGGGCGTAGCTAGGGATCTGGCCCAATCCGAAACGCCATGCCTGCTGCCAACGAGATGCTTCGCTGTGTTCAGCATGGCGAGGACGGTCCCGCTGGCTTCTTACTCGACGACGCCCAACAATTTCGCTACGGCGCCGCCCAGAATGGCGTCGAGTTCGTCTGTGCCGAGGAAGTCGCAGTAGCGCGTGATGAAGTCGATGTTCTGGCGGTATGTCCAAAATCGACTGACGATGGGCATGTCAGTTCCCCACATGATTCGATCGGCGCCGATGCGCTGGACGCATTCTTCGATGACAGGCCGGACTTGAGGCATGGGATAGTCCCACACGGCGCCTAGCGCGATCGGGAACAAGAACTGAAGGTGCAGGTTCGGGTTATCGAACGGCTCCCAGACCGCGTCGGGGAGATGGATTGCGTCGTCCCCCATGAAATTGCGCCAGCCGATGCCGTGCGTCATGACAACCGTCGTGTTTGGGTAACGCGCCATCCACCGAGTTAGCGTCTTTATCTCGTTGAGAAAACTGTCCCGATGAGGTGTCGCTCGCTCTTTGAGCGAGAAGAAGATCGGTGTGTCCAGCGCGGCCACGCCGTCCCAGAACGGCTGGAACCCGGGTGCGTCCCACGGTCCGTCGAATCCATACAGGTTGAGTTGGGGCGGCAGGAAGTGCAGCCCTGACAAACCTTGTTCGTTGACTGCTCGCGCAACTCGATCGACGGATCCGTTCGGATCGGACAGCACGAGCCACTCGGGCGTGTGCGCCAGGCCGAGCAATCGATCCGGATATTGCTCGATGCACTCGGCGATGAAGTCGTTGCCGACCCCGAGGTACGGGGTGCGATGCAGCAGCGCCTTGTCCACGCCCGCGTAATCCATCTCAGCAACGAGCCGGTCGGCGGGGTACGACATGTCCACCATCGAGGGCGGAAAGTATTGCTTGGCGTAATCTTCGCCGTCGACGGTCCACTCGAAGCGCCCGAGCCCTGATGCGCGGAAGTCTGCGTCTTTCAGCGCAGCCAACGCCGGCCAGTTCTCCATGTCGATCAATCCCGAGGCATCCGCTGGCGCCCGGTCCCGAACTCGCCATGTCGGTTGGTGGTGCACGGCGATGGCCTGTTGGAGGTGCTTGCGGAGGGCGTCTGGTTCAGAGAACCCACCGGTCCCGGTGAGAGGCGGGAAGCAGTAGGCGTGTCCATCGAAGATCATCAGCTAACCTCCTGGCGGGCGAAATGTGAAAACTTGGGACAGTTTGCGACGCAGCCAATCTGCGCCGCCACCGCATGATAACCGGTCGGAGGTCGGCGGGCCACAGGTCATCGTCTATCCTGTCGTCGTGTCAGAACGACGCCCGCTCGATCTGACCGCCATCGCCTCGCTGCAACCGCTCTAGGTAGGTGGTGTACACTTGTGTTGTGCGCCGTTCAGACCGTATTGTGGCGTCTGACCCGCAGAGCAGGCGTGTCAAGAACGTCGGCGTCGATCTTTCCTTGGGCGGCTTGCTGGCCTGCGAAGCTTACGGGAGCAATGACGGATAGATCAGCATCAGACACTTCGTGAATCGACTTGTGCCAGCGATAATCTAACCTGCGTACAGCCCAGACAACGCGTAAGATCTGGCGTCCGAGCTGAAGTCTGGCCCGACCCAGTATTGTACTTCGTGTCCGGGTCGAGTCGATGCGAAATCCCGGACGACATCGCGGATTGGCAATGTCTGCGTCTCCGTTTGAACTAAGCTGGATGCTGCGACTTTTTGCCGTCGCGAGCAATCGACCCATGGCATGTCCAATTCATTAACTTCGACAGGTGGCGATTGGTGAGCACTGACAATAGAGACGACCTTTGCGTAAACACAATCCGTTTCCTGGCCGTGGACGCGGTCCAACAGGCCAAATCCGGCCATCCGGGGGCGCCCATGGGAGCGGCGGCCACGGCATACGCGCTGTGGGATCGAATCCTCGAGCACAACCCGAGTGACCCGAAATGGCCTGACAGGGACCGCTTCGTACTATCGCCGGGACACGCGTCGGCGCTGCTGTACGCGTTGCTGCATCTGACCGGTTACGATCTGCCCATGGACGAACTCAGAAGGTTCCGGCAGTTGGAGAGCATGACTCCCGGACATCCCGAGTACGGGATGACGCCGGGTGTCGAAATGACCACGGGCCCGCTTGGGCAAGGATTCGCGCACAGCGTCGGCATGGCGATGGCGGAGCGGATGCTGGCCGAGCGGTTCAACCGCCCCGGATTCGATGTCGTCGACCATCGGACGTATGCAATGGTCTCTGACGGCGACCTGCAAGAAGGCGTGGCTTCCGAGGCGGCGTCGCTTGCCGGCACGCTTCGGTTGGGCCGGTTGATCTGCCTGTACGACTCCAATGACATCTCAATCGAAGGCAGCATCGACATCACTTTCACCGAGGACGTGGCCGCGAGGTTTCGGGCCTACGATTGGCAAGTGATCGGCCCGATCGACGGCATGGACGTCGATGCGGTCGAGAGCGCGATACGGGCCGCGCGAGAGGAGACTTCCCGTCCGAGCCTCGTCATCTGTCGCACGATCATCGGGTACGGCAATCCGAACAAAGAGGGGACGGCCTCGGCGCATGGCGACCCTCTGGGCGAAGACGAAGTGCGCCTGGCCAAAGAACGATTGGCATGGCCGTACCCGGACCCATTCACTGTCCCGACGGAAGCGTCAGACCATCTTCGTGAAGCTCTGGCGCGAGGCGAGAAATCGCAGACGGCGTGGGACGCCTTGGTCGCGCGGTACCGAACTCAGTATCCTGACGATGCCGAGCAATTGGACGAAGCGCTGGCCGGTTCCCTGCCGGAGGGCTGGGATCAAGAACTCGACAGTCTGTTCGCGGCGGGCGACAACCCTGTTTCCACCCGTGATGCATCGAATCGGATCATGAACGCAATCGCCGCGAATGTTCCGACACTGGCGGGAGGGTCGGCCGACCTGGCGCCCTCGAACAGGACCTTGTTGACCGACGAGAAGCACTTCGGCCCCGATGAATACGGCGGGCGCAACTTCCATTTCGGTGTTCGCGAGCACGCCATGGGAGCGGTGGCCAACGGCATGGCGCTCCATGGCGGCGTCATCCCGTACACCGGTACCTTTTTGATCTTTTCCGACTACATGCGCCCGCCCATGCGGCTTGCGGCGTTGATGGGACAGAGGGTGGTCTACGTGTTCAGCCACGATTCCGTTGCTCTCGGCGAGGACGGACCGACCCACCAGCCGATCGAGCAGCTCATGGGACTGCGAACCGTCCCTAACCTGGCCGTTTTCAGGCCCGCCGACGCCACCGAAAACTCGGAGGGCTGGAGAGTCGCCTTGCAGCGAACCGAAGGACCGACGGCTTTGGTTCTCAGTCGACAGAATCTTCCGATAATCGACCGAAATGCTCACGCGCCCTCCGCCGATACAAGGAAGGGCGGCTACGTTCTCTGGCAATCCTCCGATGAACCAGATTGCATCCTCATCGGCACGGGATCCGAGGTGCACATCGCGCTGGACGCTGGCAAACTGCTTCAAGCAGGGGGGATATCGGCGAGGGTGGTTTCCATGCCGTCGTGGGAGGTCTTCGACGCCCAGCCCGACGAGTATCGAGCCGCGATCCTGCCGCACAACGTCCGCGCTCGGGTATCCGTCGAGGCGGGAACGACCATCGGATGGGAGCGATACGTTGGCATCGACGGCGAGGCGGCCGGAGTAGATCATTTTGGGGCGTCGGCGCCTGCAAACGTGCTGTACGAGAAATTCGGTTTGACTCCGGTTCGTGTCGCCGACGTCGCCAAACAGGTGATCGCCAGACTTCGAGGGGCGTGAGACGAAGAACCGCTCAAGTTGCGACGCCGCTCAAACAGCCATGAACGAACGATTCAGGAGCGCTCGATCTTGAATTCCCAGTCCGACCAGAACGTGCAGCTCGGGGTCTATGCGAGTGATGTTGAGTCGGCTATGGCTGAGCTCAGTCGACGTGACGTTGTGGCCCGCATCTGGTCCGGCGACCACACGGTCTGGAGCCCCGACCCGACCGAGACCGCCGACCGCCTCGGGTGGCTGACTGTGATCGACAATATGCGTGATGAATTCCCGTCACTCACACGGTTCGCAGTCGAAGTGAAGGAGGAGGGCTATCGTCACGTCGTCCTGCTAGGAATGGGCGGTTCGAGCCTCGGACCCGAGGTGCTCCGCCAGACATTTGGCAGCGCCGACGGATATCCTGAGGTCATCGTGCTGGACTCGACGGCTCCGGCATCCGTTCAGGCGGTGACCGACGCCATCGACCCGGCGACGACGCTGTTCCTCGTCTCTTCCAAGTCTGGCTCTACGATAGAGCCGAATGTCTTCTACAGCCACTTTCGGCGCCTTGTGGAACAGAATATCGGTGAAGGTCAGGCTGGTCGGCACTTCGTGGCCATCACCGACAGCGGAACCGCCTTGGCCGAGTTGGGCAAGCGCGAAGGCTTCCGACACGTGTTCTCGGCCCAACCCGACATAGGCGGACGATACTCGATCCTTTCACATTTCGGCCTGGCCCCTGCTGCACTCACCGGAATCGATCTCACGGAACTGCTCGACCGCGCGGACTACATGCTCGCGCGGTGCGGCGCGGACGTGCCGCTACGAGACAACCCCGGAGCCTGGCTGGGCGCCGCTCTGGCAGCTCTCTCTTCGGAAGGCCGCGACAAACTCACCGTCCTGACCTCGCCCTCTGTCGACAGCTTCGGGCTATGGGCGGAGCAACTCATCGCTGAGAGCCTGGGCAAAGAAGGCCGGGGAATCGTTCCGATATCGGACGAGCCCGCTGTTGCACCGGAGAAATACGGCGACGACAGGGTCTTCGCGTACCTGCGTGTGGGCGGCGACGACAACGCCGCCAACGACAACCTGGCGGCGACGCTGAACGCTGCCGGACACCCCGTCATTCGCATGGACCTCGCCGATGGGTACAACCTGGCGGCAGAGTTCTTTCGCTGGGAGTTCGCCACGGCGGTGGCTGGCGCGATCATTGGGGTGAGGCCGTTCGACCAGCCGAATGTTCAAGCAGCAAAAGACGCCACCGACGCCGCCCTCACTGCTGTTGGGGATTCTCAGATTCTTCCCAAATCCCCTGAGACGTCGTCTTTCGACGCACTGATGGACGGTGTCAAACCCGGTGACTATGTAGCTATCATGGCTTACGTTCACCAAACGCCTGAAGTGGACCAAGCTGTGCGCGATCTTCGCAGAGCGATTATCGAGCGACACGGCGCTGCTACGACATTGGGATATGGACCTCGATTCTTGCACTCGACCGGACAGCTTCACAAAGGCGGCCCGAATTCCGGCGTGTTCGTGCAATTCACGTCGGACCACCCGGCGGACATCCCGATTCCGGGCCGGCCATACACATTCGGCGTACTCGTGGGCGCCCAAGCGCTTGGTGACCTCCGGGCGCTGCAAGCCGCCGGCCGGAGAGTCGCGAGGGTCGATCTGGGGTCGGACGAACTCGGGGCGATTCGGGAACTCACATTGAGCATTCGGACACCTACCGACGGGTAGAGTAGGGTACGGAGGCGGACGATGGAAATCGGGATGATCGGCCTCGGACGCATGGGCGGCGCCATGGCGGAACGCTTAGTCCGAGGCGGACACCGTGTGGTCGCGTACGATCCTCAGGACGCTGCCGTCGATACCGCTATCCAGCGGGGAGCGACCGGCGCTTCTTCGTTGGAGCAACTGGTCGAACAGCTCCCGCAGCCCAGAGCGGCGTGGGTCATGGTCCCGGCCGGCCAGACAACCGAAGACACAATCAACTCTCTGGCGAACCTCATTTCGGGGGGCGACACGATCATCGACGGCGGCAACGCCAACTACAAAGACAGCGCTCGTAGGAGCGCCGAGCTCAAGGAACGCGGCATCTCGTTCCTGGACGCGGGCACAAGCGGCGGCATCTGGGGCCTTGAAGAAGGGTACAGCCTGATGGTGGGCGACGACTCCGACGCGTTCGCCAGGTTGGAGCCGATCTTCCAAACCCTCGCGCCCGGCAGCGATTTCGGATACGGCCGTGTGGGCCCCGCCGGCGCCGGGCACTTCGTGAAGATGGTGCACAACGGCATCGAGTACGGCTTGATGCAGGCTTACGCCGAGGGCTTCGAACTCATGAAGGCCAAGGGTGAGTTCGACCTGGACCTCGCCAAGATCGCCCAGATCTGGCGTCACGGCAGTGTTGTCCGCTCCTGGCTCCTGGACCTGACGGCAGCGGCGCTCGACGAAGACCCTGATCTGGCCGGCATCGAGGCGTACGTGGACGATTCCGGAGAGGGTCGATGGACCGTCGAGGAGTCAATTGAACTTGCCGTTCCGACGCCGGTCATCGCCGCCTCGCTTTACGCCCGGTTCCGATCGCGGCAAGGGCAGCCGTTCGGCGTCAAATTGCTGGCAGCCATGCGCAACCAGTTCGGCGGCCACGCCGTCAAGAAAGCCGGTTCGTGACACAACCCAGCACGGTAATCGTGATCTTCGGCGGCACGGACGATCTGGCTCGACGGAAACTCGGGCCGGTGCTATTTCAGCCTGGATGCAAGGGTAGATCGCCCGAGAAGTTTCACATCGTTGGCGCGGCTAGGCCGGAGCAGCCGGATCAGGCTGTGGCAACGGCCCGCGCCCGGTTACGCGCTTGAAACCGCCTTACGGACGGCCACGACCTGTGACATCAACGTCGCGAAGTTTTTGAACGTCAACGACTGAGCGCCGTCGGACTTGGCTTCGCTCGGGTTCGGATGCACCTCGATGATGAGGCCGTCGGCTCCGACAGCGGCGGAAGCCACGGCAAGCGGCGTCACCAGAGGCCATGTGCCGGTGCCGTGGCTTGGATCCGACACCACGGTGTGAAGGGCGGAGAGATAA
>DCWO01000181.1:21074-38591 GCA_002328865.1 Dehalococcoidia bacterium UBA2160 | reverse complement strand
GCCAAACGACAGCCGGGATGTTGTCTATGAAGTCATCAAACGTGATTTTGAAAATCCGATGTTGTTGAATCCCTAAGGCTTCGCAGACCTGTCGGGCATATCGAGTTTCGACCGGATGATCGGGATCTTCAAACTCCCAACTGAACGCATGTATGTTGGCGGACCCTACGACTTCCACGGCGGCGGCGGCCACCGCGGACGAATCTATTCCGCCTGACAACGCAACCGCGACCGGTCGCGAATCGCCGATCGCCGTGGAAATCGCTGAGTTCAACGCCTCCCGGAATTGTTGCGCGGATTGCCGGCTGGGTCCTTCGGGCGAACGGAGGGCGTGTCGGAACCTGAAGCATTGGGTTTCGATCGAGCGCCCTATGGTCACGGAGTGACCGGGAAGGACCTCGTTCACTTGTTCGAGAAGAGTGCCGTGGCCAGAGTTAATCATGCCCGTGAGCAGCACCTCGTTGACCGCATTCTTGCTCAGCGTGCGACGAAGCCCCGGATGGGCCAGGATGTATCGCAACGAGCCGGCAAAAACGACAAGGTCACCAATCTGCGCATAATACAGGCGTTCGCCGCCGGAGATGGTCCGTAGGAGCGTCACGCGGCCCGCGCGCAGATCTGTGTATGCCAGGGCGTACTGACCTTCAGGCGTGGGCAACGCCGACTGGTCACGCGCTGCAGCGAGCTCCCGGTTCAGAATATCGCGAACCGCGCTGCCGCCCGGTGCCACCCAACCGTCCACGGCGAGACAACGGTCGTCGTCTCCGACCAGATTGCGCGACGAACAACGAAGCCAAACCGGACCGCACTCGACTTCGTTGAACTCGTGCTGGCTGCCCGCGTAGACGCTCGCCATGGATCGGCGAACGTCGTGGCCAAGCAGATCGGCCACTGGACGGCCCGCCAAAGAAACAGCGCCCATGAGGGCAGTCAACTCGCCCGGCATCTTTTTGCTCCAATGACCGGATCGACTGTGGCATCGTTACGCAGATGGGGATGCGCAAGTCCCGCACGTTTTTGTCACGGCGCCTTGAACACGGTTCGTCACCCCTGGGAGGGCCGAGTCACGATGGCGCCGGCGAGCTGGCGCCTGACTTCCGGGGACCTCGACGCATCTACTCAGGTGGCCGGCGGTGTGTTTAGTTCTGGCGTTCGTCTCTCGACGCCGGTTGGCTGTCGATCACTCGGATCCGCCTGCTGTGGCGCTCTCGTTCCACATTAGATACATTGCTGTGCTGTAACCGGTGTCTATGTCCAAATACAATCCTGAATCCGCCCCCGCCCTTTTTTCGCGAACGTTTTCGCGTGCGTTACCTAAAATGCGCAGAGCCGTGGTCTTGTTCTTGATCAAGTCATCTTTTTTGCCTTTTTCGCCTACCAGCGATTCCGCGTTTTTCAGATAGATGCCCCCAACCAAAGCCGATCTGCGAAGGTCGTCATCTTCGTCCACGAAGAATATGTCGGGAGGGTCGTCGCCTTGTTCGATCAGAGCTTCCAAAACCGCGGTGGCGAAACTTTCGTCGTCCCAGTCCAGCGATTCGCCAAGGATGGTCCATGCAGAGCTTGGGATCGGGTGTCGGGAAGAAAGTTCGAAGGCCATCAGGATGGTTAGCGTGCTTTTCTCGCCCACTGCCCAGCGAAGCAAGCTCTCGAGCATTTCAACGCCGCCACGTCGATTCTGTGGGAGCATCGCCACTTCCGCCACCCACGACGCAGCCGTAGAGTTGTGTGCTTCAACGGCTCGCTGAATGAGCGGGCCGAGATCGGCGAACGGCAGCTCCGCAATTTGGCGATATGTGACGCGCTCACCCATTACTTTCGTTCCCATTCGCTTGTGAACCACGGGCACAAAAATCACTAAAGCGATTATCGACATCACAATGGCGAGAATGACGATGACCCACGTCAATTCCAAACCTCCCGACTTGCTCGCACGCTACTTCAAAAACTCTTCGTAGCTAGCTATTACCTTGTTGCCGAGGACTTTTCTGTAACGACCTTCGCCATCGGTCTCAATCTCTCGGCACAGTTCTTCGGGTTCAGCATCCCAAAGTATGCACATGCGGCCATCCGATGTCGTCCACCAATTACCTTCTCGAACAATCTTTTCGGGGCCTTATTCCGACCGGAACGACCCATCACGGGAATAGTAGCTCTTGAACTCGTAATCGAGGGTCTCGTGATGCCCTTTCACCACGCTCCCGGAAAATAGCTCTCGCACCTCGTCGCGCGACAGTTCGTTCCATCCGGATAGCAAACCGCACCCGACGGCGCCCGTCAGCATGATCAGAGCCATCAGCAGCGCCGGCAGCCATCTGCTCCCGGTCCTCCTTTCCGACTTGACGCGCGTCATCAGCCAATTATCGCCTCATGCGGTCGCTTTGCCTGCTCATGAGTGCGCATCGCAGGTGTTTGCAGGTACACTATGTCAGAGTGTGCGATAAGTCAAAGCGCAGGGCTCACTCTGGGGAGCGCAGCGGCAGCGGCGGGCATTTGCAGCTACACTCTTCAGTCAGTGCAGATCGTCGTATCCACTGCCCACAGATCTCGGTTGGGAACTTGACGCCGCAGAACCACTCGCCGTTGTGGCTGCGTGAACGACACTTCTCTCGGTTGACGATTTGCGAAGACCATTGGGCCGCCTGACAAAGAAGCTTAAGCCGCCGGTGCGTGACTGGCCGACAAGACATACTTGACGACACGCCGAGCCGCAACGATTGTTGGCGCCGGTCCGCGATTCGACTGTCCGGAAAGACCGGAACACCGGCTCAAGTTGCGATTCCTCGCATCGCGATCCCGTGCGGGGACCATGCTCGCACTCAATGGTAAACTGCGGCACGACGATGCGAACCCAGCCCTACCACTGCGCCTTGAGCTTGTCGAGCTCTTCTTCCAATTCCGTGGCGTCGAACCCGAGTTCCGTTGCGCGAGCAGAGTCTGCCTGAGCCTCCGCGTCTCGACCTAGTTGAGTAAGTGCCAGGGCGCGCACGGCGTACGCCGCAGCAAACTGAGGATCGAGCCGAATTGCCTCGTCGAGGTCGTCGATTGCGTTCTGGATCTGTCCAAGCTCTCCGAAGGCGCTGGCGCGGCTCGCGTACGCGATGGTGAACAGCGGGTCCAACCGAATGGCTTCGTCAAAGTCCTCGATCGCCCTTTTGTGTTGACCAACGCCGTCGTACACGGAGCCTCGGCTTGCGTAGATTTGGGCAACCTCGGGGTCGAGCCGGACGGCTTCGTCCAGATCCTCGATTGCAAGCTGATAATGACGGAGATTCGCGTGCGCAACGCCCCTGTTGTGGAACGCTTCGGCATACCCCGATTCGATCCCGATGGCCTCGTCGTATTCCGCAATGGCCTGTCTGAAATGGTCTCGTCCCTGAAGTGTCACGCCGGCGTAATAGTGCTTCTCGGCCTCGCTCAAGCCTCCGCACGCCGCAGCCAACAGTGTCACCAGAGCCAAAAGGGATGTACATAACGAGTGCCTGTTCATACTCAACCCGTCAGCACGCCGTCCATCGAGAAAAGTCGCCCGTCCGCGTCTGAAATCGCCTCTGGGTCGTAGGAGCCATCTCCCCCAGCGTAACGCTAATCCGGAACATGGCGCCAGCGTCAATCGAAAAGCGAACTCGCATAGATGGCGCCGTTTTGGGCGCCGGGAATTCTCTGTGACGCACTCTCTCGACGGTTCGATGCTGTCCGTCGCCTCCAACTGCTTAGGCGCCTGAGCAGTGCCCTGGATTCGTTTCGGCGGTATCTGGCGAGGACGGGAACCTTGAGCCCGGCGGGTCGACGACCAGACGACGCCGACCTTCTCTTATTCGCCCGCTTGCCATTTCACTCGCGCGCTACGATTCGACGAAGAAGACGTGATTGCACGCCTCGTCGCCGTTCATCAGCACCTTCGTCCTGGTGAAGCCGAGGCCGGGGTTGTGGGCTTTGACGTTGGGCTCGTCGGTGGCGCAGAAAGCGAAGCCTAGTTCGGGTTCGCCGAGATCGCGGTAGATCTCAGCCCACAGGCATCCGAAGAACAGGTAGCCGACGCGGTCCGGTTCGTCCGTGATTCGCTCCCACCGATGGGAGCCAACGCAACCGCGCTCCAGGGCGCCGGTAAATTCGTGGAGATCAGTGGCGGGGTCACCCACGGTCTCGCGGGGAGTGGCTGACGGACTGGCCGCCATTTGACGCATCACGTCCCGAGCCTCGGGTCCGAAGCGCTCCTCCATGGCGTGGAGCAACCTCACCGCAAGATCGGCCGAGCCCGTCATCTTCCGCTTCAGCAGCTCCAGGATGATCTCCTGGCTTTCGTCGCTGATCGGTTCCGGCAGTATCTCGTTCAGGTTGCCCAACATCATCGGCCTCCCTTGTGGTTGTCCAGACGTCATCCTTCGACACGCGAATTCTAGTGGAAGGCCGCCAGACATGCTAGCCGGTCGTTGGTGTCCTGAGTCAGAAGTTCGGCACATCGATCGCAGATCAGGCCCGGACGTCGGGATGGTTCGACAGGCTCACCACGAACGAAGAACAGTTGCTCGTTCAACCTGAAACCCGACGCATGGGGATCCCAGCTTCGCCGTGACTTGCCGAAGGCACGCGACATTGTCATCCGACGATCAGGGCGCCGTCCCACCTCAACGCGCCCACCTGGCCGCCGGTGCACTTGTCGCCCAGCCTCTCTACTTCTCCACGAAGAAGACGTGGTCGCAGGCGTCGTCGCCGTTCATGATCATCTTTGTTCTCGCGAAGCCGAGCCTCGGGTTGTGAGACTTGATCGTGGGCTTGTCGCTGGCGCACATGACCAAGCCCAACTCGCGCTCCCCAAGCTCAAGGAAGGCTTCGGCCCACAGGCACCGTGTAAACAGGTAACCGATCCGGTCAGGTTCGTCCGTGACCCGCTCCAACGTATGGGACCCCGCGGCATTCTTCTCCATCTGAGCACAGAACTCCTGAAGGTCCGACTCGGGCTCTCCGGCGTTCTCGCGAGGAGTAGGCGACCGGCCAGCCCCCATCTGACGAACCACTTCTCGGGCCTCCGGACCGAACCGCTCCTCCATCGCGTTGAGGAGCAATACGGCGATTTCGGCCGCCCCTTTAACCTTCCGCTTTAGCAGGTCCAGAATAACTTCCTCGTTTTCGTCGGAGACCGGCTCAGGCAGTATGGTGTTCAAGTTTCCCAGCATGGTCATCCTCCCGCGATCGTGCGTACGCGTCCGTTCAGCAGGCGAATTCTATTGGAAGGGTGTTCGATAATCCAGCGGGTCAACAGCGACCATCGATGCCCGCGGTCTAGTCAATGTGATGGCGCACCCGGTTGACCGCGGGGATCGACGACGTGTTAGAAGTTTTGTCCTCGGTGGCTGGATTGGCTTGCGGCCTCCCCCGTGCAGAGCACGACGACCCATTGCTCGAACTTCCGCCATCTGACAGAATGCGACTCACGCAACATATCGGAGGGAACGGATGACGAAGATCGTACGGACGGAGCTGGACAGCTACTACTACCACTACCCGGCGGGGGCGACGATCGTGACGAGCCACGCCAACGGACGAGACAATGCGATGGCCGTGGCGTGGCACACGGCCATATCTCGCGAGGCGCCGATCTACCTGGTGTCCATCTCGCCAAAGCGGTTCACGCATGGACTCATCGTGGAATCGGGCGAGTTCGCCGTCAACTTCATGCCGATGGAGAGCGGGTCGCTGGTGGCTCAAATCGCGGGGTGCAGCGGGGCGGACATCGACAAGTTCAGCGAACTCGACATCCAGGGCCAGCCCGGAAACCAGGTGAAAGCGTCTGTTCTGACGGACGCCCAAGCCGCCTACGAATGCAAGGTCGTTGGCCAGCACACGTACGGCGACCACGACGTCTTTTTCGGAGAGATTGTGGCCGTTCAGTGGGAGCCATCGGCATTCAGCGCCGAAGGACCTCTCGATCTCGACGCCGTGCAGCCGATCCTCTATCTGGGCGAAGACTATTACGCGTCGTCCAAAGGCTCGGTTGAATTCAAACGAGGCCAGCCTGCTCAGACTAGCTGACGCGTAAAGCGTCCTAGCCGCTCGTTTCACGTCCTTGGCGCTCGCCCTCAGGCGGAACGTGATCGCCAAACGGTTTTGCCGGGGATGACCTGAGGGTCGGACCCGATCAACTCAAGATCCGCACCGTCCCCTTGGCCCCGTCGACCTCGACCAGTTGACCGTCTTTGAGCAGACCGGTCGCATTGCTGACTCCCAGCACGGCGGGGATGCCGTACTCCCTGGCCGTTACCGCGGGATGGCTGAGGACGCCTCCCGATTCGGTGACGACCGCGCATGACACCGGAAACAGCGGCGTCCACGGAGGCATCGTGGTCTTCGTCACGAGCACGTCACCTTTTCGCAGACGGTGGGCATCGGCGAGACCAAGGATGACTCTGGCTGACCCGCGCGCGACGCCCGATGAGCAGCCGTTGCCCACGAGCACATTTGGGTCGTCGGAAGTCAACCCGTGCACCCCAAACGCGCGACGAAGGTAAGCGCCCGACCTGGAATCTACTCCACGCGACGGGGGCGCGCCAACGAACTGCGGCGGATCAACTTTAGACCATCGTTCCATTTCAGCTTTGCATTCGCTGACCAGCGCACCTGCATCCGAGGATTCTCCCCTCAAAGCAGCGCACGCTTCCGTCAGATGAAGGTAGAAGATGTCTCTCTCCAATTCCAGCTGCCCCCTCTCTACAAGGCGTCTGCCGGCGGCCAGGACCAGCCTGCGGGGCATGGTGGTGAGCCTCTGACTGTGATAGTAATGGCGGTCTTCTTTCATGGAGACAACATCCCGTGCCAGATCAAGGGCGTTTTGGAGCCTGGACCAGTCCGCATCGTCCAACGAGTCTTTGGTTTGCTCAATCGCCGCATCTCGCTCGCGCGCCAGCTTCTCCTGTTCGTGAACCGGGTCATAGTCACTCAGTTCGAGATAATGGCTGAGTTGCTGTAAGGCGATCAGCGGGTCTTCTCTCCACGTGAGCGAGGCGAAGCCGATCAGGTCAGTCCTCCAACCGTAGTCGTCCAAGAATGCGTCGAGCGCGTCGACAAATCTCATGGCTTGCGGCTCCGTTCTCAAGCAGGCCACAAACTGGGCGGCCGGCTCAAGTTCAGATTCCAGAATGTGCTCCCGAACAAACGAGATGGAGTTGGCGACTTTGCTCAACCGCCACAGTGCGTCTCCGGCTTCCACACTCTTATTGCCATAGCCTTGCACAAGCCGGAGCGCGTCCAACGCTCCGGCGCCTGTCAACTCTTGGAAAGTGTCGACCAGCCGGTTCATTGCCATCTGCCATGCGCCTGTCACGATGGTCTGAAGATAGCCTTGTCGAACTCGCATCTCTCGAAGCTCCTCAAGCTGAGAAGCCAATTCTGAGTCAGTCAACCCGTCGAAATCAGTGGCTGCATAGTGCTCGATCAATCTCAACGACTCCGGAAGAACATCGTCGCGCCAACGCGACGGGGTTTCCGACAGCAACTTGTTCATCTCTTCCTGCGAACGTGGCGCCTGTGCCCGTCCCGAAGACTGCCAGTTCCCGTACACCCAGTAGTTGATTAGCTTCGTTCTGACGCTCATCGGCGCCCCAGTCAGCTCTGTTGTACCTGGCCCGAAACCGCAGAGCAGCGGCTCGGTGTGCAGGTCATACCCCAGCGGCGTGATCACGTTGGGGTAGTGCCCAGGGTCGTGGTTCCAGCCAAGCTCCGCGTCCGCCGGGTCGTCCCAGTGGACGGGAAAACCCGCGGGTTGGGTTGATTCGGTCATTACACGCATCCCTCCATCACCAACCGCCTGATGGGATTTCTTGACGCCAAACCTGCGTCAAATCGAGGTTGAGGCGAACAATATCACCGAGCCCACATACCGTCAATCGCGGATAAATCCGAGCGGCCAGAGCGCATATCAGCAGGAAAATGCCGGGCGCCCCGACAGATTCGGAAGACTAAATGGCCCAGATGGAAAACCGGCTTACGTCGCTGTCAATTGCGCCTCTACCTGAGGCAATGCGTCTCTGGCTCTTCCCAACAACTCGACACGGTTCAAACTGCGAGTCGGGTGGCCGATGAACGCGTGGCCGTACTTGGGCGCTCCCAGCAACGTCGCCATCGATCTCGCCATCGACTCGAACGGATGCGACACCAACACGACCGACGGGATCCGCAGCTTCTCGAGCTCCAACGCGTCGTGCACACTGCACGACGTGCAGCTCCCTCAATCGGCGGTCGCGTGAATCGTCACGTCGCACCGGTCGGCCAGATCCTCGATAATCTCGGTCGGCGCCGGCCAGCGGTTCGTGCCTTTGTTCGCCTCGACGGCGCCAGCGATGGCGTATTTCTCTTTGAGCATGTCAACGATCATGCGCATTAACTCTTCCGAATTCGGGTTGTTGTTCGACAACAACCCGATCACCGCGCCGTCAAGGTTAGCGGTTCTCGGCGCGAGCAACATGCCGCCGTCGACGGCGGCGTCCCGTGGGTCCAACGTTATCAGTCGATTCGTTTCCGGCGCCATGCGTCACTCCCTCACTTTGATTCGCCGGGTTTGCGATTCACTGCCTGAGAACGTGTTGATCACCGCCGTCATCGGTCCGGCCGCGCCGCCCGCGCAGAGAACGGTAATCCCGTCCGCGCTGCGCACCGCCGGATGCGACGCGTCCAGGTCGTTGCCGGTCAAAGACGTTGTGAATCGCAGCCACTCATTCCATTCGATTCCCGTGCGCTTAGCTCTTTCGAACAAGAATTCGCTTATCTGTCGTTTGGTCCAGCCGGCCATTTTCACGTAGCCCATGATCTCCGGGCTGAGGACAACCAACATCTCCCGATGTCTCGGACCGAGCCCGATCATGCTGTCAGCAACCGGCAGCAAGAACTCCTCCGGTTGTTGGAGCTCAGCGGTGCTGACTTGCACCGGAGCTCCAGCCGCGAACATGGTCACAGTGCTGCTGTCCGTTGGGAATCCGCGGTCGACCCTCAGCGGTTCCCATGGCGATATCTCGTCGTTTTCGGCGAAGCAGTACGTGTACTTTCCGCCATGAGTGAAGGTGCTCTTGTCCATTTCGTGCGGCACGGAGCCGTAGACGTTGATCTTGACCAGCGCCAGGGCGCGCCCGATCGACGCGTTGGCCCTGAACCCGTGGCCGAGAAGCCCTGTGCCTGAGTTGATCTTGAGTTCCTGAACGATGCGACCGCTCACCACTGCCAGCAGACTGGTCCCGCCGGTCGTCGTCGTGTTGGCGTGCAGGTTGAACGTTCGCTCGGAGATGGCCTCGACGGCGGCCACGATTATCGGCATGTATTCGGGCAGGCAACCGGCCATCACGGCGTTGATTGCGACCTTCTCGGCGGTGAACTCCTTCTGCCGGACGCCCTCGCTCGCGATCACATCGGACGGAGCGAGTTCAACCGCATCCAACATGGCCTGAACCTTCGTTTCCGTGGGCGGGACGATGGGCAGGCCGTCGGTCAAGCCCCTGGAGTGATAGAACTCCTGAGCCTCGTCCCAACCGTCGAATCTGTATCGGGCAGACGCCAAGCCCGGTGTGGTCATTGCACACTCCTCTGTTTCGAGCGACTACATGCGATGGGATGGCCGGCACAGATGTCGTGCTGCGGATAACACCCCAAAGCCGGTCGCCAAATTGTAACGCCCGTGGCGCCATCGCGTTTCGATCTAGATACGTTCCCTGAACTGCCTGGCCTGTCGCGATCCGCCGCTCGCCAGATGAATGTGCCCGCGTCACCTGACAGGGGTGTCAGGTTTTTGTAAGGGTTGGATAGGCCCCTGTTCAGGTACCAAGCCGGCGCCGACCCTACACTTGATTTATCAGGCAAAAGCACAGGGACAACGACAGGAGTCAATCGATGACAGACGCAGACATCAAGACAATGGCCGACACATTCATCGCCGACCTCTCAATCCTCAGGTCATACGCGATCAGGGCAATCTGCGAAGACACACCGCTGACAGACGCCGAGGAAGCGGACAAGTCCAGCGTCATGGCGGGGTACTGGGTCCAGGGCAGGCTATTGGGGCTGACGTTCAACGACTTGGTCAGACTCCTGTTCCAAGGTGTGTTCCCTCATCCGTCACGTTGCGGCTGCCCGACGTGCCGTTCCCGACTCCAGTCCTGAACAGCCGATAGCCGGATTCTGGATGTATACAATGCTTAGACAAGAGACATGCCCCAGATGCGAAGGTCTCGTCGTCGACGAACCGTTCGAAGACGAACTCAAGTGCATCTACTGCGGATGGCGACCGGTTGAGATACCGGACGACGTACAGAGAGAGGTTGATTCCCATATCGGCAGGTCGTTCATCGACCACTCGCGCAAACGCCCGCCTCGGGGCAAGCCGCCTCTCAGCGGGTGGGAGCGGGAGAAGCTGAGGAGGCAGCGGCAAAATGGCACAAGCTAGCACAACGGGAGCGCCGGACATCGGGGCTCCCGTTTCAGTTGTGCCGGACCGACGGCGGAATCACATCGACCTAGGTCGTTCTCTCGCCAAGGATTCGGGAATACACTTCGAAATCGCTCTCCGAGAAGCATACGAAGGTGACCTTAACGATCGCGTTGTCTTGGTTCAAGAATCGAATAACTTCACGGACTGCGATTTCGGTCGCGCGTTCTTTCGGGAAGCCGTACACGCCGGTGCTGATCGCCGGAAACGCGATGGTGTCGATGTTGTTGGCGTGTGCCACTGACAGCGAGTTTCGGTAGCATGACGCCAGCAACTCGTCCTCGTCGGACCTTCCGTCTCGCCATATCGGCCCCACGGTGTGGATGACGTGGTTCGCAGGCAAATCGTACCCTCGCGTGATCTTGGCGTCGCCGGTCTCGCATCCGCCCAGTTTTCGGCACTCAGCGAGAAGCTCGGGACCGGCGACGGCATGTATCGCGCTGTCCACGCCTCCACCGCCCAGCAGCGTCGTGTTCGCGGCGTTCACGATGGCGTCGACTTGGAGCGTCGTAATGTCTCCAATGTAAAGATCAACGCGTTCGCGCATCAACGTCCTCCCGTGACCTCCAGGACGGAGCCTGTCGTGTAGCTGGCGTCGTCGGAAGCCAGGAACGTTACGGCTTTGGCGACGTCATCGGGCCTGCCCGGTCTGCCGAGCGGCGTCGCTCGTGTCATTCGGTCGCGGACATCGTCGGGCAGCTCTTCGAAACGATCGTGCACCCTGGCGCCAGGCTCGGTCAGAATGAATCCGGGCTGCACGGCGTTGACGTAGATGCCGTCAGGGCCGAGGTCCCTCGCCAATTGGAACGTGAACCCCAGGATGCCGGACTTGGCCGCCGCGTATGGGAGTCTCACCGCGGTCGTGCCCAACTCTCCGAAATTGCCTTTGGCGCTGAACGACGAGAGGTTGACGATGCGGCCGTACCCGCGCTCCCTCATATGGGGCACGATGGCCTTGGCGCAAAGGAACGCGCTTTTGAGGTTGACGTCGACGGTCGCGTCCCACTGCTCTTCGGTCACGTCGGTGATGTCCTGTATGCCCTGGTTGCCGCTGCCTCCGGCGTCATTCACCAGGATGTCGACGCTGCCGTACAGCTCGAGCGCCCTGGCGACCATGCGATCGACTGCTGAAGCGTTCGTGACATCAACTTCGATGGCTTCAGCCTGCCCGCCATTCTCGCCGATGAGAGCGGCGACCTGGGCGACCTTCTCGCCCTGAATGTCAGCCAATAGCATCGCCGCGCCCTCGGACGCGAAGTCCAATGCGATGGCTCGTCCCAATCCCTGGGCCGCCCCGGTGATGATTGCGGTTTTGCCTTCCAATCTCATGTTGAAGCCTCTCGGGTCGCAGGTTTGCGTGTGCCCGACATGATAGCAGCGCGAGTCTCGGTCGGCATCTTCGTCATGAGAACAGTTCGACGAACCTTGCTTCCCTAGTGAAGCGAGATTGAATCCTGGCGCGGTTGACAGCTTCAGAAGGGAGGAATATCGTCTGTTTTGACTCAAGGTCGTGTGTTCGTGAGAGCACTGGTTCCCATCCGAAATACACGCTGAGGGACGATCATTGTCGCAGAAAGGAGCAATGCGATGCGCGCCATGTTGCTTGACGAGCCTGGCGGCCCGCTGCGTTCCGCCGAGGTGGACATCCCGTCCCCAGGACCCGGCGAAGCCCTCCTCAAGGTCCGCTCCGCTGGCGTTGGCCTCACGCTCGCCCATATCCGCGAAGCCAGAGGTCCACGCGTAAAGTTTCCTCGCATCATCGGCCACGAGATCGCCGGCGGCATCGTCGAGGTCGGCTCAGGCGTCACCGCGCTCTCAAAGGGAGAGCGCTGCCTTGTCCACTTCTATCTGAATTGTTGGAACTGCAAGTGGTGCCGCATCGGCAGAGAGACCCTGTGCAGCAACTTGCGGGGAAACGTGGGCACGGTTGTCGACGGCGGATTCGCCGAGTACGTGGCGCTGCCGTACCAGAACTTCATTCCCATCCCCGACGAGCTGGACTACGAGGCGGCCGCTGTCACCGCCGACGCCATCTGCACCCCCTGGCACGTCATGAAGTCCCGGGCCCACGTCAAGCCCATGGACGACGTGCTGATCATCGGCGCCGCTGGCGGCGTCGGAATCCACGCCGTTCAGATGGCCAAGCTCTTCGGCGCGCGGGTCATCGCCGTGGACATCTCCGAGGAGAAGCTCGCCTTCTGCAGGCAATACGGCGCTGACGAGGTGATCAACGGCCGGGCACAGGACATCGTCGAGGAGGTCAGCCGCCTAACCGACGGCAAGGGGGTCGAGGTCTGCGCCGATTTCTTCGGCTCGCCCCAAACCGCCGAAGCCGGCATCAACGCCCTGTCCACGGCCGGAACGTTCGTCATCGTTGGCGTGGAGCCCGGCACATTCCCTTTCAACATTTCGCGGCTGCTACGGGAGCAGGTCATTACCGGCAACCGTTACTGTAGCTACGAGGAGATGCGAGAGGTCATCCGAGTCGTGGCCCGCGGACTGGTGAAGCCGGTGGTGACCAAACGCGTGGCGCTGGAGGACGTGGAGGAGGTGTTCGACACCCTTTCTCGCCAGACGCTCCTGGGCCGCGCCGCTATCTCATTCGACTAGACAAGGCGCCAGTTGCAGATCGTCGGCAATACGTTGGCGATTGAACAAGCATCAAGAACGGGCAAGGCTAGTTTTCATATCAACCCGATGCGGCAACAACGTGGCGGCGCCCGATTCGCAGAATAATCGTCTCTTTGACACTTTTCCCCGGGAGATTGGAATGACACAGGAAGCAGACATCGTGATAGCCGTGGAGTCGGCGCTGAAGTCCATGGGCGTGGAATACGAGCTGTTCGAGATCGACGCGGAATTCGCGGACACAGCTGCTTTCTGCGAACGATACGACTTCCCGTTGGACTCATGCGGCAACACAATTGTCGTCGCCTCGAAGCGGGGCGCCAAGAAGTACAGCGCGTGCATCGTGAAAGGGACGGACAGGCTGGACGTCAACAAGCGCGTCAAAGGCCTGATGGAGGTGTCGCGCGTGTCGTTTGCGTCGGCCGACGAGACCGCCGCCGTCACGGGGATGATGATCGGCGGCGTCACGCCGTTCGCGCTGCCCGCCGACCTCCCGATCTACGTGGACCAGAAGCTGCTCGTCCTCGACTCCGTGATTCTGGGCTCCGGCAGCCGGTCCTCCAAGATTCGCCTAGATCCGCGTGAGATGCAGAAGGTCCCGAACTTAGAGTTCATCGAAGGTTTGTCGCTGCCGCCGAGGGAGTGACGCGGATCAAGCTGCCTCGCTCATCGGACCATTGACCAGAACGTTTGTTTGTGAAACACTGTCCTGACCTCACGAAAACGGATGCATGAATCGTAGGCCAAACACGAAAACACGTCTCCACGGAGGAGGATGCCATGACCAGCCCAGCGGCGCCTGTGTGCCAGAGTTGCGCGATGCCCATGACTAAGACCGAGGAACACGGCACCCAGGCCGATGGCTCGGTGCACGACGAGTATTGCACCTACTGCTACCAGAAGGGCGCGTTCGTTACGCCGGATCAGACGATGGAGAGCATGGCGGATTTCATATCCAGCATGATCCCGGCCGAGGCGATCCCAGAGGGGTCGGACGCCGCGGCCACGGCTCGTCAGACACTGGCCGGTCTGAAGCGCTGGCAGTAGCGTTGAGGCCTTCCGCGCCAACCTGAACTGCTCGTCGCAACGGCCGTCCGTGCGCCTGAGCAGTCGGCGATCACAGAGCCGGTGCTTGGAAGCAACCTTGTGTTCGCACAACGGACGATGCATAGGATAGTAGCGGTGGAAGTTTCGACCGAATCGAATCTACATTTCACCGTTGCGTTGGATGGCGCTTCACGTCACTCTTCTGGTCCCACCCACCCGCCCGCGAAGGTTTTCTAGGGACACCCTAGGATCCGGTGGGGCTTCGCCCCCGCACCCCATGTACTCGCAGTTCAGGACGGCGCCATCACCACGGAAATCGACATCAACAGAAAGCCGTTGCTTGGGAGTCCCGACGCATCGGGATCCCGGCTTCGTCTCGACCCGTCGAGTGGCCGATGGGTCACGTCCTCGATTCGAAGCTGGTGGCGGCGTTGCCCAGGTGCATGGCGTCGTTCAAACGGACGACCGACCAACCTCGATGGTCGAAGATGAACCGACCGATCGACGTGTTGTCGATGGCCATCCGATATAGGAACGCGTCGCCGAATCCGAGGATGTACTGGTACAGGCAACGGAGCGCGTTGCCGTGACCGACTATTGCCACCGTCATCGACGTCGGGGCGGCGGTCAGTCCTTCGTTGTAGATGAGCTCGTCCTCCAACCAGTTGGTCACCCGCCGCCGAACCTGTCTCATGGATTCGCCTTGAGGGCCCACGAAATCCGAGCCCTTTGTCGCCATCAGCGCGACGGTCTGGGGCGTCATCACTTCCTCTCTTGGGACCCCTCGCCACCCTGGTATCTGCTGTTCCATAATGGCTTCGATCTTCGGAAAGTCTCTGTCTCCCTCGCCCATCTCCGCGAGCATTGTTTCGGCGGTCGAGATGGCCCGGGCCATGGTGGAACTGTAGACTCGGTCGAACTTCACGCCTTCTTCTTTCATTCGGACACCAAGAGCTTTGGCCTGCTCGAACCCCTTTCCGGTCAGAGGGGCGTCCCAGTTGACTCCCGCAACGAATCTGGGATCGGCGTTCGACGCGGATTCTCCGTGTCTGATGAAGTAGAAATCGCACCTGAAGTCTTTGTGGATCAACGCTCGCTCCTCCGGTTTCGGCTGTCGCATAAGATAGCACAGCCGCTCGGACCTCGCCTTTGACAGCGCCGTCCGGCGGCGCTTCACGCCGATCTTTTCATATCGCTGTGCATGAGGTATATTGTGGCCGACGCATGGGGGCGCCTCATGCAACTTATTTGATCAACCGCATAGCCGCGCTGAAACAAGAATCACTGGAGGTGACGAATGGGCAACCGTCTTGATGGCAAAGTGGCAGTGGTCACGGGAGCCGGAAGGGGCGTGGGACGGGGCGTGGCCCTGCTCCTGGCAGAAGAGGGTGCAAAGGTAGTCGTAAACGACCTCGGATGCGAGGTCGACGGCACCGGCGCATCCCACGACCCGGCCGACGCCGTTGTGGCCGAAATCCAAGCTCGAGGCGGTCAGGCATCCGCCAACTACGACAACGTCGCACTCATGGACGGCGGCGAAGCTGTAATCAAACAGGCCAACGACACGTACGGCCAACTGGACGTGCTGGTCAACAGCGCCGGCATCATGCGAGAGCGCATGATCTACCAGATGTCGCCGAGCGACTGGGACCAGGTGGTCCGCAACAACACGAAGGGCGTATTCACCACGACGAAGTTCGCCGCTATCATGTTCCGGCAGGCAAGGAGCGGACGCATCGTGAACATGACCTCCGATGCCGGACTCGGCGACATGGGACGCTCCGCCTACGCCGCGGCATCCGAGGGCATCATCGGCGTCACCCGCACCGTTGGCCGAGACCTGGGCCGATACGGGGTCACCTGCAACGCGATCTCTCCGATGGTCGAGACCAGGCTTTTCCCCGGCACCGTCGAAGAGCACCGCGTGGCCTCGGCGACCGGACCCAGCCGTGACGAACGCGCCGGAATCGGCGAGTCACCCGCCCTGGGCGAATGGGAAGGCCCCGGCTGGCCCGACGACCCCGAGAACGTAGCGCCGCTGGCCGTTTACCTGTGCACCGACGCATCGCCAAACATCAACTGCACGGTCTTCGGAGTGCGAGGCGGCAGCATCTTCCTGTACTCACACCCAGCCGTCGAGCGATCCGTGCTGAAGTGGGGCAACTTCACGATGGAAGAGATGGACGTGCTGATTCCGAAGATGATCGGCGACGGTGTCTAAGCTTCATTCCAATTTAACCGCCGGGCGCCGCAACGTCCCATACGTTAGGGCCCGCACACCATCAAGTGAGGTATGAGTTCATGGGTAATAGAATGGAAGGCAGAGTCGTCATAGTGACGGGCGCCGGTCGCGGAATCGGGGCCGAAGTCGCCAAGTGGATGGCCGAAGACGGGGCGTCGGTCGTGGTCAACGACCTGGGCGGCGCGGTCGACGGCGAGGGCACCTCCGAGTCGCCGGCCGAGCAAACAGCACAGGCGATCCGCGACGCGGGCGGAACCGCCGTGGCCAACTTCGACTCGGTGGCAGAGTACGAGTCCGCCGGCAAGATCGTTCAGACGGCCATCGACAACTTCGGCAGGATAGACGCCGTGTGCCACGTCGCGGGAATCCTCCGAGACCGCATGGTGTTCAACATGACCGAAGCCGAATGGGACGCGGTTCTCCAAGTTCACCTCTATGGCGCCTTCAACATGGTCCGCCAGGCGGTCCCTCACATGATCCGGCAGAAATACGGCCGGCTCGTTCTGTTCTCGTCGGGATCGGGGCTGGGCTCCTCCGGTCAGACCAACTACTCTGCGGCTAAAGAGGGCATGGTTGGCTTCGCGCGATCCCTGGCCAAGGATCTGGCCCCCTTCGGCATCACCGCGAACGCAGTATATCCGGGCGGCGCAACTCGCATGACCGCCACTGTCCCGCAGTCCACTCGCGACCTGCGCGGTTCGACACAGGTGCCCCAGGCACCCGTGATGCAGGCCCAAGGCGCGCCGATCCAGGGTCCGCCCGAGGCCAGCGACCCGGCCAACAACGCTCCCAAAACGGTGTACCTATGCAGCGAGGCTGGCGGCAACATCACCGGCCAGGTCATCGGAGTCAGCGGCTGGCAGGTGACTCTCTACGGAGCGCGCCACGTCACGAAGAGCATCCACAAGAACGGGCGCTGGACTTTGGACGAGCTGGACCAGCTCATCCCGATCTCCCTGGCGTCGGGTTTGGTCAACCCTGTTCCTCCGGCGGCGCCGAGGTAGCGGGGACAGGCTGACTCAACGGTCATCTGAAAAAAGGCTCCGGTTTTCAAACCGGAGCCTTTTTGCGTTTGGGCGCGACGAGGGTTGGCCCGAATGGGGTCAACAGAGTACCCGTTCATGGGCGAACG
>DCWO01000181.1:0-20737 GCA_002328865.1 Dehalococcoidia bacterium UBA2160 | reverse complement strand
CATGCTGAGCCGAGCGAAGTGTCTCACGCCCCGCAGGACATGGTGTGCCAGTCGATGAGATTCTTCGCCTGCGGGCTCAGAATGGTGAGACAAAGTCGCGTCTACGTTGATTATCCATCACCATGGAGCCAAGGCCATCGGTCCAGACAATATCCTGGCCAAGAGCGGGTCGCGGTATTCCGGAGGGCAGGCTCGATCTGATCGGGGTTCCCTTGCCGAACGTTGGTCACCTTCGACGGATCATGAGCTTACGTCTTCAGGTGGCTGCCCAGCAGATCGATCGCCGCTTGCGCTGCCTGTCGCTTGTTGCCGTCCCGGTCGTCGGCATCGGCGTGGATGCGTTCGGCGACCTCGAGTCCGTCGGGGCCCACCAGGCCGAGGTAGAACGTTCCGATGGGCAGACCTGATCTCCCGCCGGTCGGCCCGGCGATTCCGGTAACCGATACGGCGTAGTCGGTTCCGGTGACGTTTCGGGCGCCGCCGGCCATCGCAATGGCCATCTCTGGGCTGACGCTGCCCTTCGTGTCATACAAATCAGCCGGAACGCCCAATACTTTCTCCTTCAGGCCGCCCGTGTACGCGATGATCCCTCCGGGAAAGTATCGAGAGCTTCCGGGAACCGTGCTCAGCATGTAGCCGATCAGCCCACAGGTGTCGGCCTCGGCGACAGACACTGTCCTACTCTGGCCGACCAACAACTCGGCGACTTCACCCACTTCCATAATCTGACTCCTTCCGACATCCGCAAGATATTATTCGCTCGACTGACATGTACTGTTCGAAGGGCACTGTGTCGTTGCAGGCGTCTCGGATCGACCGGCCATGACGCCTGTGGCGCCACGCCGGCATCGCCGTCGAGGGGCGCCAAGCCTTAGCTATGCCATTTCTGTCTGATGACGCCCCGTGTTGCCGTCGCTAGCCTTCGACAAGTCCCGACAATGCCGTGATCTCGATGCGTCGGGACTCAGGGCGGACGCTTTTGTGGCGTGATCACACGAAATCGGCATTATGTTCCGATCTGCACGTGGGATGTGATGCGGCGCAGCGTCGCCAGCGCCGACAACGCGGTCAGGATTCCTGTCTTCGGATTCGACGGCGACGGCACGTTTTCGATCTTTATCGTCAGGCTGCCGAACTCGCCCTCGGCCAGAATCTCGTGGGTGTTGCGACTCACGGTGGGGTCGGCGTAGATTCGAATGCTCGTCTCGTGGGGACCGATGCCAGCTAGGCTCAGTGCAGCCGAGACGTTGACGTTGGCGGGGAACAGGCGACACGCCTCCATGACAGGCCCGTCGAACACGAGCGTCGGTTCGTCGACCGAATCGAGGTCCACGCCGGCCGCGTCTATTCCGGGGGCGCCACGCAGTCCGTCGGGAGGTTTGCGACTGACCATCGTGATCGAGTCGATCCGACCAGCCGCAGCAGACGCCACGCCGTCCAAACCGGCGACGGCGCCCGACGGCACGAAGATCGTCGCATCGTTGCGCTCGGCCAGGTCGAACAGGTCGGATCCGTCGAGGAGAGCGCCGCAGCTCAACACCATCAGGTCATTGCCGACCGACAACGTGGCGGTCGCGATGTCTGCCAAGGCTTCGGCAGGGGCAGCTTCAACGACCAGGTCGACCAGCGGCATCATCTCGGCAAGCGACACCACCGGCGGCGGGGCGTCGAGCGTAGCCGCGAAGCGGCGCGCCTTGTCCAGATCGCGAGACGTAATGGCCGCCAATCTGGCGCCGGGGACGGCCCCGCTGTCGAGATCGGTCGCAACCTTGCGGCCTATCGTGCCGCAACCCGCTATGCCTATCGATCTCACGGCATTCATGGGCACATAGTAGTGCCAGCGGTTCGCAGTGTCAAAGGCGCCATGGCACTTCATTCCGCATATTGGCTGTACGCGGTGAGTCGCCAGATTCCGGCGCACCGGAGTGGTTAAACTCCGAAACGGAACCGCCTGCTGTTGCCCGCCCCGAGGGCCTTTGTTACACTTCCGCTTGACCAAGCAGTCACAGGAGACCACATATGGAGCCGATTTCCTTCGACGAAGTGCGTCACCTCAGCGCACTGACCCGCGTGGGCATGACCGACGCCGAGATCGAGTTGATGCGCGACCAGATGTCGAACATCCTGGAGAACATCAGCGTCCTCAACCAGGTGGACACCGAAGGCGTCGAGCCCACGGGCCACTCCGTGGATGTCGTGTCGGTTATGCGCGACGACGAGGTCTCGCCGTCATCGACCGTCGAGGAAGTCATGGCGAATGCACCCAACCGCGAAGACGATCACATCCGGGTCCGGGCGGTGCTGGAGTAATGGCCGATCGACAATTCGCCACACTGACGGCGCATGAAGCCCGGACATTGCTCGACAACCGCGAAGTCTCGTCAGTCGAGCTAACCGAAGCGTCGCTGGAACGAATCGACCAGGTCGAAGACCACGTCGGCGCCTTCGTCACCGTGACTCGCGACCTGGCGTTGGGGCAGGCGGAACAGGCTGACCAACGCATCGCACGAGGCGACGCCGCGCCGCTGACGGGCATACCGATGCAGCTCAAGGACGTGATCTGCACCGAAGGCGTGCGCACGACCTGCTCTTCCCGAATGCTGGAGAATTTTGTTCCGCCCTACAACGCCACCGTGACCGATAGGCTGTACAGCGAAGGCGCCGTGCTTGTGGGCAAAGGCAACATGGACGAGTTCGCGATGGGATCGTCCACCGAAAACTCGGCGTTCTTTCCGACTCACAACCCCTGGGACCTCGACCGCGTTCCCGGCGGCAGCAGCGGCGGTCCCGCGGCCGCGGTGGCTGCGAGCGAGTGCTTCTACTCCCTCGGCTCCGACACCGGAGGCAGCATCCGACAGCCGGGCGCGTTGTGCGGCGTCGTCGGCATGAAGCCCACGTATGGCCTCGTGAGTCGATACGGACTGGTCGCGTTCGCCAGCAGCCTGGACCAAATCGGTCCGTTGACCAGGGACGTTCGCGACTGCGCGACCGTGCTCAACGCCGTGGCCGGGCACGACCCACGCGATTCCACGTCCATCGTCTACGACCCGCCCGACTACACCAAGTCATTGCAAACGGACCTCAAGGGTCTGCGCATCGGTGTGCCGAAAGAGTATTTCGTCGAAGGGATGGAGCCGGGCGTGGAGCAAGCCACCAGAGATGCGATCAAGGTGATCGAGAGCCTGGGGGCGGAAATCGGCGAAGTGTCGCTGCCGCACACACCGTACGCGCTGGCCGTCTACTACATCATTGCGCCATCTGAATGCTCCGCGAACCTAGCCCGATACGACGGCGTGAAGTACGGATTCTCGGCGAAAGAAGCCGACAGCATGTGGGACGCGTTGGAGAAGACCCGCCAGGACGGTTTCGGCCCCGAGGTCAAGCGTCGCATCATGCTCGGGACCTATGCGCTGTCCTCCGGCTACTACGACGCCTTCTATCTGAAAGCGCAGCGGGTTCGCACGCTGATCCGTCGTGAGTTCGAAGAGGTGTTCAGCGAGTTCGACGCCCTCGTTACCGCGACCAGCCCGTCGATCGCGTTCAAACTCGGCGCGAAGACCGCCGACCCGATGCAGATGTACCTCAACGACGTATTAACGCTTCCAGCCAACATCGCGGGCATCCCAGGCATATCGGTTCCCGCCGGACTGTCCGACGGCTTGCCTGTCGGCTTTCAAGTCCTCGGCAAACCCCTCGGCGAGGAGACGATGTTACGCGTGGCTTACGCCTTCGAGCAGGCGACGAACTTTCGGAGCACTCACGGCGACCCGCCGCTGTGAACTCGGGCTTCGCGTAGTCGTTCGGTGAGAGCCTGTCAGCCATTTGGACGCGCTGCTGTGCGAGCGCCGCTTCCTGGTTGTTCGGGCGTTGGATCCAGCGATTTCGCCGTCTCGTGATACACTGCCGTACATCACCTTTCGGAGGGGTTGACCGCATGGAGACCAGACGGCTCGGACGCGATGGACCTGACGTTTCGGCGATATGTTTCGGGGCATGGCCGATCGGCGGCGGCATGGGCACGGTCGCCGACCAGCAGGCCATCGCCACGGTGCAGACGGCCGTCGACGCGGGCATGACATTCATCGACACGGCCGAGAGCTATCGCACCAGCGAGGAGCTGATCGGACGAGCCATCGTCGGACGCAGAAACGAAATCTTCCTTGCGACCAAGCTCTCGGGAAGCGACCACTCCCGAGAACACATCGATCGCGCCATCGAAAACAGCCTCAAGACGATGGGCACGGATCACGTCGACCTGTACCAGCTTCATAGCCCTCAGCCGCAGTGGCCTATTGAAGAGACCATGTCTAACCTGTTGCGCCTGCGGGATCAAGGCAAGATCAGGTTCATCGGCATCTCCAACTACTCGGCGGAGCAGACGGTTGAGGCAGTCCAATATGGGCCGATACACAGCTCCCAGCCGCGATACCATATGTTCGGCCGCGAGCCCGAGGAGTCCATCCTGCCCGCCTGCCTGGAGAACGGAATCGGCGTCATCCCGCACTCGGTGCTGGCGAAAGGTCTGCTCACCGGACGGTACAGCCCCGGCCACGTCTTCCCGCCCGACGACGAACGTCACACCGCGGCAGCCTTCAGCGGCAGCACGGGTGAAGGGGCGCTGGAGATCGCAGAGCGCCTTCAGGGTTGGGCGCGAGACCACGGCAGGGACCTGGTCCAGCTTGCCATCGCCTGGACACTCGCCCACCCGTCAGTCGCATCTTCCATCGTCGGCGCTAAATCTCCCGAGCAGGTGCTGCACAACGCCAAGGCCGACGACTGGCGTCTCTCGGACAGCGACCTCCGAGAGATCGACGAGATGCTCGGCGGTTTCTCGATTGACGAATAGGCTTGTCACGCTTTGACGGTTTAGTTCGCCGAACTTACAATGCGCGATCATGCCGATAGCGCCACCCGAGGGATGATATGGCCAAAATCTTGATAACCAACGCCTCCACCAGACTGGCGCAACATCTGGCGTCCGACCTGGCGACCGAACACGATATGCGGCTGACCGACCGGGCGCCGGTCTCCGAAGTACCCGGATTTACGCAGTGCGACCTGGGCCATGACGACAGCACAAATTCGCTCGTCCGAGGCATGGACGCCATTGTCCACTCCGGGCACGTGGACCCGACCGACAGCGTCTCCGACCAGATCGACGCCGCCACGCGTTGCACGTACAACCTACTCCAGGCCGCGACCGATGAGGGTGTGCCGAGGCTCGTCTTCCTGAGCTCGCTGACCCTCATGCACGGCTACGACGAGAATTTCGCCGTCACCGAGAAGTGGCGTCCCACCCCGACGACGGAGACGTCAAACCTTTGCTGTCACCTGGGCGAGTTCGTGTGCAGAGAGTTCGCACGGGAGCGAAGACTCGAGGTTGAGTGTCTCAGGCTGGGCGATTTGGCATGGGACGGCGCCCCGGCATCGACTTCCGCCCTCTATCCGGACGACGCCGTGGACGCGGTACGAAAAGCGCTGACGGCGGACGTGTCCGAGGGCTATGCGGGGTCGGTCACCGCCTGGAACGTTTTCCACATCCAGTCGGCGGTTCCCAACGCCCGTTTTCTGACCGCCACGGCAAACCGACAACTCGGATACGAGCCCGCCACGAGATGAGTTTTCCCCGGTCCGGAGCAGTTCACCGATCACCGCCGACCAGGCGCTTGATCTAGCTCCGAATCGTATCGTGAGGCAGAGTTTATGATGAATCCGGCGTCCGACCCACCCCGCCCGGAAACAATCGACGGGCTGAGGTCCACTTCGGACCTCGCTCTGGCCATGCTCGCCGGCGTGCAGCTCGACCTGTTCAATCCATTGCGGGACGAACCGTTGACCGGTGAGCAGATCGCCGAGTCGATCGGGGTCGATCCAGACAGATTGAGTCTGCTTCTGTACGCGCTGGTGTCGGCGGGGTTGCTGACTGTGGACGACGGCCGATTCGCAAATACAGCCGAATCCGGCCATTTCCTGGCGTCCGGCAGCCCGGATTACATGACAGATTTGCGCACGGAATGGGCGGGCGAATTCGACAGAAAGTTGAAAACTGCAGAATCACTTCGGACCGGCAAACCCCAGGCCAAGCTGGACTTCGCAGAATCACCGCCGGAGCAGATAGAGACGTTCCTTCGAATGATAGATGGCCGCGGCCGGCCCCTGGCACGTTTGTTGGCGGAGAGGTACGACTTCTCATCCACCAAGACTTTGCTCGATGCCGGGGGCGGCGTTGGTGGAGTTGCGATCACGATCACGGAGATATGGCCCCAGATCCACGCGACCGTGGCGGAACTGCCGATGGTGACTCCGATCGCTGAAAAAGTGGTGGCAGAAGAGGGCGCCGGAGACCGGGTCAGCGTGGTGACGGCGGACGTAACGGCCGAGCCGATTCCGGGTACGTACGATGTTGCGATCGCAAAAGCGCTGCTTCAGACTCTTTCTCCGGACGACGCTCAAGCCGCCGTGAAAAACATAGGCCGGTCGTTGAGGCCAGGCGGCGACATCTACATAATCGGCTCGTTTCTCGACGTCTCGCGGACCGCTCCCATTCAGTCGGTCATTTTCAATCTGATGTTCATCAACATCTATGATGTTGGCGAGTCGTACACCGAGCAGATGCATCGAGGCTGGCTCGAGGACGCTGGATTCGTCGACATCAAGCGTGAGCCGCCCCTTCAAGGCGCCCGATCCGGGCTGATGACCGCACAGAAGCTTGCGTAGCTCGACGAAAGGCGCGCCGGCCGGGGCGCCGGCGGCCAACGGCCGAGGCGGCCGTTCACGTACATGATTGCAATCCACCGACTGGAAGGACCGAACACAAGAAGATGAACGTACTGATACTAGGAGCCAACGGCCAGCTCGGCCCTCACGTGGTCAATGCCCTGGAGGGCGAGCACACGTTGCGGCTGACGGACATCAACGATCCGCCGGATGGGCCGCACGAGTACTTCAACCTTGATTCGGCGGACCTCGATGGCGTGATCGCCGCCTCCGAGGGCATGGACGCCATCATCAACCTATCCGTGTTGCGACCCCATCGCCAGATCGCCTTCGACGTGAACGCACGTGGGACCTATAACGCCATCGCTGCCGCCGTCCATCACGGCATCAAGAGGGTGATCAACACCGGGCCTCATTGGACCATCGCAGGACCGACGTACGAGAATCACGACTTTCTGCTCAATCCTGACATCCCATCGCAGTCGGGGACTCAGCTCTACGCCATCACGAAATCCCTCGGCCAGGAGATCTGCAGGGTGTTCACCGAGAATCATGACGTCAGCGTGCTGACTCTGCTCTTCTACAACTTCCGCTGGCCGGACGACCACTCGGCGGACGGGCAGGACATCATCCCGTTTGCGGTGACGTGGCAGGACTCGGCCCAAGCGTTCCGTCCGGCTCTGACCATCGACCTGGACACGCTGCCGTCCAAATGCGAGATATTCAACATCTTCGCCGACCTCCCACACAACAAGTTCGCAAACGAAAAGGCGAAGCGAATCCTCGGGTGGGAACCGACGGACAACCTCGATCATTTCTGGAAGAAATAGGGTGTACCCAAGGAGCGCAAGGCAATGACTTCCTCTCAGAACGCATCGGCCATGGAACAGGGCAACGCCAGCCAGCAGGCCACCGGCCGTCCGGTTGTCTTCGGCACGCAGGGGGTCATCTCCAGCGGGCACTACCTGACTTCGATGGCTGGAATGCGAATGCTGCTGGCCGGAGGCAACGCATTCGACGCCGTGGTTGCCTCGTGCTTCGCCGCCGCTGTGACCGAACCCATCGCGTCTTACTCGCTGGCCGCCGAGGGCGTATTCATGCTCTACCACGCCGAGAGCGGCGACCTGCTGTCGCTAAGCGGCCAGGGCACGGCGCCGAAGAAGGCGACCGTCGACTGGTATCGATCTCAGGGCCAGGAGGAGATACCTACCGGACCCGGACCGCTTGCCCCGATGGCGTTCACGGTTCCCGGCGTGGTCGACGCGCTGTTCTCGCTGCTGGAAAAGTACGGCACGAAAACCGCCGCCGAAGTTCTCGCGCCGTCGATCCACTACGCCGAGCGGGGCATCCCGAACTACGACTACATGATCGAACGTCTCGAGTCGCCCGCGGGCAAGAGTCAGTTCCAGCAGTTCCCGCCTGGAGGGATGGACATATTCTACGAGGACGGCGAGGCGCCAAAGGCCGGTTCGCTGTTGGTGCAGAGCGCGCTGGGCGCCACGCTCCGAAAGCTCGTTGACGCCGAAAACGCCGCTCCCGGCCATCGGCTGGCGGGCATTAAGGCCGCCCGCGACGCCTTCTACGAAGGAGAGGTCGCCGAGATGATCGTCGACAGCAGCAACAGCGTCGGCGGAATTCTTGAGAGGGAGGACCTGGCCTCCTACCGGGCTCAGTACGAAACCCCGGTCAAGACCAGCTTCATGGGCCACGAGGTCCACGGCCAGTCGACCTGGACCCAGGGATCGGTGATGCTGCAATCGTTGAACATCCTCGAGCATTTCGATCTACAGTCCATGGGCCATAACTCGACGACGTACGTCCACACTGTCGCCGAGGCGGTCAAGCTGGCGATGGCGGACCGGCAGGCGTATTACGGCGACCCCGAATTCGCCGACGTGCCGATCGACGGCCTGCTGTCCAAGGAGTACGCCGCCGAGCGCGCGAAGCTCATCGATCTCAGCAAAGCACACCCCGAGCTGCCCCCGGCCGGCGACCCGTGGCGGCAATCGAAGCTCACCGGAGCGCCGCGAGCGAACGCCGAGCCGGTCGCGTCAACGGGCGACGGCGCGGGCGACGACGGCGGCACGACCCACATTTCCGTAATCGACCGCGACGGCAATATGGTCTGCGCCACGCCCAGCGGAGGGTCGTTCGCCAAGTCGGTCTTCTTCCCGGAACTCGGATGCGCGCTAAGCACCCGCATCGAGATGTTCAACTTCGAAGACGGCCATCCCAACCGGCTGGAGCCCGGCAAGCGGCCCAGGACCACGCTCATCAACTACATCGTCACCAAGGACGGCGTGCCGGTCATGACGGTCGGCTGCCCGGGCGGCGACCACCAAGCCCAAGGCAACCTTCAAATCCTGCTGAACGCCCTGGTCTGGGGCATGAATCCGCAGGAGGCCGTCGAGGCCCCCAGGTTTGCCAGCACGAGCGTCACCAACTCGTTCTACCCGCACACCTACTACCCCGGCCAACTGGCCTTGGAGCCGGAATTCCCGTCGCAAACCGTCGACGAGCTCCGAACGATGGGTCACCAGATCGTGACCGTCTCCGACGCCGGCATGGGGGCAACCGTGTCCGTCCGCGACCCAGAGAACGGCGTCCTAAGCTCAGGCGGCGACCCCCGCAGGGCGTGCTACGCGTTGGCGTGGTAGCCCAAGGTTCAGGAGACAACAATGAAAGTCGTACTTGCGTCCCTCGCGGACGATACATTCGTAGGCAATCTGAGGGAGAGCTTCCCCGACGTCGAGTTCGCCGTGGCGACGGCGCCCGATGCACAGGCGCGTGAGATCGCCGACGCCGATGCGTTCTTCGGCATGCCGAGCAGAGACGTGTTCGTCGCCGCCGACCGGCTCAGGTGGCTTCACTGCCCCGGCACCGGCGTCGACAAGCTGGTTGCGATCCCCGAACTCGTCGCCAGCGACGTCGTGCTGACCAACGCTCAGGGGCCGCACACCGCGCCGATGGCCGATCACGTCATGTCGATCATCCTCGGCTTCACCCATCGCATCCACGACATGATGGAGGACCAGCGCAACCGCCACTGGGAAACGCCGAAGTATGACCGCACCATCGTTCAGATTGGCGGAAGCACCATGGGCATCCTGGCGCTCGGAGGCATCGGGATGGCCGTGGCGCGCCGCGCTCACGCCTTCGGGATGGACGTCTACGCCGTGGACAAGCGCCCGTATCCCGCACCGCCCGAGGTCAAGGACGTCTGGGGCCTCGAACGCCTGGACGAACTGCTCGGCATGTCGGACTGGTTCGTGGTCGCCGCGCCGTTCACGACCGAGTCCCGAGGCATGATCGACGCGCGTCGCCTGGCGCTCATGAAGCCTACGGCGCGCCTGATCGTCATCTCGCGCGGCGGCATCGTCGACGAGGACGCGCTGCTGGAAACACTCCAACAAAAACGCATCGCCGGCGCCGGAATCGACGCGTTCGAAGCCGAGCCTCTGCCGACCGACAGCCCGTTTTGGGACCTGGAAAACGTCATCATCTCGCCTCACGCCTCGGCTCTGACGCCGCAGATGTGGGCGGGTCGCCAGCAGATCTTCAAGGAGAACCTACGGCGATTCCTGGCCAACGAGCCGTTCGTGTACGTGTGCGACAAGGAAGCGGGGTTCTAAGGTTTCGCGAGGCGGCCCTTCGACAGGCTCAGTGCGAACGGATGTAACGCAGGCCCCTCTCAGGCTGGCGCTCTGGCCCTTCAGAGTTAAGCCCGACTCCACACTCTCTGAGACGGCTGGGCGCTCCCCCTCGGTCACCACAGCGGCTCCCGGTTGTTGAACCCTTCTCGGATGCGCCGCATGGCCCTGACGTCCCATTCGTCTGTCAGGTTGTCGACGTCCAACAACTTGCAGATCCACGCGAACAGGTCGACACGCCTCAAGCGGACGAAGCCCGGCATCCGGCGCGGCCACTCGTCGTCCACCGGCATGTGTTTGGTGTAGCCGTCCAGCAACGGGCCGTAGAACCAGTCCTGCTGAGAAGGGTCCGTGCTCGGCAACTCGAAGGACAACAGGGCGTGCAATATTGGGACAGCGAGATCGGATGCAAACCAGTTGTATTGACAGTCGTCGAAATCAAAAACAGTGATCGTGTGCGGTGGATCAACGAACAGGTTCGCGAAATGCAAGTCGAAGTGCACGAGGCCGTACCGGTCGGGACCCGTGGGCAGACCTTCGGCCCAGTCCATGACGGTGTCGAACTCTCTCCTGGCGACGGATTCGTTTCGCGGGATAAACTGCCCAACGTCTCGGATCTCATCGACCCATGATATCCGCCTACGGGCGCCCTCGGGAGGCGAATACACCATCGTGGCGGCGTGCATCGATCCGATGAGCTCCCCCAGTGCGCGGTGAAATTCCGGTTCCCAGTCCCGCCGGAAATTGAATGCGCGGCCGGGAGCCTTGGGGAACACAGAGACGTAGAACGGCCCATCTGCGGTCTCGAAAGTTTCGACCAAGTTGCCGTGGTCCGAGGCCGTCGGCGCTGACACGTTGATGCCACGTTCCGACAGAAAGCTCACCCAATCCAACTCCGCCTCCAACTCGGCGACGGATCGATGAGAGGGTTCAGTCACTCGGATGATGCGTTCTCGGCCGATCGGGCCGGCCTGATACGTGAAGTTCTCCAGACGCCCGATGAGACTTGGCTCACCGTCTAGCTTCCACGCGGAAACTGCACGACTGGCCACGTCCTTGGTCGATGCGGTGTCGGTCGTGTAGAAGTCGTCAGGCATGAGCCGTTTCGTCATGCCGGTCAGCGCCCCGTGAAACTTGGCTCGCGCCGCTCACGAAAGGCTTGTATGCCCTCGGCCCGGTCATCGGTCGTGCTGGAGACGATGCTGGTCTGACCTTCCAACCAGAGTTGCTCTTCCAGCGTTCGCGAACCCGACGAGTAGGCCAGTTTCTTGGTAAGCCCATGGATTACCGACGGGCCGCTGGCGAGCTTCTGCGCCAATTCCATCGCCACTTCCGCCAGGTCGTCGTCCGCGACTACCCGGTTGACCAGTCCGATGCGATCCGCTTCTTCGGCCCCAATGATGTCGCCCGTGTACATCAGTTCCAGCGCTCTCGGCATTCCGACGATGCTCGGAAGTGTCTGCGTGCAGCCGTAGTCCGGGGTCAGCGCGCGTTTGGCGAAGATGGCTGAGAACCTGGCGCTCTGGGCCGCGATGCGGATGTCGCAGGCCAGAGCCAACGAGAAGCCCGCGCCGACCGCTGCGCCGTTGACCGCCGCGATGGTCGGCCTGGGGAACTCCTGGAGCAGCATTGCGTGGTACCCGAGCGGCAGTCCCTTCTCGCGCAACAGGTCGTTGCCGCTGGGATGCCCTTCGCCCGGAGGAGCAGCCAGGTCCGCTCCGGAGCAGAAGCCTCGGCCCGCGCCCGTTAGCAGCAGGGCTCTGACTCCGTCTGCGCGCATCTCCCCGATCGCTGCCGCCAGTTCCTCGGTCAGGGCCAGGTTGAGTGCGTTGAGGCTGTCGGGCCGGTTAAGTGTGATCCTCCCGACGTCGCCAACGGTGTCCGCGATGATGGTTGAGTAACCCATGGAAGACTCCTGCAAGAAATTGAATCGAGCGCGACCATTCTGATCGACGCCTCGAAATATACGGTGTGGACTAGTGTATGTCAAAGCGCGGCCCATTTGCGCCACAGGCAAGGTTGACGGCTCCGGTGTAGTGCGTGACGCCTCGGCCATGAACGTCGCTGGTTTGCCGTCGCCGAGCCTGGCTTGAGCGATGTGTCGAGTTGTGCAATACTCTGGCTGACGGATGAGTTGTGCCTGGGAGGAGGTTTGGCATTAGCCGCCGCCGGATGTCTTGCTCGCAGCGGTCCGGGGCTATCTGACTTGCCTGATCGTCAGGTGAAGCGGAGGAATGATGACCAACGGGTCGATGGCCAGGTTCGCGGCATTCACTCTCGCGCTCGTCACGATTTTCGTTCTGTTAGTTCGTTTCGCACCAACGACCTCCGCGGTTGGCGGGACACTCTCTGTTGAGAACGTCGGTCATCTGGGCGGTTGGGTCAACACCGCTGCCGTTCAGGGCAACTACGCGTATTTGGGTCAGGGTCAGACTGTCACTGTCGTTGACGCATCGACTTCGTCGCCAACCCAGGCAGCGTCGCTTGGTTTTCCCGGCGAGCCCGGCATCGTCCTTCCGAATGGGGACATTACGTACGTCGCCTATGCGTTCGGAGACCTGGTCAACGTGGTCGAGCAGGTCGACATCTCCAATCCCCTCAACCCGACGCGGACCAGCTCCAGCACGATCGGCCAGGCCGGCAAGACCATTTACGGCATGGACCTCACGGGCTCGCACATGGTGGTGGCGCAGGAAGGCAGCAACGGCTTTAAGGTCGTCGACAATTCCAGCACTTCGTCGTTGTCCGTCGTCGGAACGCTGCCCTTGATCGCCCTCGACGTGTTCGCAACCGGCACGCATGCCTACGTTGTGACCGGCGAATTCTTCGGCGGTGAGAGCAACGAGCTCGTCGTCGTGGACATCAGCAATCCGACCTCGCCCTCATAGGTTGGCAGCATTGCCGTGGTCGGCGCCGAAGGGGTGTTCGTGACCGGCAGTTACGCGTACGTCTACGGCGGCTCCAACAAAGGCCTGTCGATAATCGACGTCAGCACGCCGAGCAATCCGACGCTGGCGGGAACGTTCGCGTCCACCAGCGGCACGTACACCGAAGTGTTCGTGCTGGGCGGCCACGCGTATCTGGCCGAGGGGGGCGCCCTCCTCATACTGGATATCTCGACCCCCAGCTCTCCAAGCCAGGTCGGTCAGCTCGCGCAGGCAACCGGATACGGGGGCATCGAGACGATTCAGGTCGTGTCGGGGTCGACGACCGTGTACCTGGGCCGATCCGGCGGCGATGTCGGCTTGCAGGTCGTCGACGCCTCGACGCCGGCGAGTCCGGCGGTCTCGAAGACTTTCACAACGCAACAGGAGGCCCGGAACGTCTATGTCAGCGGCGGCAGCCTATACTCTGTGGACGCGTCGAAAGTCTGGCGCTACAGTCTGGCCGAACCGGCGAATCCCCAACTCGTCAACAGCTTCACCGCCAGCGGGAGCAACCGCATCGTGGTCGACGGCAGCTACGCGTACGTGGCGGACACCAGCGGCGATCTCGATATCTTCGATATCTCGGCCACTACCAGTCCCCAACAAAAAGGGAGCTACACCGCCGGCGCCGTCATCGGGCGGATGTCGGTCAAGAACGGCAAGGCCTATCTTGTGCCATACCTGGACCCGAACCTGTCGACCACGTCGGCTCTCGAGATCGTGAACGTCGCCGATCCCGACAACCCAACCAAACTCGGCGAATTTGCGCTGCCCGGACTCGGCAAGAACGTGTTCGTGCCAGATTCGGGGAACCTCGTCTACGTCGTCTATTACACCAACAGCAGCACTCACGGCGTCCAGATCGTGGACGTGTCCAACGCGGCATCGCCGTCCTCCGTAAACACCTTCCAGACCTCAGGCAAGCCTATCTCGATTTGGGTCGACGGCACGACGGCGTACGTCGCAAGCTGGACGCTCGACGAGGGCGGTTGGTTCATCGAAGCGTACGACGTGTCGAATACATCGAGTCCTTCGCTCGTTGGCACAGCCAGCGGAACGGGCACGACGATATGGGACATCAAGGTGTCCGGCGACAACGTCATCGCGACGCTGCCGCAGGGAAGCGTCCACGTATTCGCAAAGGCGGCCTTCGTGGGCGGGGCTACGAACATCCCCGCTGTCGGCGTGGCATTCGCGCCGGAGTCGGGCGAGATCGCGACGTTCGTCGTCGACTCGAACACCACATACGCATTCACGAACGGAGGCATGGGCTTCTACGGCGAGGGCGAGTTCTACGGCAGCGGTGGCAAATACGTCACGCGAATCGTTTGGACGCCATTCGTGGAACCGGTGCTCGCCGTGGCTGGCTCTTCCGGCAACCAAACGCTGTGTCCGTCCAACCAGTACACGATCAACAAGAACAAGGCCGTGATCCCGATCAACATCTGCGCGGACGTCGTCGACGACTGGACGGTGAGCTCGATCACGTTCAAGGCCTCCGGCGCGGGCAACGACAAAGACGACATCTCGCAGGTGCGGCTGTACCTGGGGAGCCTCGACGGCGAGCTGCTCGACTCGGGGACATACAGCGCGGACAACGGCAGCATCACGATGAGCACCAACGGCAAGCACATCGGAGCCGGTCAATGCCTGACGTTCTTGCTGGTGTACGACTTCGTCGACACGATGTCGCCGATCGCGATGGTGCGGGACTTCGCGGTGGACACCGATGCGGGCAGGGTGTCTGCCGCAGCTCAGAACTACGACAACTTCACCAAGAGTCCGCCGCCGTCGCAGAAGATCGTGAGCGGCTCGATCTACGCGGCGCCCGCCCTGAACTCGAACACCAACGAGTTGTTCGCCGGGATCCAATCAGCCGTCAGCGACACGGACACGGTAGATGGGCACACGGTCCAAGTCTGCCCGGTCACCCTGCAGGAGAACGTGAACGTCACCAAAGAGCTCACGATCGTCTCGATGCAGGGCCGTGACAAGACCACGGTATCGGCTCTGAGCACGGCGGATCATGTATTCGACGTGACCGCGGACAACGTCACGATACGGGGGTTCACGATCAAGGGAGCGACTGCAGCGAATGGCGTCAGTGCGCCGGGCGGCAGCACGGTGGCCAGCACGACGATATCGTCCAACATCATCAAATCGAACGTGACCGGAGTGTTCGTCGAGAGCGCAACCGGCGTCAAGGTCCGGGGCAACCAGATCGACCAAAACTCGCAACACGGAGTTCGCTTGAAGACGTCATCCAGCAACGCTGTGGGCGGAACCGGTTCCGCCCAGGGGAACACGATCTCAAACAACGGCGCGATTGGCGTGTTCGTGGAGTTGTCGGGGACAGGGAACTCGGTATTGTCGAACTCGATCTACGGCAACGGCCAGCTTGGCATCGACCTTGGAGTGGGCGGATACACGCCCAACGACGTCGGTGACGCAGACGGCGGCGCCAACGGGCTGCAGAACTTCCCGATAATCACAAAGGTCGCGACATCGAGCAGCACCATCATCGACGGTAGGTTCGAGGGCGAGGCCAGCAAGACGTTCCGCCTCGAGTTCTTCGCCAGCCCGGTCTGCGATGCATCCAAATACGGTGAAGGCAAAACCTACGTCGGCTCCCATGACGTAACCACCGATGTCAACGGGGAGTCAACATTCTCGAAGACCTTCTCGTCATTCACTCTGCCTTCGGGGCACGTCATCGCAGCCACCGCGACCGATCCCAACGGCAACACCTCCGAGTTTTCCATGTGCGCGCCAATCGTCGAGTTGATTGGCTTGGAAGTCGTCCAGGTCATACAGGATTGGAACAATAGTGTCCGATTGATCAAAGATAAGACAACCTTCGTGCGCGCCCACATCCAGTCCAAAGGGACCAATCCCGTGGCCGACCTGACGGCAGTGCTCCGAGGATTCAGAGGGGGCAGCGAACTCGCGGGCTCTCCGTTGACTCCCACGAACAAGATCGGCAAGATCACCGTCAAACCAGACATTGCGAGTCGACGAGCCGAACTCGAGGCCAGCCTCAATTTCAGGCTTCCCAGTGCGTGGTGGAGCGGAACCGTCGAATTGCGACTCGAGGCGGTGAACCACGCCATCGAATGCCTGGAGTCCGCGACCACCCCGAGCGATTGCAAAGTAACGTCCACGTTCAGCGCCTCCCCGGTTCCGGAGGTAATGTTCGTCGGGATCAAGTGGAAGACGGCGGACGGCCGGTACTGGAGTCCCAGTTTCGCTGGACTCGCGAATAATGCTCAAAAGCTAGAAGCAATCTTCCCGGCTAAACGTCTGGATTGGAAACGGAGCGAAATGGACGTAGGTCCGGTTGGCGGCCTAATTACCCTGCAGTCGTTGAACGGCCTAAACAGCATGCTTGCGAAGCGACGGGCGAAAGATGGCTGCACTGCGGCTGCGGGCTGCCAACGGTTCTACTTCGGCGGCATCCGTGGAGCTACGTTCGATGAGTTGGACAAACTATACCCCGAATATCCGGTCGGAGCCCCGGCGGACGCCAAGTTCGCGACTGAACAACCGCTCGGCCTGGCTCTCGACGTTCCGGGCAAAGCGGCCATCAGTTACCTGTTCTCGCCTGATTACTCTTATATTGAGCGCAATATCCCCGCCCACGAGATCGGCCACCTGCTGGGACGCGAACACGCCGTCCACAGTTCACAAGGGCCCGGACCGTACAACTACAAAAAAGGTTGGTGCGGTGAGATGGCGCCCCCGGGGACCGCGGATTTCCCATATTCAGGCACGATAAGCGGCTCCACCTACGCCACAATGGGACCGATGGATCAAGGACCCGATAACGTCATATATGGAATCGACGCGTTGACGGGCAAAGTCGCCGACGTGAATCACAACTTCGCGCTGATGAGCTATTGCTCGATACTTGAAGCAGAAACTTGGACGTGGCCGTCCAAGGTTAACTACGAGGCCACCTACCAGTCGATGATCAGCACCTTCGGCAGCGGCACGCCCAGTATCGCAGTCACTGCGGCGGCGCCGGGCCCGCCCATGGACTATCTGCTCGTGCGCGGGACTGTCGACTTGGATGGCAACACCGCGGCGTTCGAGGACCTTGGTCTGTTGACGAGCACCACGGTCCCTCCTGCCCTTCCGACCGGGGACTACACGCTACAGTTCCTCGACCAGGCGGATGGTCTGGTCAGCCAGGTGTCGTTCAAGCCCACCGAAGCCTACGGTTTCGCTCCGGGAGTGACGGGACCGATCATGGGCAACTTCCAGATCTTCGTCGAGGCTAACGCAGCGATCGCCGAAGTGAGAGTGGTCTATCAGGGTGGCACGATCGGCTCGGTATCGGCCAGCCAGAACACGCCCACGGTACAGGTCACGTTCCCGAACGGCGGGGAGACCATCAGCGGCGCGTCGACAACTTTGACGTGGACGGCCAATGATGCGGACGGCGACCCACTCACGTTCGACGTGCAGTACAGTCGTGACGGAGGCGGCACGTGGACGACCCTAGCCGTCGACTGGCCGGCCACGAGCCTCCCGATAGCGACGAATCTCTTGGGAAGCAGCAGCGATGGCGTGCTGTGGGTAATGGTCACGGACGGATTCAACGCAGTCCAGGATGACTCAGACGCGCCATTCACGGTAGCCAATTCTAGGCCAGAGGTCGCTATATCCGCCGGACTCGGCGGGGTATTTGCCGATACACAATTGGTCTTCCTCGACGGACTGGCGCTGGACCCCGAGGACGGCCGGATAGCCAGCACCAGCCTGGTGTGGACCTCGAATCGAGACGGCGTTTTGGGGTCGGGCGAGCATCTTGAGGTCGTTGCGAACACATTGTCGAACGGCGATCATCTGGTGACGCTGACCGCCACCGACGGCTCAGCGCTCACAGGCTCGGCTTCTGAGTGGGTCTTCATCAACCCAACTTCGGACCTGGAAGCGGCGCTGACGGTTGCCAAAACTCAGTTGGCGACCAGCACCGATCTCACCTACACTCTGACAGTCACGAACAACGGACCGAACGGCACTTCGCGCGTGACGGCGTCGAGCACGCTGCCAAGCGGAGTCACGTTCCTTTCGGCTGTTCCGAACCAAGGCTGGTGCGCGGAGCTAGGCGGACAAGTGAGTTGCGAATTCGGCACACTGTTGAACGGGTCGAGTACTTCAGTCACGATCGTCGTCGACGCGCCGACGCCAGGCACGCTGACCAGCACCGTGGTCGTTACGGGCGACGCGCCGGACTCGGACGAGAGCAGCAACACCGCGACCGCGCAGGTCAACGTCGCGCCGCCCGCAGTCATACCGTCGGCATCGGTGTGGGGACTGATAGTCCTGACAGGGTTGCTGGCGGCAGCGTTCCTTTGGCTGACTCGTCGCCCCGCCGCCGGCGATGGCGTGTGAGGCCGCCTACTCCATCCGGGCCCAGGTCGGGACGAGGTCGTGAGCCGATTTCGTCGCCTTGTCTAACGACAAGTAGTTCGGCTCCAACTCGCCCAGGCGATTCCAGAACGCGACGGAGTGGTCCAGGTGCTCTGTGTGGCTGAGTTCGTGGACCATGACGTACCTCGCCAACGACGGGTCCAGGAAGAGCAGGTTCCTGTTCAGGCTAATCGTCTTGCGTCCGGAGCAACTCCCCCATCGAGTCTTCTGCCCTCTGACGATCGCCATAGCGTATGGCAGATCCAACTCGTCACTGACAGTGTTGAGCCACGGGACTAGATGCTGGCGACCTTTGCCGCTGAGCCACATCCGCAGGACCTCCGTTAGCAGGTCGGTGTTTTCGTAGTCGCCGGAGATGCGCAGTTCGTCGCCGTTTTCGTGCAGCGAGCATCCGGGGCTGTTGCTCTCGGGATTGTAGGTCACGGTCCATTTCTGTCCGATCGCGTGCAGGACCACGTCGTCTGGGGCGAGGTCCTGCCTCTGCTCCTCGTAGGCCTCCAGAGCCTCCTCAATCCCCTCACGGTGAGATCGAACGAACTTGTCGATCTCACGAAGCGGGAATCCCTTCGGCCTGGTGACTTCGACTCCCCGCTCGGGCGTGACGCGGAGTCGAACCTGCTTTGCGTTCCAATGATCTTTGATCGAGTAGGTAATCGAGCCTACCTTGCGAACACGCAATTCGAACCCTCCGGTTGGGCGTCGGTGAAGGCGACGGACGCCCCGTCGCATCGTATCAGGTGGACGAAATACGGTGCGACAATTTCCGCATCTATTGACCACCCGATTCTGTTGAAACTGGCCGATAGCGCCGGCGCATTCATCGTGATAGTATTCCCACACATTCAGGCCAGTTCGCCCGACGTGAGGAGGAAGAGACACATGGCAGAGGCCCCAGCCGTTCCGAACGTGGATCTCGACACGCTGCGGAACGCGATACGTGACGAGTACGCAATCGTAGCCGAGGACCCAGACAAAGGCTTTCATTTTCACACCGGGAGACCGTTGGCCCGGCTCTTGGGATACTCGGACTACCTGATCGACGCCGTACCCGAGAGTTCGCTTAGCTCGTTCGCGGGGACTGGCAATCCGTTCGCTCTCGGCCCAATCGAGCGTGGGTCGAAAGTGGTCGACGTGGGGTCGGGCGCCGGGTTCGACAGCCTCATCGCCGCTCATGTTGTGGGAGAGCAAGGCTAGGTCGTCGGCGTGGACATGACGCCGGCGATGCTGGAGAAAGCCGCATCGGGCGCCGTCGACGCTGGCGCCACGCACGTTGAGTTCCGCGAGGGGTTGGCCGAGAAGCTGCCCGTGGACGACAGCTGGGCCGACGTCGTCATCTCGAACGGAGTCATCAACCTCTGTCCGGACAAGATGGCGGCTTTCCGCGAGATACACCGCGTCCTCAAGCCCGGCGGCAAGATGCAGATCGGCGACATCATCGTCCAAACGGAGGTGCCGCCCGCCGCGAAAGAAGACATCGACTTGTGGACCGGTTGAATCGCTGGAGCTCTGCTGGAAGTAGAGCTAGCAGCAGTCGTGAGACTCACCGGCTTCCAAGGTTTCGAGATCACCTGGCGCGCCGACGTGTTCCGGGGCGCGCCCCAAGATTCGAGCGCGGCCGAGTACGGCACCCTGGGCATCAACTTCCGCGCGGTCAAGCCCGAAGAGTAATCTGTCGCCTCGGATTCCGTGGGGGAGGGTTTTAAACCCTCCCCCACGGTTTCATGGCACGATTGCCTTGCCGGAACCACCAGATGCGACCTATCGCCGCGGGTTGACTCGTCAATACATTCATATTGCCCGTGCACCATTTCGGGAGGGCTTGAAACCCTCCCCTACGACGCTCGGTGTGAATGGCACATTGCCTATTCCGTTCGTGGTGAGTCCCGATACCATCGGGATTATGTCCGCACTGCGAACAATGCATATGGCAGCAACGGCGCTCCAGATGCCGCCATTTCTGAAGGCCGCTGCCGAAGAATCTAGGGCCTCGCAGGCGAATGCATGTCG
>DCWO01000042.1 GCA_002328865.1 Dehalococcoidia bacterium UBA2160 | reverse complement strand
ACTTTAGAGACAGGACACTAGCCTCGCCCAGCCCTGAGCTTCTGACAGAATCGTGGAGCAGGGGCGCGTCGGTCTTCATCGCTTCGGAAACCGTCAGCACCGACGGGAGGACCTCGTACTCGACGTCGATGAGGGCCAAGGCGTCCTCGGCCACATGGGGACTGATCGCCGCGACACCCGCGACGGCGTGGCCCCGGTACAGGACCTTGTCCCTGGCAAGGATGTTGTCTCGCATGAATTCGAGGCGTGTCGGACCTACGCCAAGGTCAACGAGCTGGTCTCCGTCTTGCCGGGGCAGGTCCTTCGCCGTCACGACGGCGTACACGCCAGGAGCAGCCTCCGCCTTGGCGCTGTCGATTGACACTATGCGGGCATGAGCGTGAGGGCTGCGCAATATCTTGCCGTGCAGCAGTCCGGCTGTGTGAAAGTCCGGCCCGAACACGGCGCGTCCCGTGACCTTGTCCACCCCGTCGTGCCGAATAGGACGAGTGCCCACAACCTCGAACTCTCGGGTTGCGGGCACTGCATTGTGCTCGTGGTCAGGGGCGGCCATGCTTACGCTTCTTGCATTCTCACCGCCGCGTCTTGCACGGCCCGAACGATCTTGTCGTAACCGGTGCAACGGCAGAGGTTGTTGGCGAGCCAGTGACGGATCTCACCTTCGGTGGGCGTGGGGTTCTGATCGAGCAGGGCCTTGGAAGACACGATGAAACCGGGCGTGCAGATGCCGCACTGGAGCGCGGCGTTTTCAAGGTACGCCTGCTGGATCGGATGGAGCGTGTTCCCTTGCGCGATGCCTTCGATTGTAGTGATCTCTTTCCCCTCGGCCTCGACGCCCAGGACCAGGCACGACGTCACGATGCGGCCGTCGAAGAAGACGGTGCACGCGCCGCAGTTGCCGTCGTTGCAGCCCTCTTTGCTGCCTGTCAGCCCAATCACGTCGCGCAGGCATTCGAGCAGGCTCTGCCGAGGCTCGCACAGGAAGTCGACATGCTCTCCGTTGATTATCGTCTGTACATAGGTCTTTCCTGGCATCTAGTTGTTCTCCTTAGCTCGCTCGATGGCCGTGTTGAGCGCCCGCCGAGTGAGCACTTCGCACAGTTGCTTGCGATGCTCGATAGTGCCGCGCATGTCGGTGATGGGCCTTGCAGCGTCCCTCGCGATGCCCGCGGCCACGGCGATGGACTCGTCGTTGGCCGGCTTGCCCACCAGCGATTCGCCCGCCTCTTTGACAAACAAAGGAGTCGGGGCAACAGCAGACAGAATGACGCGAGCATCTGCGATGTTCCCGTTGTCCAGCTTCACCGAGACTCCGGCGCCGGCCACCGCGATGTCCATTTCGTTCCTGGGCGTGAACCGCAGGTAGTGAGCCCCGGTGTTGGCCTCAGGCGGCGGGAAATGTATCGACACGAGAATCTCGCCGTCTTCGATGACGGTCTGCCTGACGCCGGTGCAGAAGTCCTCGACGGCCACTTCTCGAGTCCCGTTCGGCCCCGCGATCCGCGCCACCGCGTTGAGGGCGATCATCGGCGGGATGGAGTCGCCGCTTGGCGCGGCGTTGCACAGGTTGCCTCCGAGCGAGGCGCGTCCTTGTATCTGCCTGCCGCCTATCGCGGAAATCGCATCGATCAGGCCGGGGTATGCCTGGGAAACGGCGGCATTGCCGTAGATCCTGTAACAGGGCACGGCCGCGCCAATAGTCAACCCGTTTACCGGGTCGTACGTGAGTTCGTTCAGATCGGGAATGCCCTTGCCGTCTACAACCAGGTCGAGGTCATAGGCTCTTAGCCTGAGTTGCACCAACAAGTCGGTGCCTCCTGCCATTACCCTCGCTTTGTCGCCTGCCTGGTCCAACAGGTCAACGGCCTCCCTCACGGAATTGGGAGCGGCGTAATCAATCCACTTCAATAGATGGCCTCCCTTCAACAGGTCCTTCGATACAGCTTTCCAAGTCGATACACGGGGAAACCGATGCGCTCAACGAGTCAATGGAGCCGCGGCAAAACCTTGTCGACAACCGCCGCCAACTCATGCTCGACCGATGGGCGCAACGATGGAATTTAGGGATCGTTTATCGCCGGATTGAGAAGGACGCCTAATACACGTCGTTTCTCAAGTCCCGGAGACGAGACACAGTATATCAGAGCAGTTTTAAGGGAACAACAATTCGCGTACGTGGTTAGCCTGCGGGCTCGGTTCCCGTCACGCCGTCATCGGCCAGGCCGGATATTGCTTCCGCGGACATCCCGAGGAGGTCTCCGAAGACCCGTTCGTTGTGCTCGCCCATGCGGGGACTGGGCCAGCGCACTCGGCCTGGCGTCTTGGACATCTTCCATGCGATGCCTGGGATGAAATAAGGTCCCGTGGAAGGATGGTCCACGAGCTCCAGAACGCCTCGGTCCTGATAGTGCGGGTCGTTGAAAATATCCTGCCCCGTCATAACCGGTGTGGCGGGCACGCCGCGCTCCTGGAGTGCGTGCATTACGTCATACGGGTCCCGGCCTTGGGTCCACGCGGAGATGATCGCATCCAGACCGTCGTGGTTTTCGTGCCGCGACAGAATATCGGCGTACCGTGGGTCGTCCGCCAGCTCCGGGCTTCCCAGGGCTTCGCACAATGCGCGCCATTGGTCGTCCGTGGTCACCGCGATCGTGACCCAGCGGTCTTCCCCTGCGCAGCGGTACGCGCCGTGAGGAGCGAACACGGGATGGCGGTTGCCGCGGTTCTCGGGAGGGACGCCGTCCATCTGCTGGCCGATGATATGCTCGCCGATCACCGACACCGACGACTCCAGTTGAGCGAGGTCGATGAACGCCCCGCGCCCGGTGCGGCGACGCCGCCACAGTGCGGACAACACCGCCCCCGCGGCATGTGCGCCGCTGACGGGGTCGCCGAAGTTGACGCCGGACTTGACCGGTCCGTCCCTGTCCAGATACCCGTTCATCGAGGCAATGCCGCCCAGTTGCTCCTGCCCTATTCCGTACTGTATGAAGTCGCGCCACGGCCCCTTGTTCCCGAGGGCCGGCATCGAAACAACGACGATGTCCGGGCGGAGCGCTCGGAGTCGCTCGTAGCCGAATCCGCGCCGTTCCATGGCCCCAGCTCGGTAGTTCTCGATTACGACGTCGCTCACGCTGACGAGTTCCTCCAAAATGGCCTTACCCCTCGGGCGACGAATCTCGACTGTGATGCCGTACTTGCTCAGGTGCAAGGTGTTGAACCACCCTGAGCGGTTCCAACGATCAGGGCCCGGGTCGCCGTCGGGAAGGTTGCCGGAGCCGTCGATCATCCTGTGCGGATCCCAGGCGCGAGCAGACTCGACCTTGATGACCTCCGCGCCCATGTCGGCTAGGAGTTTGGTGGCATGGGGACCGGCCCAGATGCGCGAGAAGTCCAGTATTCGGACGCCTTCCAGGGCGAGAGGAGCGTCCGGCGTCAACGCGTGCCGCCGTGGATCCCCGTCGAGCTGTCGGTAACAAGATAGACTGCCCACTCGGCGATGTTGATGATCCGAGCACGAACCGCATTCGATAATCGAGATTTCAGAATTGCACGTGGCGCCATGTCACTCCTCAGACAAGGCCAGAAATCGTCCGGTTGTTATTGACGGATCGGGTCTGTACACGTAAGTCGTGCCGCGGAAGAGCCTTTCTTGATAGAGCACCTCTTCATGGAGCCCGTGAGTGATGATGAGAGAGTACCACGGGTAATCAGGCAAATGGAACTCGACGTAGCCTTGTGCGTTGGTTTCGATGCGTCCGTATCCCGCTACCCTCACCATCGCGCCATGAACAGGTTCGCCGTGTCGATCGAGAATCCTCAGCCTGACCGAGTCCGGACCGGGGGATTCTCCGGAGGCGGATTGATGATGCTCGATTGGACGGTCCGGAATCATCGCCAGAATGTCTTTTTCATATCCAACGTTCTTGGGGGTCATCCAGTCCGGACCGTATTTTGCCGCCAGGTAGTCTTCCGGGGGATTGGGTACGAAGAACGTATCGCCAGCGAACTTAATCTCCTTCAACTGAGTTAGTAGACGGACGGGAATTGGAACGCCGGGGAAATGGACGATATTGCCGCCGGCTATCCGATAACATGTCCAATCGATCCTTATGTACGACTTCATCATTGTGACAGACACGTAGTTTTCGCTGATTTCCACTGACGTGTAGTAACCACGGTCCCTGAATCCGGCAGCGACCGGTTCGATCTGGTCTTCGGTGAATCCGTGGAGGCCGATTACGCAGCCAAGATCCAGATCGTCGTCCCACGGAATGAATCGGTTCTCTCTGATGGCGCTGAGACAGGTGCCTTGGCGCAAGAAGAAAGTTACGCCAAACTGGCCGAAGATCTGTTTCACCTCCCTTAGGGTCGCTTCGGCTATGGCAGGGTCCATAGGCGTCATCGATTCGTACGAGCGCTCCACAGAGGTTTGATCGGCTCCATTTCCACGCATAATTCCTTACTCCTTGCTCTGGCTGCGGTTCCGGGCGCTTGATCGCTCACCCGCCCAATCCTCACGGATTCGAAGCGAAACTGCGTCTTTCGTAGAAGGACATCCCGAACACGATGTGGTGTATGACAAAATGAAGGAGTTGGCGCCGTCTCAAACGGCAGAAGGTTCTCACTCAGGAATCAGCGTTAACGTAACACAGGCATTCCTTGACGGCAAAGCTCCGGCATCAGAAATTGTCTTCCTCTGATGCGGCAGGGACCGACCGCCGGACGCCTATCCTACCCTAGGGCCTGCACCAACTTCTCACGGATGTCCGCCTCCCGTTTCGCTCGCATCCCAGGCCGTCACGGACACGCCCATACAACCTTGACCGTCACCTTGGCAGCCGTGGGCAGCTCATCGGGCTCGACGGTACTGCCATTCGGGTTGGAGTTGCCCGCCTACCGCAGCCCCTGCCACAACGCCCCGGCGACGATGCCGACGCCTACGGCGATGACGAAGTACGCGAAGTTCACCCGCTCGGCCACCGACATCAGCGCGCGTATCGTTACGAACCCGACAACAGCCGCTACGGCGACTGCCACGAAGGCCGAGCCGGACATGGCCACGTCGTCGCTCAGTGCCGCATAGAGTCCCGCGCCCAAGCTGGCTGGGATGCTGAGCAGGAAGCTGAGAACCAGGGCTTCGCGTCGATCCACGTTCCGGGCCAGCAACACGGCGACGGTCAGCCCCGATCGACTCAGTCCGGGCAGCGCGGCGACCCCCTGGGCGATGCCCGTCAGGGTTGCGTCGGTCGCGGTCGCGTCGTCTCGTGTACGCTCACCGGATGCGCGTCGTCGGAGCTGAATGCCGCCTGTCACGAGCATCAGGACGCCGACGATGCCCATGGCCACGGCGCCGATGCGATCGGAAAGTTCATCCAGACCCAGAAGCAGCGGAAAGCCGACAGCGCCGCTCACTAGCGTGCCCACTACGAGGAACGCCGCGAATCTCGTTTGCCTCAGAGGACTGGCGACGGCATCCTTGGCAACCTGAGCGATCTCCCGGCGGAGCGCCGCCAGCACCGATAAAACCGTCCCGAGGTGAAGCCAGAGCGAGAAGGCCACCGCTTCGCTGACGGAGCTGTCGAATGCCAGCGTATGCACGGCCGTCACCACGCCTTCGGAGCTGACGGGCAGCCACTCAGTGATGCCCTGAATTAGCCCCAGCAGGGCGGCCTCGAGCATTTAGGAGGCTCGGTCCAGCGTGAAGATGAACGTGGCGCCGCGCCCCTCGTGGCTCTCTGCCCGGATGTCTCCGCCGTGCGCCTGGACCAAGTGCTTGACTATTGCCAGACCAAGGCCCGTGCCGACCTCGCGTCTGGACCGGTCCGCTTTGTAGAACCTTTCGAATACGTGGGGCAGGTGTTCAGCTGGAATGCCGACCCCTGTATCCGATACACGAACCTCGACCACATCGGCGTGGGCGGTGGCGGACACGGCGATGCTCCCGCCTTCCGGTGTGAATTTGACCCCGTTCTCCACCAGATTCCCAAGCACTTGGGAGAGCTTGTCGTGGTCGCCCATCACATAGGGAAGGCTCGCCGGCAGCGATGTCTTGAGGCTCAGGCGCTTCGGACCGGCCTGGAGATCGAACCTGGACTTCACGTCATCGACGACAGTCGCCAGCTTCATCGGGACGAGGTTCATTGGCGCCTGTCCGCTCTGGAGGCGTGAAAGCTCGAGCAGCTCGTTGACCATGATGGTCATGCGGTCGGCTTCGCCCTCGATTCGTCGGAGAAAGTCCCGCGCCGCATCGGGCTCTTCCAGCGCTCCGTCTTGGATCGTTTCCGCCAACGCTTTGATGGCGGCCAGCGGGCTCCGGAGCTCGTGAGAGACGTTGCTTACGAACTCTCGCCGTGTCGTGTCCACCTGACGCAAGCGGGTGAGGTCGTGCAGGGTGAGCACAACGCTCCGGTTGCCGCGCGCCGAGACTGGCGTTGCGATGGCGCTGAGATATCGCAGTCCTTTGTTGATCTCAAATTCGATCTGACGGATCACTCGCGCGGACAGAGCGTCTTCCACGACTTGGAGAACCTCGTTGTACCGCACGATATCTGAGAGTTGAACTCCCTGTTCTCTTTGGAACGGCCTATCCAATAGCCATTCCGCGGCATGGTTCACGAGCTCCACCGTCCCGTCTTCGGCGGTCACGATGACGCCGTCCGGCATCGTGTCGAGGACCGCTGAGAGCCGGTTTCGTTCGGATGAGAGGTTGCTCACCATGTCCTGGAGGGTCGCCGCCATCTGGTTGAAGGCGTTGGCCGCCTCCCGTGCTTCGTCTCTGGATGGTGAGGCGATCCGGTGCTCGAGGTCCCCTTCCGCGAATGTGCGGGCGCCCTCGGTCACATATTGCATCGAGCTGGTCGCCCGTCGTGACAATGCGGCTGCAAGGGCCAGTCCCAGGGCTATCGACGCCACGCCCACCGCGATCACCGTGCCGATGGCCCGCCCAATTTCGTCATTCGACGATCGCGATGCGATCAAATAGGCGCCGGCAGCGCCAAAAACGACAAGCATCGACACCGTATAGGCGAGCGCCAGACGCCAATGGAAAGACAGCGGGACCCTCATCCGTCGAACCTATAACCGATGCTGCGGATCGTTACGATGCGCTGAGGGTTCGCCGGTTCAGGCTCGATCTTCTCTCGCAACCACCGCACGTGAACGTCCACGGTGCGTGAGTCGCCGATGTAGTCCATGCTCCAGAGCCGTTCGAGGATCTGCTCTCGACTGAACGCCCTGCCCTTGTTGGCCGCCAACAGCGAGAGGAGGCTGAATTCTCGAGGCCTCAAGGCCAACGGTTCGCCGTCGCGCTTGACGGAGTGGCTGGCGTTGTCGATGACCAGGTCTCCGGACACGATGATCTCGGAGGCGTCGTGGGCCACCCTCGATACATGTGCCGTGCGCCGAAGCATGTTGCGCACACGGGCCATGAGCTCGCGCGTGCTGAATGGCTTCGTGACATAATCGTCCGCGCCCAATTCCAATCCGACCACGCGGTCGATCTCCTCGCCTTTTGCAGTGAGCATCAGGATTGGCACAGCGGAGTCCTTGCGCAGTTCGCGGCACACCTCGAATCCGTCCAATATCGGCAGCATCACGTCGAGTATCACGAGGTCGGGGTCGTGCTGTCGCGCCAGGGCCAGTCCGGCCTCGCCGTTTTCGGCGGTCAACACTTCGTATCCCTCGCGACCGAGGTTGTAGCTGAGAGCCGCAAGAAGGTTGGCCTCATCCTCTACCACAAGTACGGTGTTGGCCATGGCAAAAGTCCTCAGATCACCGAAGCTTCGCGCAGTCGGACGATCTCCTGGGCGGACATTCCGAGCAGATCGCCGTACACCTTCCGGTTGTGCTGCCCCAGTCGAGGAGCGGGCGAGAGGTCCCAGGCCATCGCGTCGGACTGGAACGGCCCGACCGGGTGCAAGAAAGTCCCTGCGTCGGGATGCTCGACCTCCTCGAAGAACCCTCGCTCGTGCAGGTGCTCCCACTGGACGATGTCGTCCGGTGTGGCCACGTAGGCGAACGCAAGGCCCAAACCCTGTGCGCGTTCGAATATCTCCCGTTTGCCGTGTCGCGACAGCCATGGCTGCATAAGCGCGTCGAGCTCGTCCGCGTTGGCGGCCCGGCCGGTGCGGTCGCCGAACTTCGGGTCGTCGAGCTCAGGGATGCCCATGAGTTCGGCCATGGATGACCAGAGGTGGTCGGGACCGGCGATGACTCCAACGTAGCCATCTTTGCAGGCGTACGGTCCCCAGGCCGCGCGGCCGTACCCTCGGTTCCCTGTTCGCCTGAAGTTGCTTCCGGTATACGAGTACATGCTCAGTGCGTTCTCGAGAATCGTTGCCAGGTACTCGGAGATGGCCACGTCCACGTGCTGGCCCTCGCCAGTGGCGTCGCGACTCCAGAGCGCCGACAGCGTCCCGACGAACGCATTCTGCCCGGCGCCGTACTGCGCCAGGCGAGCAGCCATCTGCAGCGGTTCCCGATCGGGGTCCCCGGTGATGTATTGCAGCCCGCCGAAAGCGTACAGATTGAGTTCAGTCGCCTCGTAGTCGCGATACGGTCCGGTCTGCCCGAAATTCGAGATCGACGTCATCACGATCGACGGGTTGATCTGAGAGACACGGCTGTAATCCAATCCGATGGCTGGGAGCATGGCTGGGCGAAAGTTCTCCACTAGCACGTCGGCCCATCGCACGAGGTCTTCGAGAATGCTCCGGGCAGCGGCGTTCTTGATGTCCAGGGTCACGCTCTGCTTGGCGGGATTCAGATACAGAAAGAGCGCGCTCTTCTCAGGGTGCGGGATGCCCGCGGGGAAGGGTCCCGCACGGCGCGAAGGGTCGCCGCCTGAAGGGTGTTCGATCTTGATGATGTCGGCCCCCTGCGCCGACATCAATCGCGTGGCATACGGCCCCGCAACGTGTCGGGTGAGGTCCAGGACCTTGAGGCCCTCGAGAAACCCTGCAGGCTCGGTCATGGCTGATTCACGATAGTTGCGCGTCCGGTGCCACTCGGATCGGGGATCAGGCGTTGGGGTCGGTGGAGATCACCGCCCGCTTGTGCGTGGCGCTGGCGATCCGCTTTTCGCCCTCGTTCGCCTCGATTTCGTACGTTAACCGGTTCCGGTCGACTGCCTTCAGGGTGGATGTGACGGTCACTGTCTCGCCGATAGCGGTCGGTGCGATGTGGCGGAGCGAGTCCACGGCATAGCCGACGGTGGTGTAACCTTCGGGCACGAACTCCTCCGACGCCTGGATGCTGGCGCCTTCCATCAGTCCAAGCAGGGCGGGAGTGGACAGAACGTCTGCCCCTTCGCGGCCCATGCGGTTGGTGGTATGTTCTTTGGTCACCTTTTCCGTCAGCACGAAACTTTGGCCTACCTCGAACCTGTCCATGGTCATTGTGGTCGTACCTCCTGCGTTGTCTCACCCGGCACTTTTGCGCGAGAAGCCGTCAAACCGCGTCGTCCGCGCTATGGCTGACGCTCGACGCTGTCGGCGGTGGGCACAATTGTATCAGACTCGACTACGCGGTTGAGGCCGGTGTAGCTTCATGTGGACACCGGGCTTGGCCTCGATGGTCATCGACAATATATTTTGAGGGGTCGTGGCGTCCCGTCGAGGTGGCCAGAGATGGAACATCCCCTCCCGCGTCCCTACCGGCTTTCGAAGAACAATGGCGCCAGCATGCCGTCCACCGGAACGAAGTCGTCCGTGAGCACGACGGCGTCCTCGGCGGCGGACCAGCTCCTGAACGATCCCGAAGGCATGAACCTCAGGACCGTTAGCGGCCTTCCCTCCAACAGATTCGTCGTGGCGATCGACGGGTGCGACAACGGAGTGCGCGACCCGATCACGACGAACGTGTAACGCTCGTCGCTGGTCCAGAGGTCGTTGTCGCGCAGGACGTACACATATGGGAATACGCGCTTCATCGTCGCCTCGAATGCACGAAGAAACCGGCCGCTGTGCATCCTGTCCACTATGTTCACCGCGTAGATTCCGTCCGGGGTCAGCAGGTCAAGGACCGCCTCGTCAAACTCCAACGTCGTCAGGTGGTAAGGGACCGACACGTCATTGAACGCATCGCCGATGATCAGATCGTATGTCTCGGGCGCAATGTCCTGCATCAACGTGCGAGCATCCTGGTTGTGGGTCACGATGCGTGTCCGGCGGCTCAAACCGAGATAATCGGCGGCGACGAGAGTCACCTCGGGGTCGATCTCGGCGACCTCGAGACTGCTTTCTGGGTAGGTGACCTCCAGGAAGCGAGGCATGGTGTAGCCTCCGCCGCCGATGAATAGGACGTTCATCGCGGGATTGCGGGCGCCGACGAACGTGGCGATGTCGGCGAACACCTTTTCGTAGGAGTACTTCAGGTACATGGGGTCGTCTACGTCGACGTAGCTGTGCACCAGAGCGTCCAAGCTCAGCACCCGCACCTCTCGCCCGTCGATGTCTCGTGCTCGAACCTTGATGCAGAAGTAATTCGACTCGCTTACGCACGGCCCCTCCAGGGCGCCCGACACGACGCTGTACACGACAACACCCGCGAAGGCGCCTCCCATCGCGAGTCCGGCCAGCTTCGCTCGCCACACACTGCCGAAGGCGAACGCCATCCCGATGAGCACGAACGAAACGATCATTACCACCGAGCGCGTCCCGAGCAACTGGATGAGCACGAATCCCGTGATGAACGTGCCGAATATGCTGCCTGCGGTCGAAACGGCGTAGATCTTACCGACCACGTTTCCCGTGTGCGCAAGATCGCGCAGATTGAGCTTGATGACCACCGGCGTCACCATGCCCAGAATGAGGCTTGGCAGGAAGAACAACGCCGCGGTCAGCAGAACGATGCGAGGCAGCAACGGGACGGGTCGGAAGGCGTCGGACGCCAGGTCCACCAGCGGCAGGATGCTCATGCTCGCCACGCCCCCTGCCAACAAGATCACGCCCAGCGTCGTCGACGACGGGAATCGGTCCGCGACCCTTCCGCCCAGGTATGCGCCGATGCTGATCCCTGCCAGCACGATCCCGATGATCGATGTCCACGTATATAGAGACACGCCGATGGTCGGCGCCAGTATCCGGCCGGCCACGATCTCGATGATCAGGCCGCAAGCGCTGGCAGTGAAGACTATCAAGTACGGCCGCAAAGTGGTTGTTACGCTCATCAGGATGTTCACGATCCGCTCCTCCGACTGCCCGCGACGACGCGGTTGCCCGAGTCATCGGATAATTTACGATGAGGGGCATCGTAGTGGCTCCGGGCTGTAGGTGTCCAGACCGCGCTGACAAAAGCGAACGTCGGGCTGACGACTCAACCCCCCGTTCGTCCTGAGTCCCGACACATCCGGGACCGTGCATGCAAGATTCCGCCACAAAGCGAGCGCCGTCCCCTAACGTCGGGCGCGAAACGTAATCACTGTCCGTTCGAGGCGCGCACCCTGGAAATCGCCCGCCGTCTAAGCGCATCAAATGTAATCATGGGCCAAACAATCCGGCGACTCTACCTGCAGATCAAGCCAACATTCGGCGCTCGTGCGCTCATCGTGGCGGTCGGCGTCACCGGCGTGATCGCCGTCGCTTGTTCGACATCGAGCGTGCCAGAATCTGAGCCGGTTGCTCGCGATGTGTTTCAACCCGGCGCCGTCGAAGTCAAACCGACACCGACTCAAACGCCGCCGCCGACCGCGGAAGTTGGTCGCTCGCAGGCGCCTGCGACTCTAGGCGGGGCCACCCCGCCGCCTTCGCCGCTGCCATCCGTGTCGCGGGGCGAATCAGCGGAGGGTCCGATCCCGGCAACCGCGCGCCTGTTTGGCATCCAGGATGCACCCCCTCCCGGTCTCGGAACGGCTGAACCGTTGCCGACGTCGGTCGCGGAGGAGGCGCCGAAGATCGATTCAAACACCGTAGCGCCATCTCCGGTCGCCCAGGCGGCGGACCCCATCTCGTCCACGTTCCGTGAGCTGAACCCGACAGGGCCAAAAGAGATCAACGGTTCTCGATTCAATCAGCTTCTGCCTCGGGATGCCATTACTCCGGTCTACGAACCGGAATACGCATCCGCTGGCAGCGTCGATTTGAATGCCCAAGACCTGGTCATGGGAGTTAGCATCGGCGGCGAACACCGCGCATACCCGCTCCGTACCCTTCGGGCCCACGAGATGGTCAACGACCAGTTCGGAGGTGCGCCGATTCTGGTCACCTGGTGACCGATCTGTTACACCGGTCTGGTTCATGACCGGCGGATAGGCGATGAGACGCTCACGTTTGGCAACCAGGGCGCCCTGTACATGCGCGCAATGACATGGTGGGACCATCAAACCGAGAGCATATGGTCTCAACCCTGGGGCGCCGCAATGGCGGGGACCCTCAAGGGCACAGCGCTGACCCTGATACCGGCGTCGATCGCCCCCTGGGAAACCTGGCTCGCGGAGCACCCCGACTCGACGGTCCTGACCAACTTCCTAAACCGAATCAACGGGATTGTCCACGGAACCCGCGACGACTTTGTGATCGGCGTAGCGCTCGAAGACTCTGCCGTCGCCTATGATTTCAAGGCAGCAGCCGAAGCGCGCGTCATCAACGATGCTGTCGGCCTACATCCGGTCGTGGTCTTCGTCGATCCTGAAACGCGCGACATCCAGGTCTACCTGAGGCGTGTCAGCGATCCCGAGAGCGAGCAACAGATCGAGTTGACGTTCGAGCTTGACCCGAGCGGCCGGCTCGTCGACGCAGAGACCGACAGCGCCTGGAACGGGTCCCGTGGCGTCGCGACAGAAGGAGCGTTGCAGGGAGAGGCACTCCAGCAAATCCCCTGGGTCTCGGCCTTCGACTGGGCATGGCAGGACTTCTTCCCACACACCACGTTCTATCGCGACGGGTGAGCGCTGAGGGCGACCCAGGTGTGTCCGGTTGATCGATGGTCAGCCTTCGTCCAATTCCTGTGCCGGGTCGACGGCGGTGAACAGAGCGGTGGCGATGAAAGCCCTGCCAAAGAGGTCGTGACGTCGATAGTCCCCATGCGGAAGGCCCAGTCTGATCGACGGAATGCGGGGATAGTCTCGTTCGCTTCAGACGAGTGTTGCCCTGTTGAGCGTTCTGCTGCCGTAGCGTTCGCGATCATCGATCGGACGCGATCTTCCCCAATCGCTCGACACGTCTCTGGATGTCGCTGTGATAGCATGACCGAACACAAACCCTGAGGTGGTGGTTTATTATGCGATGAACACCATTCGACGCGTTCTTCTGTCTGTGTTGACAACCGCGGTTTTGATCGTTGCGACCTCTAACTCCGCCCATGGGGCGGGGCCGGGATTGGGCAACAAGACCTACAATCCCGACGAGTTGTTCAAACCTGCAAGCATCATCAAGAGCCCCAGCGGCCACGGCGCCGTCACCATGGTCGATGGTTATTTGATGGTCATCTACGCGAGCGATGGCGGAACCGATCCCGAAAACCAAGGAATAGAGTTTTGGGATGTATCCGACCCGCGCAATCCGTTCGTGGTCGTCAGCTACAAGAACGCTGACACGGTGGGTCTCCGCGAGGCTCATTCAATCGGCCGGAGCAACAGCTACCCGAAGGACTACATTGTGACGCTGGCCCAAAAGGGCATCCAGTTTTGGGATGTTACAGATCCGTTCCAACTTTCAATGGTCAGCTACATGGCTTTGAGCGAGGTCGAGTTCATCGACTACGCGGGGACTTTCTGGTTGTTTTGGCAGGCCCCCTACGTCTACGTGGCGGGCACCGGCAGAGGACTTTATGTGGTCGACGCAACCGATCCTGCCAACCCGACGCTTGTGAACCGCGTGCGCTCGGACGAGATCGGGTTTGGACCTTCTTCGGTCTTGGCGATCGGCAACTTGTTGCTGGTCGGAGAGCCTAGAAACGGCAGATACGCCACCATGGACTTGAGCGACCCAGCGAACCCAGTGATGATCCAGTTGCTCAACGGGAAGCGCGGCTATGGGCACACGCTCGCGGCCGGCAAGATTCTTGTTTCTGGCGGGAACGGCGATGCCAACAAAGTGTACATTTACGATCTGGATCACGACGGGGCCATGTCTTACTATGGCGAACTCGGAGATTCCACCGTCTTCTCAAACGGGGGATACGGATCATATCAGGACGGATTCTTTCATTCCGGTTTTTCACAACGCTACGCCAAGTTCGACATAGAGACCATGACCCAGATTGGCGTCGGCACGTCGGGTTTAGAGCAGAGAGACGAGGACTTTGCGTTGGTGTTGGGCAATTTGGTGTTTGTGGGCGACGACCATGGAGTTGGTTCTGCTCTGATAGTTCACCAGGCCGCTGCCGATACGAAAGGCCCTGAGGTCACCTGGGTGCATCCGAAGAATAATGCCTCGAACATGGCGTTGACCACGCGCGTTGGCGTGTCCATGTCGGATACGGTCGACGTGGGGTCGCTGGGACCGTCGACGTTCGCGGTTCGGCCGCTAAGCGGGGCCGCTTTACCTGGCAAATACAGCGTCGTGGACGGCCTGGTCAACTTCGCTCCGGATTTGCCGCTGTTCCCCAACACAACCTACGAAGTTGTGATCGACGGCATCGCAGACGTGGTCGGAAACTCGAGCGGGACGTTCACGTCACGCTTCTCAACGGGTGATCCTGAATCGTTGCCACGTTGTGTGCTGAAACATTCCCCACCGGCGGAGGCCAACGCCAGTGTTGCCTATGCGGTCGATTCCTCCTCAGGAAAACAACCGATCACTTATTCCTGGTACTTTGGGGACGGTGACACCCCAACGCCTCCGGCGCTCGATCCAGCAGCGGAGCACTCGTATTCAAAGCCAACAGGCATCTACTCGGAGCCGATGTTCAGATACCGAGTCACGCTGAAGGTTCAGAATGAGTTCGGAAGGGGCTCTTGCTCGCTGATTCAGATCATCCACAACCCTCTGACTGCGACCCGCGCAGTATCTTCGAGCGACATCATTCACGATGGGACACAGACGTTCAACGTGAATCCTGACAACGACACGGTAACCGCAATCAACCAAAGCGGCTTAACCAAGGCTTGGGAAGCCCCGGTGGGTGACAACCCTCGGACTCTCGCGGAATCTCCAGCCGGCGCCATTTGGATCGTCAACCAAGATGATGCCACGATCAACATCCTGGACAAGAACGACGGCGGCTTAACCAATGAATTGACCCTGCCCGTAGCTAGCCGGCCTTATGGAATAGCGTTCAGTCCGGATGGCAGCGGAGCGTACGTCACGTTGCAAGGGACAGGGAGACTCCTGAAACTGGCTACGTCGGGCGCCATCGTGGGAGACATCGACATGGGCCCTCAGCCCAGAGGGATCGCCGTATCGGGTGACTCGTCGCGAATCTTGGTCACGCGTTACATCTCGGAGGCGGATCACGGGGAAGTTCACGAGGTAGACGGCGCCACGTTTACTCTGAAACGCACGTTTGAGCTTAAAGTAGACCCGGGTCCCGACAGGGAATTCAGCGGCAGGGGCGTTCCGAACTACCTCAATCAAGTCAGGATCACTCCGGACGGTCGGCGGGCCTACGTCGCTTCAAAAAAGGACAATGTTCTCCGTGGCTTGTTCCGAGACGGCCTACCCCTAACGTATGAAAGCCTCGTCCGAACGATAGTCTCGCAGATTGATCTACAGTCCAACACGGAGAAATACATCGCGGCGAGGGTGGACCTGAACGACAGAGACATGGCTCAATCGGTGATCTTCAGCCCCGTTGGCGACCTCTTCTTTATTGCCACGCAAGGCACAAACAAAGTGGAAATATACGATGCCGCTAACGTCAGGTTCGTGGGTACCATGAATACCGGCCTGGCTCCGCAGGGTATGGTCTTCAACGGCGATGGCAGCAAGCTGTATGTCCACAACTACATGTCCCGCACCGTATCGGTATTCGATACGACGAGCTTCGTCGACGGGACAGGCAACTCAGCATCCCTGCTCGCCGAGGTCTCGACTGTGGCCAACGAGGCGCTGATGGAACAGGTCCTGCGCGGCAAACGGATTTTCTACAATGCATCTGACAGGCGCATGAACCTGGATAGTTATGTTAGTTGTGCGAGTTGCCACAATGAAGGCGAAAGCGATGAGCAGGTTTGGGATTTCACGCAAGGCGGGGAAGGTCTGCGCAACACCGTCAGCCTTCGCGGTCGTGCGGGCATGGGGCACGGGTACCTTCACTGGAGTGCCAATTTTGACGAAGTCTAGGATTTTGAGAATCCAATACGTGAGCTGTTTGGCGGCACGGGCTTCATGTCCGACCAAGACTTCGCCAATACGAGCGATCCTCTGGGCTCCCCCAAAGCGGGCCTGAGCTCCGATCTCGACAACCTGGCAGCCTACGTGAGTTCGTTGACCAAGACGCCGCCGAGCCCATATCGCGACGCGGGCGGGGTCCTCACTTCGGAAGGCTTGGCCGGTCGGGCAGTCTTCGAATCACGGCGATGCGGCTTCTGTCATTCCGGAAGCTCTTTTACGGACGGCAAGCGCCATGATGTGGGCACAGTCAAGCCTTCCTTCGGTCTGGGCATTGGGCAACCGTTGGCGGGGGTTGGCTTTGACACGCCGACACTCAAGGGTGTCTGGAATACTGCCCCGTATCTGCACGACGGCCAAGCATCGACTCTCGAAGATGTATTGAACAGCGACGAACACATTATCGGCGATGCCCTGAGCGCTGCCGAGATGGGCCAACTGGTCGCTTATCTGCTACAGATCGATGATCGGGAGGCTGCTCCGGCGGCTGTCCCGGTTCCGTCTAGCAGCCCGTGGGACCTTATCGTATTGGCAAGCATCTTCGCGGCGGCGATAACCGGAATTCGTATGCGCTCGAACCGCCTGAAAACAATCCCGACATCTTGGGAGAGGCCGAATTGAAAGGCGCATCATCCCTACCCCTCGCGCAGCGCCGTCACGAGCGCAGCGGCCATCGCTCTCGCGTCGCCGAAGAGCATCAGTGTGTTGTCGGCGGCGAACAACGGGTTGGGGATGCCCGCGAACCCCGGACTGAGGCTGCGCTTGATTATGACCACCGACTGCGCGCCGTCAACGTCCAGGATCGGCATGCCCGCGATGGGGATTGACGGGTCCGCCTCTCGCGCCATCGGGTTGACGACGTCGTTGGCCCCGATGACCAGGACCACGTCGGTCTGTCGGAACGTTGGATTGATCTCGTCCATGTCCTTCAGCTTGTCGTACGAGACATCCGCCTCGGCCAGCAGCACGTTCATGTGACCGGGCATGCGTCCCGCGACCGGGTGTATCGCGAACTCCACCTCGACGCCCCGCGACTCCAGCAGCATCGTCAGCTCCTGCACGGCGTGCTGAGCCTGGGCCACGGCCATGCCGTATCCGGGGGCGATGACGACTCGCCGGGCCCCGTCCATCAGCATCGCGACTTCGTCCGGCGACGCTGATTTGACGCGTCCCGCATAGATTTCGTCACTGTCGGCGGCAGTGGCGACGGTTGCTCCGACCCCGGCGAACATGACGTTGACCAACGAGCGGTTCATCGCCTTTGACATGAGCGCCGTCAGGATGAATCCAGCCGCGCCGACCAACGATCCGGCGATGATGAGCACGCTGTTGTTGAGCACCCACCCGTGACCTGCCGCCGCCAACCCGGAGTAGGCGTTCAGCAGCGCGACCACAACCGGCATGTCCGCGCCGCCGATGGGTATGACGAGCAACAAGCCGAGTAATGAGGCGACCGCGACCAGAATCCAAAACGGCAGCGATGTCGCCGTATCCGCCTCCAGCCAGATCCCTTCGATGACCAACCAAACGCTCAACCCAACGCAGACGAGCGCCAGGATCGCGTTGACGACGTGCCGGCCGGGCAACAGGATAGGCCGTTCGGGGATGAGCCCCTGGAGCTTGCCGAATGCAACGGCGCTGCCAAGGAACGACAGCCCGCCGATCAGACCTGCGATTGCGACCGACACCATGAGCTGGACGTCGAATCCCTCGACGAACCCGCCCTTGAGGACTTCCTCCAGCGCGGCGCCGACTGCCAATGCGGAGGCGCCGCCCCCGAATCCGTTGAAGACAGCTATCAGTTGCGGGATGCCCGTCATGGGCACGCGATAGGCTAGGACAACGCCGATCAGTGCTCCGATGACGAGTCCGGCGATGATGATTTCGAAGCTGACGATTCGTTTGTCCAGGAGTGTGACAACGATCGCGATCAGCATCCCTGAGGCGGCCATCAGGTTGCCCTGTACGGCCGTCCGCGGGCTGGTCAGTCCCTTCAAACCGAGAATGAATAGGATCGCCGCGGCCAGGTAAGCTAGGTCGATGTACTCTATCGGCATCTAGTCCCTCCGGTGGAACATGCCAAGCATGCGGTGGGTTACGAGGAACCCTCCGACCACGTTGGCCGTCGCCATCGCCACAGCGACCAATCCCAGGATCGTCGTGAACGTTGTGAGCTGCTGGCCGGATGTCACCAGCGTGCCCACCAGAGTGATGCCCGAGATGGCGTTGGCCCCGGACATAAGCGGTGTGTGGAGCAGAGGCGGCACCTTGGTGATAATCTCGAAGCCGACGAACAAGGCCAGCAGGAAGATAGTCAGGGCTGCTACGAAGACCTCCATCAGGCGTTGCTCCCTTCATCGGATGCCGTCAGGCCCAGCCGCTCGCGGACGCGGGCGTTGAACACCTGTCCCTCGTGCGTCAAGAGCGCGTCGTGGATGATCGGGTCGTCGAGGTCCATCCGCACTTCCCCGTCCTTGACCAGGTTCTCAACGAACGCGGTCACGTTCTTGCTGTACATCTGGCTGGCATGGAACGGGATGGTGGACGCCACGTTGGCCGGTCCCATGATCGTGACCCCGCTCACGTTTACGTTCTTGCCGGGCTGCGTGAGTTCGCAGTTGCCGCCGCTTTCAGCGGCCAGGTCCACGATGACGGCGCCCTCGTCCATGCCGTTGACCATCTCCTCGGTCAGCAGGATCGGGGCCTTCCCGCCCGGGACCGCCGCGGTCGTGATCACCACATCGCTTTCGGCGACGACGCGTCCCATCAACTCACGTTGCCGGCGGTAGAACTCCTCGCCCATTGCCTGGGCGTAGCCGCCCTCGGTTTCGGACTCTTCAGTGTCGAGTTCAAGCTCGACGAACCTTGCTCCCAGGCTTTCCACCTGTTCTTTGACGGCTGGCCGGACATCATACGCCTGTACCACGGCGCCGAGCCGTCTTGCCGAAGCGATCGCCTGGAGTCCCGCCACGCCAGCTCCCACGATCAACACCCTGGCGGGGGTGATCGTGCCCGCGGCCGTGATCATCATCGGGAACATCCTGGGAAGTGTGTCGGCGGCCATGAGGACGGCTTTGTAGCCTGCAATCGTGGCCATCGCCGACAGGACGTCCATGGGCTGAGCGCGGCTGACGCGAGGCAGCAACTCGAGGGCGAACGAAGTGACGTTCCTGCCGGCCAACTCTTGCGCCGCTTCAGGGGCGCCCAGAGGATCCAGGAGCCCGAGCACAATCTGGCCTGATTGGAACAGTTCGAGATCGGCCTGGCCGGCATCCGGATTGGCGCCGAGCCCGCGCACCTGCAAAATCACGTTGGCGGTCGTGAAAATCTGTGCTCGGTCGGATGCGATCGTCGCGCCGTGAGCCTCGTACAGACTGTCCGGAAATCCAGCCTGTTGTCCGGCGTCGTGCTCCACGACGACGCTCGCTCCTGCCTTGGCAAGCGCGGACACGCCTACCGGCGCCAAAGCGACGCGTCGCTCGTCCGGGTAAGTTTCGCGAGGAACTCCGACGTTCATCGTCACGAGATGCAACCTATCTGTTCTCGGCGTTGGCGTATGGCGAACATTCCGACAGAGACTTTAACATAATTCGCGAACGCGGTCGTAACTTTGCGGAACAAAAACGTGAGGGAATAGCGATATTCTAGCCGGGCGCCGGTCCGTGTTCTGCCGAACATCCGGTCAGGAATCAGGAGCTGGTCCGGCCTAGCGCGCCGATCGCAGCTCCTTGACCTTGTACCCGAACGCCCCGGGCAGCGCCACGAACACAACCGACAGGCCGATCATGACCGGGACGCTCACGACCGCAAGGGCCGCGCCTGCAACGATGCCCCCCAACGGATTGGTCCCCTGCATCGACATCCGCAACAGCGCGAACGTGCGCCCCATCATGTCGGGTGGAATGATCTTCATCCGCAGGGTTTGCGCCCAGATGGTGAGGGGAGCGCTGAAGAACCCGAACAAGGTCATGCCGATTGCCGCAATCCAGACCTTTTCGCCGAGCAGCAGGATGGCCACCGATAGCCCGGACAGCAACATAACGATGCAGATCAGAGAGCCGAGGGCAAGTCTGAACGACATGCTGCCCGCCAGCAAGGAACTGACGACCTCGCCGATTGCCAGAAGCCCGAGCAGCATTCCGAACAAACCGGCGCCACCTCCGAGCCCTTGGTCAGAGTAGATGGGAAGCCATACGAACATCATGCCCATCGCGATGTTTGCCGACATGTACATGATCGTTGTCGACAGCAGTATCTTGTTGCCGGCCACAAGCCGCAGTACGTCGCGAATCCCTTTGTCGTTTCGGGTCCTGGTCGGCGTGGCGGCAGCAACGTCGTGATGCCCCATGCCCAATAGCGCCGCGGCGAAGGCCAGGTACGTTATCGCATCGATGATCACGACGTTCGGAGCGCCGATCTTTGCGATGAGCAACCCGGCGATGGGCGGACCGAGAACGCCGCTCAGCGTGTAAGCGATCGTCTCCAACGCGTTTGCGGTCGAGAGGTGTCGCTCCGGGACCAGGCTGGGTATCATGGTGGGCGCTCCGGCCAACGAGACCATCATCAGACTGGCGTAGATGGCCGCGACGACGTAGACGTGCCAAACCTCCAGCGATCCGAGAGCGTGGAGTAGAGGAATCGCCGCAACGGCCGCCCCTCTGACGACGCTGTCGACGATCATCACGCGTCGTCGGTCGAATCGGTCTAGCAGCGCGCCGGCGAAAAGTCCGGAGACAATGATCGGTCCGGTGTAGAGGAACGCGAGCAATCCCAGCGCGCGCGAAGAGCCGGTGGCTTCCCAAACGTACCAGGTAAGCACGACCCTGGTCATGGCGTCGCCGGCGACGGACAGGGCGAACCCGGACCAAAACAGCCGGAACGCCCGGTAGCGGAATACCTGACGGTAGTGGTCCAGACTGAAGTCTATCGAAGAGATGCGTGGCGCCTAACCGTGGAGTGGACGCCCGTGCTAGCGAAAGCGATTCAACATCGCGAGACGCAGGGCGTCGGTCCGACCAGCGTAACAGCGGTGCGTGCGCTACGCTTCCACGATCTTGCGCATCTCGCGCATGCGGCGGCCGGTCATGCCCCGTCTGACCTCCGCGAAGGTCGTGCCGAATTCGGCTCGGAATGCCGTGGACATGTGGGCGTGGCTCGAAAATCCGACGTCGAGGGCCGTCCGCGTCAGCAGTTCGTTTGGGTCGTCCGACAGTCGATCCAGCGCATGCAGCAACCGAAGGCGGCGCAGGTACCGATGTATTGGCAACCCTGCCTGACGCTTGAAGATCCTGCACATGTGGTAAGGCGAGCTGCCCACCGCGCTGGCCACTTCCGAGAGCCTGATCCGGTCGGCCATCCGTTCGCCCAGGTAGAGTTTCACGTCGCTGGCGAGCTCCGCGTGAGCGTGACGAGTCTCACGTTTCGCCTCGCCGATGGCGCGGCCGTCTCGGGCGTATGCATTTGTGACCGCGAGATCGATGTGCTTCAGAACTGACTCTTCCAACTCGATCGGGTCTCCGAGCCAGCCGTCTTCGACGAGCCTGAGCAGGCGGTGCTGCGCAAGCCGTTGTCGGGCGTCCACCAATGCGCTGCCGGTCCGGAATGGGAGCTCCTGAAGTTCATCGACGTCGGGATCGTGCGAGCCCAACACCTCGACCAGGACCGATCTCGATAGCTCGAACACCGTGCACCTGTCGCCGCCGTGAACCGGATGAGCGATCTCGTACGACTGCCCTGGGTGGAAGAAGAGCACCTGGGTTGCGTCAGCGACGTGAACGCCGTCGGCGCCGTGTCTCACGAATGTCCCGGCGCGCGGAAAGACGATCTCGTATCCGGCTGGCCACTCCTCATCGCTCCGCCCGACGACCGAACCCAGGCAGCGCACGTCCTGGATGGAGAGGACCTCGGTTCGGAACAAGGTGCGGATGTTGATGTCGGTGATGTTTATAGCTCCATGGCTTGCCGGGGGGCGTTCCGTCAGTTGGCGTGTGACCTGCAGTTGACCAGTCATCGCGATTCTACCACCCATCCGCGAACCTTACATTCGCACTGCCATTACCTGGACTCAGGACGCCTGGGCCAGGCGTGTATCGATAGAAAGGGATTGAGTGATCGCGGAGTTGTTGACCATGTATCATGTAGCCTGGTCGAGCGGCGCATGAGCGCTGCCTGGTGATGAATTGCCTTTCGATACGATCTGACCGAACCCACCGGATTAGGGAGTAACATGTCCGAGCTTTCAACCAAAAGAGTCTTTGTGACGCGCGAGCACATAATACCTGAGGCCATCGCGCACTTGAGGCAGTTCGTCGAAGTTGAAGTGTGGCCCGAACGGTCAGCCCCGCCGAGAGAGGTCATCCTCCGAAAAGCGCTGGAAAGCGATGGCATGATTACGGAGATAACAGACCAGGTCGACAAAGAATTGCTGGACCAAGCTCCAAGACTCAAGGTCGTGGCCAACCGGGCTGTGGGAATGGACAACATCGACATTGGCGAGGCTACGAAACACGGAGTCCTGGTTTCGAATACGCCGGGCGTGTTGCACGAGTCATGCGCTGACTTCACTTTCGGGCTGATGCTGTCGGTCGCGAGAAACATCGCGTTTGGCGACAGGCGGATACGTGCGGGTGAATGGAAGGTCTTCGATCAGATACCGTACCTGGGCACGGACGTTCACGGCGCCACGTTGGGGATCATAGGCATGGGGCTCATCGGGACTGCCGTGGCTCGGCGAGCTCAAGCATTCGACATGAGAGTTCTCTACCACTCCCGAAGCCGGAAACCAGAAGTGGAGGATCGGCTCGGCGTCGAGTGGAGACCTGACATGGACGGATTGCTGGGTGAATCGGACTTCGTATCCTTGCACGTCCCTCTGACTGCCGATACTGAGCGCATCATCGGCAGGCGCGAACTCGATTTGATGCAGCCCCACTCGTTCCTCATCAACACAACACGAGGTCCCACTGTCGATCCCGTCGCGCTGTATGAAGCTGTGAAGACGGGTAAGATCGCGGGAGCCGCATTGGACGTGACCGACCCTGAGCCCATCCCGATCGGCGATCCGTTGCTGACGCTTCCAAACGTGGTGATATCTCCTCATATCGCCAGCGCGAGTTCGTCCACGGTCAAGAAGATGGGGGAGCTCACGGTTCAAAATGTCGTTGGAGCGTTGGCAGGCACAGCGATGCCGTCTTGCCTGAATCCAAAGGCGGCGGCGAATCGTTGAAGCCATCCAACGCCTCTACCTCGTGGAGCCGTTTATTGAGCTCCCCGACGCACCGGGGTCCCGGCTTTGTCGGGACCTGTCGTACCGGCTCGACAGTTTAAGCCGCAGCGCGATGTGCACGGCATGCCTGCTCCTCGGGGCTCTGATGTAAACTGCCTTGTGAACGTCGCCTCCCTGGCGACCGCATGCCGAACACTCATCGCATCATCGTGGATGGTGAACCAATGACCGCAAACGAACCCCAATCCCACCTCGATGCCGATCCAGGATCGCTCCTGAGCGACTTGCTGCGGCGCCGCGATGTACATGGCACGCTTACGCTCATAGCACAGGCTGCGAGTCACGGAACGTTGCCCGATCATCAACTCGCGGCAGTCGTGCGTTTCCTACTCGAACGCGAGCCGGAAGGCGATGGCCGTGGCGGGCCGCTCTCGCTTCAGGAGTTGGAGTTGTGCTGCGAGCTGGCGAGCAGCGTCATACTGTCGCCGGATATGGCCTTCGGGGTGCAGGTGTCTGACAGTGCGTGGTCGATGGCGCACCGTGCGGCGTACCAGCAACTCCCGGACGGAGAGGCGGACGGCTACGTCCCGCGCTCACTGGCGCTGTATCGACAGATCGCTCCGACGCAGCAGGAAACTGCTAGGTTCGACTTCGAGGCGGCGTACGAAGAGGCTTACGGGATCACGATCGACCAAGTGTGGACGATCGGGCACGCGCTCTGGGGGTGGTGTCTGGAACACCCTGGCGAGTCGTTCGACGCCGCCAGTCTGGCGACCCATATCGGCGACGACGGCATCGACGCGAAGCAGGTCGAGAGCTTTCTGGCGATCATGGCCTGCGACTACGCCACGTTCCGGTCGATGCTGGGCGTCCCCTCCGGCAGCCATCCCCACTTCGAGCCGTACAACATCAACCCGTTCCGCAAGTATCCGATCTTGAAGCTGCCCGACGGCAAGTACCTGACGCCGATTCTCAGCTACCTCCTTCGGCGAATCACACACGGCTTGTACTACGACCTGATCGAGCTCGACCGCGGTGGATTCATACGGTTGGTGGCTAATTCCTTTTCGGTTTACGTCGGCAAATTGCTGACAGGTCAAACCGATGTGAGGCAACTTTCCGACCGTGGGGCTTGGCATGTCAACGGCGCAGATGCGACGCTCGTCATCGGATGCATCACGCGCCCGTTCGGCGCATTGAGCCGGTCGACAGGCGACCGCGAGCATCTGCGCGCAGACCTCGCGAGATCCGGCGGCGTGGCCGACTGCGTGAAGCGCGTGCGTGAGGCAATCGCTGCCTCCGACGCGAAGCGCGTCATCGGCCTCGTCGTGGCGGTCGAAGACTTCTATCTGGGCAACGGACCGTTCATACAAAGCGTCGTCAACGAGGTGCTCGAAGCACAGGGACAACCGCCGATGGACGCGGATATCCAACTCGCCCACGTGAGCGGACTCGAAGCCTTGAGCGCCCTGTCGACCCGATCGGATGTGGGGTTGGTCGAGCTGCTCGCCGCAAAGGTCGATCACGCCGACTATCGCGGCCTCGAACTGGACGCCTACGCTCGCTATCAATCTGCGACGCTGTGCCCCGGTCAGGCCCCGTCGCTAAGGCCACAGGTGCTCGACGACGCGGCTGCGACATTCCTCGGGTCATAGCATCTTGATTTGACACCTGGCCTGAATGCGATTCCGATCAGAACCGAAGTAGATCGCTCGCCAACCGACGAGAGGCGTGGCCACGGCTGTACCTGTTACCGCACTGTCGCCCTGTCAGGGATTGTTTCACCGGCCGCGACCGCATTGTTCTTCTTGACTGTGACGTTATCTCGGATGCTGATGGATGTTTTGATCTGAGTTCTGTCACCTACGCTGCTTAGTGCCATGTTGCATGAAGCGCTCTTCAACCCAGGTCACCCCTGTTTGGTTCTCAAGAAGGTGCGAAGGAGAAATGCAGGCAAGACCAAGCCGGGAAGCATGATGAGGAACATGAGGCCGATGAAAGCCCAGGGATGAGCCGATGCAAAATCCCCACAACGTTCCAAGAGCCGCGCAAAAATTTCAAGGGGACCTGTTCTCTGAACGACCTTCTTCCCAACCAGCACCTGCCCGACGACGTCGCCGAGTTGTGTTGTGCTCCAATTGCCGACCAGCTCAGTAGCGATGTAGCTGTCTCGGTCGAGAACCACCACCTTGCCAGTATGGACAACGCCGTAGCCATTGGCGGCGGCGTACAGCGCGCCAACTCCATCCCTTTCCACGTGGATGCCGTAGTCGCTCCACACTCGCGCAACCTTGGCGGAACGCCCGGTAAGAAAGTGCCAATTGGCGGGCCAGGAACCGGCGAAACGTTCGAGGTGCTCAACGGTGTCCCTCTCCGGGTCGACTGTGACCACAATAACTGAGATGCCCTTGTCGGGTATCTCCAAACCTGCTAGTGCTTGTCTGATCCTGGACAAGTAAAGGGGACACACGTCCGGGCAATGGGTATAGACGAAGGTCAAAACGACTGGCCTGCCAGATAGGTCTTCGAGGCTCACCGTCTGCCCGCGCTGGTCAGTCAACTCGAAGTCCGAGGCGAGAGACCCGACTCTGGCGTTCGAACATCCTCCGAGGAAGATGCTAATTGCGATCGCCACCCCGGCAATGACCACGAGGAATCGGTTCCCGGCGAGAAGCCAATACACTATCTTGACGCCTTTCTTCGCCATTACGCGCTAAGGACCCACTCCTTCGTTTTCAGCCAATTGGAAGGCTTCAGATGTTTCCGATGGAGCCGGCGATGGTTTTGGAGCTCCGGTCAGCAACGAGACTCCCATCCCCAAAACGAAGGAAACGCCGCCAGCTACCGCCAGTAGGGCGCCTGTAGACCGTCAGCGAAAATG
>DCWO01000154.1:19780-29281 GCA_002328865.1 Dehalococcoidia bacterium UBA2160 | reverse complement strand
TCTGGTCTCCGACAGACACACGTTCTCCGTTTCCGGCGAGATTCTTTCCGCCTAAGGCGGACGGACTCAGAACGGCGAGGTTGCTGCGGCGACTTTGCGTGGTCGATGTCCGTAGCTACGAGACCAGATGACGAGCAAACTCGACCTGAAGGCCGAGGCCACCGTTCGCCGTGTGTTGGGCGGGTGCCCCCACTCCATGCTGAGCGAAGCGAAGCATCTGGTCTCCGACAGACACACGTCTTCCGATTCCGACGAGATTCCTTCCGCCTTAGGCGGAAGGAATCAGAATGGCGAGGTTGCTGTGGCGACTTTGCGTGGTCGATGTCCGTAGCTACGAGGCCAGATGACGAGCAAGTTCGGCCTGAAGACACAGGCCGCCGGCCACCGTGTATCGAGCAGGTGCTCTGGCTGTTCACGGCTAAGCCGATGCCAAACCAGGCTCGGCCTAAAGACCAAGGCCGCCGGCCACCGTGTATCGAGCAGGTGCTCTGACCGTTCACGGCCAAGCCACATCGAGGCGCCGCCACAATCACGCCATTCCCGCCATCCGAAGGACCGCCGCGATGTTCTCTGGACTTGGCTTACGCGTTCCAGAGTCGATCTCGCTGACGATCTGCACGATCGCGTCGTTGATCGGGGTCGGGACGCCGGATGCGCGGCCCTGGGCGGAGATGTAGCCGTTCATGAACTCTACCTCGGTATGGCGGCCCTTCAAGACATCCTGGCCCATCGATGACTTCCAGTCGGCGCCGCCAGCGGGTCCGGGCTGGAACTTGGCGTCCAGTTCCTCGTAGACCCCGCCGTCGTCGGCCTTCGCGTAGGTCTCCGCCGCGATACCGCGGATCGGCTCGACACGATAGTTCTGAGCCAGCGCGACCTGGCATGATTCTTTGCAGATGTTGATCTGTATTCTTCGCGCGTCCGAGTTTGACGCTACGCCGTAGGACCCCAAGTCCGTCATCGCGCCGACGGGGTTGCCGCTGGAGTTGGTCGTGAGCTTCGACCAGCGCTCTCCCCAGATGTTCTCGGTTGCGATGGCGCCGTCGATGCATGAGAGGATCTCGACGATCTCCTCGACTCTGGGTGTGATCTTGCCGTGGAGCTCGCCGACGCGGAAGACAGTGTGGCCCGGCTGGCCTCCTCGTGTCACATGTCCAGGCTCCCAGAGGGCGACGGTGATTCCGGACATCACACACCCGACCTCGCGTCCGTACCCGACGATCGATGCGATGAGCTGGTCGTTCATGCAGTTTTGAGAGTCGACGACGACGCCGTCGGAGGCGATGAGACGCTTCAGGAAATGCGCGGACCACTCCGTGTCGTAGCTCTTCATGGCGAGGAACGCGATGTCGAACTTGCCCTGGATCTGCATCGCGTCTGATAGGTGCAGCGCGTTGACGGGGACCGTGAAGTCGCCCTGGGAACCCGAGACCCTGAGGCCGTTCTCACGCATCGCTTCGACGTGTTCGCCCCACATGTCGATCAACGTGATGTCGTGCCCTTCGCGAGTGAGGAACGCCCCGATGTAGCTGCCCGCGGCGCCAGCGCCGAAGATCGCAATTCGCTTGCTCATATGTCTCTCCTGATTTCGATACATTTCCAGATCGGGCACTCGATCAGGCGTCGTGTTTCACTTCTATCTCGAATTCGAACGCCTGCCCGTCGACAGTGACGGACACCGGCCTGACAACGGTGCGGCGCCCGGCAGCGGTGAGCTCCGCTCGCGCCACCGGATCGCCGGTTTCGGTCACCACTGCCCGTGAACGTCCTTCGGCGGCGACAGAGAACGATCCGGATCGATCCACGCCAACGGATTGTTTGATCTCGGCGATCATCGCCTCTTGCTCGCGCAATATGTCGTGGGCTTGGCCGACTGTGACCGCCGTGAATCGGACGGTGTCTCCGGTCATGGCCTGGGCGAGGAGTCCGATGTCCGGGCTGATGACGGTGGCGATCTTCGGGTAGCCGCCCGTCGTGCCGCGGTCCGCCAACAAGACGATCGGTTGACCGTTGCCCGGCGTCTGTATGGAACCGAGCGCGGTCGCGTCCGATACGATGTCGGGACGGGACTCGTGCTCGATCACGGGACCTTCCAGCCTGCATCCCATTCGGTCGGATTCAGCCGTCACCGCATATGGCGACGACAGGAAGGTCGAAACCCCAGTTGTCGTGAATGCGGCTTCCTGCGGACCGAGAACCACCCGAACTTCGTGTTCTTTTCCGTACACGGGAGGTACGATGTCTTCCGGAAGCCCTGGACCTCGGAGGCCGTTGGTGTTGGCCGTGGGCAGCGCCCGCACCACGTCGCCGGGCGCCAGTGCTCTGCCGTCGAAACCGCCGAGACCTCCGGGGACGAACGTGGCCCGGCTGCCCATGACAACCGGCACGTCGATTCCGCCGGCCAGAGCCAGATACGCCCGCATTCCGTCGGACGGACCGCTGAACTCCAGCACACTACCGCTGACAACCGACACGCTCTGCCAGCGTGCGATGGATTGGCCGTCGATCAACGCTCCCAGGTCGGCGCCGGTTACTGCTATCACGGTGTCCGACAAGAACACGGCCTTTGGCCCCAACGCCGTGATCTCCAGACTCGCGGCGCCCTCTCGGTTTCCAACGAGGATGTTGGCGACGCGCAAGGCAGTGGCGTCGACGGCCCCGGCGACGGCTACGCCGAATCGTTGGTATCCGGTGCGGCCGAGGTCTTGGACCGTCGTGAGCAATCCGGCGCTCTGTATCTCCAGGATTGCCTCGTTCATGACGATTCCTCAATGGTGACGGTGTACGCGCGATCTTGGACCTGACGCTCGATTCGCTGGAACTCGTCGGGACCGCTCAGCGGCACGAACCGTACGTGGTCGCCCGCATGAATCACAGCGGGCGGGTCGAGATCGGGGTCGAAGAGCCTGACAGGGGTTCTGCCGATCAGGCGCCATCCAGCGGGGCTGGCCAGCGGATACACGCCGGTCTGCGTCTCGGCGATGCCCACGGACCCTGCCGGGACCTCGGTCCTCGGGCTGTCCAGCCGCGGGGTCGTGAGACGTTCGTCCAACCCGCCCAGGTAAGGAAAACCTGAGCTGAACCCCATCATGTACACCAGGTAATCGGCGCCGGAGTGGATGTCTATGACCTCATCCTGCGACAGCCCGCTGTTCCGAGCGACGAACTCGATGTCCGGTCCGTATTCGCCGGCGTACAGCGTCGGGATGTAAACGACCTTGGTGGGTTGAGCGATAATGCCGGAGTCAGGCTCTTGACGGTCCATCACCGCCTCGCCAAGCACGCCGGGCGACGTGGTCATAGGGTCGTACGAGATGAGCAGAGATCGGTAGGTCGGGATCATTTCCAGCACGCCTGGGACATCGGCAGCTTCGATGCTTGCCGCTAGGTCGTGAACGCGACGGTTGATCGCCGGGTCGATGGAGTCGCCGAATTCGATCAGGAGCGCTTTGTCTCCAACCGGCATGATAGTTGGGTTTCCGTTCATTGGTCCCTCATACGAGTTCGCCAAGCGGGAGTATCTCGACGCCCTCGGCGCGTAGTGCGGCGTTGAGGGCTTTGGCCATCTCCACCGCGCCGGGCGTGTCGCCGTGCAGGCAAAGGCTGTCAGCCTCCACGTCGATGACCTCGCCGGAGATGGCAACGGCCTTGCCCTCGGTGACCATGCGCAGACTCCGCTCGACAACTTCGTTCGTGTCGTGGATCACCGAGCCTTCTAACGAGCGCGACACGAGCGTGCCGTCCGGGTTCAGGGCGCGGTCGGCGAAGATCTCCCTGGCCACGCGTAGTCCGGCGTCTTTCGCGACTCCGATCCACCGCGACCCGGCCAGTGCCAGCAGCACGATGTCGGAATCGACCTCCAGCGCCGCTTCGCATATCGCAGCCGCCAGCGACTCGTCGTCCACCGCCATGTTGTACATGGCGCCGTGGGGTTTGACGTGCTGAAGCTTCTTGGCCGAGGTGAAAGCCTGCAAGGCCCCCATCTGATACACCACGTCGTTCCTGACCTCAGCGGGCGTGGCGTTCATGTTTCGGCGACCGAACCCGCTCAGGTCCGGGAAGCTTGGGTGCGCACCGATTCCGACTCCGTTCTGTTCGGCGAGATCGACGGTCGTGCGCATCCAGTTTGGGTCGCCAGCGTGGAAGCCGCAGGCGATGTTCGCGGAAGTGATGTGCTTGATGACCTCGTCGTCGAAGCCCATCGTGTACATTCCGAAGCTCTCGCCCATGTCGCAATTGAAGTCGATTCTGCTCGCCAATCGTTGTCTCCTCACGAGGCTTTCTCATCGCGCTGCCGGTCGGCGGGACAATTATATCCTCTGGCCAGGCACGCCGCCAATCTACGGTCTCACGACGCCGCCGTCCGCCCGCCGGACAGCGCCCCAGGCGCCGCCGTAGGCCCGTTCGCGGAAGGGGTATTTGGCGGCCAACCCCTCGTCGACGTCGATGCCGAGTCCCGGCTGGCCATTGGGCCACATGTAGCCGTCACGGACCTCGGGGCATCCCGGAAACACCTCTTTGGTCCGCTCTCCGAAAATCGCGTACTCCTGGATGCCGAAGTTCCAACAGTTGAGGTCGAGCATCAGGTTCGCCGCATGGCCGACCGGTGAGGTGTCGCCTGGTCCGTGCCATGCGGTTCGGACGTTGAACGCCTCGCACAGTGCGGCGAGCTTGCGGGCTGGAGTGAGGCCCCCGATTTGCGAGATGTGGACGCGGATGAAGTCGATCAACCTGTCCTTGATCATCGGGACGATCTCGTGAGGGTTGTTGTACAACTCGCCCATGGCCAGTGGCGTGCTGGTTTGTTGTCGAACGATTCGGAAGTAGTCGTTGTCTTCCGGCGCGAACAGGTCCTCGAGGAAGAACAGTCTGTGCCCCTCGACCTCTTTGGCCAGCTCGACGCCCATGATCGGAGGGATGCGCTCGTGCACGTCGTGCAGCAATTCGATGTCCCAGCCGATGGTCGACCGCATGTGATCGAACAGAGCCACGGCGGATTTCATGTAAGGCCGGGGCTCGAAGATCCCAGCGGGGTGAGCGTAGAGCGTGTCGGGGTCGGCATCTTCGACCCTGTCGGTGACGACACGCGGTCCGGTTTGCAACCCCACATCGGGATGAGCGCCATGTGTGCCGTAGGTGGCGTACCCGGGCGTCTCCGTCTGGACACGGATGTAGTGATGCCCGTCCTCGATGAACGCACGCGCCTTGTCCTCGACCTCCTGCGGATCACGCCCGCTCGAATGGACGTAGACCGCCGCGGCGTCGCGCGCTTTGCCTCCCAACAGGTCGTAGACGGGCATGTTCGCGAGCTTGCCTTTGATGTCCCACAACGCCTGGTCGACGCCGCTGAGGGCGTTGTTGAGCACCGGACCGTTGCGCCAGTACGACGAGACGTACGACGACTGCCAGACATCCTCGATGTCGGCAGGGTCCTTGCCGATCAAGAACGGGCGCAGGTAGTCGTCGACCGCGGCTACGACCGCCGTCGGCCTTTGGGTGAACGTGGCGCACCCCACGCCGTATAGCTCGGGCTCGTTGGTTTCGACCTTGACGATCACAAGCCTGATCCCGTCAGGCTCTGTCGTGATGACGCGGACGTCCCTGATCTTCAGGTTGCTCATGTTGAAATGCCCTCCGTCGGATTTCAATGTGGCGCGGTGGCAAGTTACTACCTGACCGCGGAGTTGGTCAACGCAGGCGGGCAGCATTGCCGCCTGGATAGGGCATCGGATGCCGTAATCTCCCACGATCATCCGCCTCTTGAGCCCCTACGGTCCCTTCGGTCCCTCGGCGGCGCCTCATAGTGTACAATTCGCCCGAAACTGCCTCACGCCCGAAGTCACCTGATGAGGGAACGCCCATGACCGAAATCAAGAAGACTCCGGACGGCATCGAGATACCGCCGCCCGGCCCCGATGACGTCTTGTACGAGAAGAAGGAGGGCTTCGCGGTCGTTACGATGAACCGCCCGACCGTGCTCAACGCGATGAATAAGAACATCCTACGGCTGCTCGGACGGGCGCTGGACACGGCAGAGGCCGATGACGATGTCAGAGCGGTGGTGCTCACCGGCGCCGGCAGAGCGTTCACGGCTGGCGGCGACCTGTACGCGTCGATGTACCCTGACGACGATCCCGCCCCGAGCGGCATGGATGTCCAGTTGCGCATCTGGTCGTTTCCCAAACCCGTGATCGCCGCCGTGCGAGGACACGCGGTGGGGCAGGGGTGCGAGCTCGCCGGCGTCTGCGACTTCACCATTGCCGCCGAGGACGCCCGATTCGGCGAGATTCAGATACGTCACGGTTTCCCGCCGCCAGTGCTCATCACGCCGTTTCTGGTCGGTTTGAAACGCGCCAAAGAGATCCTGATGTTGGGCGATCAATTCGGCGCCGAAGAAGCTCGCGAGATCGGTCTCGTGAATCGAGTCGTGCCGACCGAAAGCCTGATCGAAGAGGCGGAGACCATGGCGCGAAAACTGGCGTCGCTTCCACAGACGACGGTGCGCTTGAACAAGATGCTGGTCAATCGCGCATACGAGCTGGCCGGATTCCAGGAAGCGTTGGCATATAGAGACGACGAGAGCCTCGAGGCCGTGGCGAGCGGAACTCGAGACGATGCAACGGCGAAAGAACGCCTGGACCGGCTCACACAAGAGGGTTGGGGCGCGTTCAAGCGAAAGCGCGACGTGATGCACGAGAGCAACGAAGGGTAGCGGGCCTAGCAACGGCGGTCCTCTCGACGTGTAAGCGACCAACGGCAACAACTCAATAATTCAGAGAGGCAGGAGCAGCACGATGAAGCTGGCATTTTTCAACGATTTCACGCTGGGCGTGGTGAAGAGCGACTCGATTGTGGACGTGTCAGGCGCGGTGAGCGACGTTCCGCATCTGTCTCCGCAAGACCTCATCAACGGAGTCATAACGAACTTCTCGCAGTATAGAGCCGCGATACAAAACGCCGCCGACCAGGGCCCCGGTGTTGCTCTGGACAGCGTCAGGCTGCGGTCGCCGATCCCCAAGCCTCACAACATCGTCGCGATGGCCGTCAACTACATGGAGGACGGCACACGTGACGAGCCCGCTGCGATCAACGCGTTCCACAAGTCGCCGAACGCGGTCATTGGGAACGGCGACACCGTCGTGCTTCCCGACGTTCCCGCGACCATCTTCGAATTCGAAGCCGAGATGGCACTGGTCATCAGCAAACACGCCTCAAACGTCAAGGCTGAAGACGCGTTCGACTACATCTTCGGGTACATGAATTTCCTCGACGGCTCCGCCCGGGGAGTCACGCCCTTTTACCAGATGAAATCTCGCGAGACGTTCGCGCCGATGGGCCCATTCCTCGTCACCCCTGACGAGTTCGCTGACCCGCAGAACCTTCAGATTCAGTCTTGGACCAATGGCGAACTGAGGCAGAACTTCAACACCGACGACATGGCTCACCAGCTCCCGCGCGTGATCGAGTGGGTCACGTCCGTGCACTCGCTTGACGCTGGCGACGTGATCGCCACCGGCACGAATCACCGAGGTCTGATCGCGATCATGGGCGGCGACACCCTGGAGATCGAGATCGAAACGTTAGGCAGACTCAAGATCGACGTGCAGGACGATCTCAATCGCACCTGGCCTTACGAGACCCGGCTGGAGCGAATGGAGAAAGGCCTCGAGGGCACCGCGGCACAAGCGACGGGCAAATACGCGTAGCGGAGCCGCAAACCCTCGCACGCGCGCCTGGCCAATCGCGAGTGTGGGCGACCCTTCGACAGGCTCAGGGCGAATGGTGTGAGATGTGTAATTTCCGTTCGTACTGAACCTGTCGAACCACACCTGTCTTCCATAGTTCGGTCCGAACAATGCGAAAACCCGCGAGCCCGGCCGTTCACGGGTCGATTCTAAGGAGAAACAAGAATGCCTTTTGCCAGATTGTACGCGGGAGACGACGGCCAGTCTCATATCGAACACATTGAACTCGACGACCACCCGGATTGGACGACCATCCACGATGCCAAAGGCGTCGTCTTCAGGGTGTCTCAACCCGGCAGCTTCTCCGACTGGCATCATGCCCCGCAACGTCAGTACGTCATCACGTTGGCTGGCGAGGGCGAGATCGGTCTGGGCGACGGCACGCTGTTTCGCTTCGGGCCGGGTCAGGTAACCTTCTGCGAAGACATGACCGGCCAAGGTCACACAACCCGCGTCATCGGCGACGTGCCTCGGGTCGTTGCCTGGGTGACGGTGCCAGATTGAGTGGCGGACCGGCGTTAAGATCTGACTCCGGATAGAAACTCGTCGATGACCTCAGCGAGCTCGTTGGGCTTGTGGTAGCCGATGTCGTGGATCGTCTCCGGCACCCAATGCACTTGGCTGCCCGCGATCGCCTCGTGGGCCGCGGCGACGCGCTCTCGTTTCATCTGCGCCATCGGACTGTCCGCGCGCTCTGGCGTCGGACCCGCCGCCACGATGAGTGTAGGGCATGTGATGTGCGGCCACGCCTCTGAGGCGGGCTCGTGCCACATCGCGTGCATGACCTGGGAGTGGTTCTCCGGCGTCAGGATGTCGTGCATCTGGCCGTCTTCGTCTTCCCACACCATTGTCTGCACGATGCGTTCGATGTCGGGATTCCAGCAAAGACTCAACTGCTTGCTGAACCGATCCATCAGTTCTTGAAGCGTGCCGGAGACGTCCCTGGGCGCGGCACGTTGTCTGAACTCCTCGTAATTGGATGTTACGCGAGACCGGCCGCCGAAGAATCCGCCGTCGATCATCACCAGCGCCGATATCCGGTCGGGGTGTTTCGCGGCCAGGTTGATCGCGACGTTGCCGCCCCAGGAGTGGCCCAACACGGCGAACCGCTCGATGTCGAGGCTGTCCATCAAGCCGATCACGTCGAGCGACAGCGACGCCCAATCGTAACCGTCAGGCGCCTGGGTTGTCTGGCCGTGTCCGCGCTGATCGGGAGCGATGACGCGATACGTGTGGCGAAGCAGCGGCGAAACGAGGTCGTACCAATGGGCTGATGATGCGAGTCCGTGCAGCGCGACTACAGGCGGGCCGTCTCCTCCCCAGTCGAGGCATCGGACACGAAGGTCCCTGATGTTGGCCCAACGCTCGGCGGGCTGGTTCGGATCAGACGAAGTGTTGCTCAACGTGGCTTCTCCAGGGAAGATGTTGTGGCTGGCGAATTGTTGCCGCCAATCGGAGAGTCGCGTCGGAGAGCATATCACTTTGCGGGCGCACGCCGCTTCCATTTAGGCTGGCGCTAGTATCCGTTCGCCCGCCTCGGCTCCCACGCCGCGCCCAGCACGGATATCGTTGCGAGCGCGTGCACCGCGACTCCGATGCCCCAGCCGATGAGCGGCCAGTAGAACCACCAACCCCCGCCCGTGGCGAAGTCGATAATCGCCAACATTTCGATGACCACTATGTAGACGGCGAGATGCACGTACAGGGTCCTGAATCCGATCACCCGCCAATTGGTCTTGCGACCCTGGTTCGCCGG
>DCWO01000154.1:0-19443 GCA_002328865.1 Dehalococcoidia bacterium UBA2160 | reverse complement strand
CGCCGGCCCGCGTGCGTCGACATCGGCTGCGGGATCGCCGAGACGGCCGAGCATCACACGAGCGAACCGGCCGGAGCCAATCGCCATCGCGTTCATCAGATGCATAGACACTATCAGCGCCGGAATTCCAACCAGGGGCAAGAACCATGAGATTGGGTAGGGGTCGAAGGTCCAGGGGCCCCACGTGAATTCGTCGCTAGCTCACATGTATGCGGGCGCAACGGCCAAACTCATCGAAACTGAAATCAGAACCACCGCCACGGTGAAGGTGGCCACGCCCAGCGGAAACCTGAGAAACAGGTAAAGCATGCCGGTCCACGTCAGGCGGTTCGTCAGGTGCGCCTTGAATCGTCGCCAGGTTCCGACGAACAATCGCTCAGCCGTGCTGAGGGCGTCATCGGCATGGACCGACGCCGACGTAAATCTCGTTCTCGGTATGTCTTCGTGGAGGGCAAACACTGCCAGGATGCGCTCGAACTCGCACAGCGCCCAGGACGCTGCGAACACGAGCACCAATATGGGGACGCCGACCCACATGATGACCAATCCGGCGCCAACCGAGATGCCCGTGACCAATAGCACGAAATAGGCCGTGCCCAGAGGGAATGCGAGCAACAGATAGAGGATATTGACGTAGCTCTGAGGCGCCGCGACAACGCCAATGATCGGTATCCGTTGAAGTGCTGCCATCAGTCGCCCTCCTTCTGTTGAGCTTTGTTGAGAGCCAATTCCCGGTCGACTAGCAATCGGGCGTCAGGGCACGTCCATGCGCTGAAGCCTGCGTACGGTGAGCCAGAAGAACGCGACAATCGCCAGTGCGGCGCCGCCAGCGGCGGCTGGGAACTCGATGGTCCGAACCTCGAGCACCGTCAACGCCTCCGTGTCCATGCCGTGCATGATAGCCAGGGTATAGCCACGCACGCTCAGGTAGTCGACGCCGTGAATGAACGAGCTGATCAATCCTTCCCACAACAGGACGTAGACGAGGGCGAAGGCGAGGGCGCGACTCGACCTCAGTCCGAGCCATGTGAAGATCGAGGCGTACGCGGCCACGCCAACGAACAATCCCACTCCCACGGCCGCCGCGGTCTGGACATCCGCATCGAGGCCCAGCACGGTCGAGAAAGCGCCGCTTAGCGCCAGAATCGGCCCGGCGATTACTATCGACGCTAGCAATTTTGGCAGAGCGATTCGCCAACGAGCCAAGGGCTTCAGGACTATGTAGCTCAGCGTACGGTCGTCCATCTCATTGCCGAACGAGGCCGTGGCCAAGGCCATCGTCACCAGCGGCAAGACAGCGCCGACCAGCAATCCGTCCAGCATGATGTTGATGAAACCTTCCACGAAGTCTTCTTCCTCGCCGGCGAGAACTTTGACGGTGATCGCCAGGCCGATCTGAAGCGCGACGAGCAGAAAGATGATCGTAAGCCGCCATCGGCCTCCGAGTTGTCTGAATGACAATCCCAGCACTGTGCCCATCTATCGATCCACCAAGTATCCGAATAGGGCTTCGAGAGAGTCGTCGATCGGTTCTACGCGCACGAGTCGGATGCCGTTTTCTTTTGCCAACCGAGGAAGCGCGGCCTGGATTGGCCCCACGTTTCGGCACTGGACGATCAGCGACTGGTCTTCGTCGACGCCGACTGATTCGACCTCTTCCATCGCCACGAGCGCCGCGGCCATAGCTCTCGGAGCGTCGACCACGATTCGAACGCGATACGCTAGCTCGTCGAGCTTCGCCCGGATGGCACGGAAGTCGCCGGCGGCAGCCAGTTTTCCGCTGACCATCAGCAGTATCCGGTCAGCGAGTGTCTCAACTTCCTCCAGGATGTGCGAGGAGATCAGGATGGTTTTGCCCTCGCGCGCCAGGCGTCGCATGACGTCCTGGAACTCGATTCGTTGGCGCGGGTCGGTGCCGTTCAGCGGCTCGTCAAGAATCGTGACTTGCGGTTCGTGCACTATCGACGCCGCGAGGCGCATGCGCTGCCGCATGCCGCGCGAGTATCCCTTCAGCGGACGGTTCTGGACATCTGCCAGGCCCACCAGTCCGATTGCCTTGTCCACGGCTGCCGAAGTCGACTCCATGCCGTGCAACTGAGCGGACATCTCGACGAAACGGCGTCCCGTTTGGAATCCATACACGGCTTCGTGCTCCGACATGAAACCGAGCCGGGTGTAGATTCCGGGATTGCCGCGCACCGGCTCGTCGAGAACGTCCACCTGGCCGTCCGAGCATCTGGCCAAGCCCGCGATCATGTGCAGCATGGTCGTTTTTCCGGCGCCGTTCGGGCCGAGCAGGGCAGTGATGCCGGGAGTGACCTGGAACGACACCTCGTTGACCGCGACGACGCTGCCAAACCACTTCGAGACGTCGGCGACATCGATAATCACGCCTGATCGACTTACTCGATTTTCGGCGGTCGTCATACTCACGACGATATCCTCCGATAACGGGCCAACAGCAGCAGACCGGGACCTGCTATCCACAGTGCGTACCAGAGGATAGGGTAGACATTCCGGAGCTTCGCCACCTGGATAGCGAGCTGCTCGTCGTTCTCTTTGTCGAAGATCATGTCGCTCAGATGGATCGGGGTGCTGCCGATGTCGATTAGTCCGAGCCACTTGGCCGCGCTGCCCGTCAGAGGTTCGCAGTCTTCGGCGATGATCTGGCCGTCATTGATTTCCCTGTCACGTTCCGGGCATTGGACCAGGATGTTCGCCACGCTGATTGTAACGATAAACAGGCCGATAACCACGACTGAGGCGATCGCTCTGCGCTCTGTGAGCGACGCCACCGTCAGCGGGATCGTTGTGGTCAACAGAGCCACGACGGCCCCGGCGGCCAGGAATCGGGGGACGTCCAACCAGTTGTCCTTCAGGTAGGTTAGCGGCTCGTCTGCGCCTAGCACCAGCCCGAGAAGCAACACGATCTGGCCCGCGTAGACGAACAGGATGGTAATCGCGAAGAAAGCCGCCCATCGGCCCAGGACGTAATCGGTGGACGTCAACGGCCTCACCATGTAGAGGCTCAGGACGCCGTTTCGGCGGTCTGAACACAGCAATTCGGGAGCGATGATGGCCGAGAAGATCAGTATCAACAAAGACACGATCTGGTAGTAATCAGCGTGACCGGGCAAGGTTTCGCCCGGCGCGATCTCACCAAACGTGGAAGCAACGAGCGCGAGGATGACTGCCGGAGTCATGACGAAGAGGAAAAACGCGATCGGCAGGATCTTGGCTGTCGCGCCGCGTCCGAGACCGAACGACGTGCGGACGCCATTCACGAACAAGGCTTTGCGCGCACGCATTCGGCCTTCGCGCGGGCCCTCGTAGTGGCGGTACCCGAGGTCGAATAATTGGCCGTCGGACTCGGTCACGATCCACCATCCCCGAATATCTCAGTCAGTCTGTGCCGGCGTGGGCCGAGAGTGCGCAACCGGGCGCCGGATTCTGCCAACGCGTCGCGAATCAAGTCGTACTCGGCATCGCCCACATTCTGGACTGCGATAGCTCCAACATCCGGCGCGGCTGTTATTCCATGCGCGGCCAACGCGGCGAGGACCTCGTCCTGACGGTCAACGACTTCGATGTATATGGTCTCCGTCTCGCGAGTGAACCCCGAGACTTCGCCCTCTTCGACCACTTGGCCGGCTTCGAGAACGATAATGCGGTCGCACGTGGTTTCGACGTCGCCCATGAGATGGGTCGACAGTACGATGCTGATGCCGAAGTCGCGACCGGTCCGTTTGATGAGGTCGAGCATTTCGTCGCGCCCGGCGGGATCGAGCCCGGCAGTCGGCTCGTCCAGCATCACGATCACGGGATCGTGAACTAGCGCCTGTGCCAGCTTGACGCGCTGGATCATGCCGGTCGAGTACTCGCCGATGGAGCGGTATCGCTCCTCGTCGAGCCCGACGTGTCGAAGGATGTCAGCGGCTCGAGTTCGGGCGAAGGCCGGCGGAATGCCGCTGACCTGCGCCATGTGCGTCAAGAACTCGGATGCCGTTATGGCTGTTGGCAGGCAGTCGTGCTCGGGCATGTACCCGAGCCGCGCGCGGACCTCGACGTTCTCGTACGGCCTCTCGCCGAGCACTTCGGCGGATCCCTCCGAGGGTCGCAACAGTCCAAGGAACAACTTGATGGCAGTGCTCTTGCCGGCCCCGTTCGGTCCAAGCAACCCGGTTACGCCTGAGGAGATGGTGAACGACACACGAGCCAGAGCCAGTGTGTCGCCGTAGCTTTTAGTTAGATCTCTCGCTTCGAGCAACGATACCACGTGAGTGAGTATAACCCCTTCGATAAGTCCCCATCAAGCGATGACGACTCGATCCCTACTCGCTTTGATGCTATCTGATCGACCACGCGGCTCCCATCGGCAAAAGACCCGAAAGCCGCTGTCGAAAGAGACTAGCGTAAGGTAGTCCTTTCGACCGAACCACGGCTCGGATCGATCCCCTCGCTACGTCTGGCTCGGTCCTGGCAGATATTTGATGTAGTTGACGTTCTCATGGCCTTCAGGATAATCCGGAACGGCCCCTAAACTGCGGAAGCCGAGTTTCTCATAGAACCGCGGCACCTGAAAACTGTGCGTCGAGAGCACGATCTGGCGACAACCTCTGCGAACGGCTTCCTGTTCCGCGGCCTGCATCAAGGCTGTGCCAACACCTGTGCCCCTGCGAGTTTCGTGGACCCAGAGCGTTCGAATCTCGCAACAGCCGCCCCAGGTGTGGCCGCTCATGCCTGCAACGATGTCACCGTTTTCGTCTTTCACCGAAGCATTGAGCAATTGGCCGTCGCGTATTCCGGTGGTTTCAGAATTGAACTCATAAAGGCGCTCTTCAAGATACGCCTCCAATTCGGGCCGATACTCGTCGGAAATCTGTATGTGGTTGCTTGGCATGCAATAGCGCCTACTCTCGTGAAGGGCTCCAACTTACTTGGTCAGTTCGCTGTCATAGCCTGCTAGGCGTCCCAGCATGAACTGGGTTGGCGCTCACGACTTGGGTGCATCGGCCGTCAGCACGTTATCTGACCGCCACGACCAGATCGAACGCCCATGAACGCTTCGTGCCGCCTTCCCATGGTTGGCTGTATTCCATCGACACCGTACTCGCCCCCTTGCCGATTGCCCTGAAGGTCCACGTCTCTTTGCCCGCGGCCCCAGGGATGTTCGCGCCTTCGGGGCTGACGTACTGGCTGTCCACATGCTCCAGAACGCTCGCATCACTGATATCCGCCAATTCCCATGAGTGACCAGTGGTTATGTTGGAACACAACGTGACCGCCATCAATGTGTCGGCATCCACTGTCATTTCCTTGACCACCGCAAACCCAGCGTCTAGAGTCGCGAAGTCGTCACATGAAACCTCGACCGATGGTTCTGACGAGTCGTCACCTGAATCGGAGCAGGCTGCTGCTGCCAACAGGCTTGCCACGATCAAGACGACAACGGTTGACGCTAATGAGTGATGCTTCATCGACCGCACTCCATTCGGAACCGGAGCGTCGAGGAATATTACTTCACACTCCGAGGTGAGATTCATCACGACCTATGATTCTGCCCAATGAGTTGGCGCAGACAGCAAACCTCGTATTCATTCGGGTAGGTCGTTGGCGCCTGCTGCGCAATTTTGTTGGGTCCACGAAATGCGGCCCGGCTTTGATCCCTGACTCGATGGCTGGTCCCGCGGCTGATGTCTGTTCGTGTGGTATCGTAGCATCTATCGGCAATTCCACAACTGGCATCATATGACGGAAGGAGCAGCTCCGTGCAGCAATCCGACAACCGAGCGACCAACATGGGCAGGCTTACGTATCCGTTCGCCGGCCTCGTCTCGTTTCTGAGATCGGATGTCTGCACCGACCTCGATCAGCTTGACGCCGACATCGCCGTGATGGGGGCGCCGACGGACGAAGGCTCGCCGTTTATGCCGGGCGCCCGATTCGGACCGCGAGGCATCCGAGAGCACTCCCTGCGATTCGGCAAGGAAGGCTACTACGACGGCGATGCGGACCGGATGTTTCTGGAACACGAGATGGTCAACCGACGAATCGTTGACGTGGGGGACGCCGATGTCCTGCCGACCAACGTCGAAGACACGTTCGAGAACATCACGGTGATGACTCGGAAGATACTGGACCGCGGCGCGCTTCCCGTGGTCCTCGGCGGTGACCACGCGATCACGTTCCCCGTGGTTCGCGCCTACACCGAGCCATTGCACGTGGTACACTTCGACGCGCATATCGACTACTCGCCATTCGTGCATGGCTTCGAATACACGAACTCGCACGCGTTCAGGCACATCTACCATATGTCGCACGTCGAGAGCCTGACGCAGGTCGGCATCCGAAGCCTGCGCAACAGGAAAGAATGGGTTGACGACTCGGTGAACGACGGCAACCGCGTCATCGGCATGGAGGAACTCTGGCAGATGGGCGCGGAACAACTCGCCGCCGTGGTGCCCGAAGGAGAGCGCTGTTACGTCAGCATCGACATCGACGTGCTGGATCTGCCATTGGTCCCCGGCTGCGTCTCCGCTGAGCCCAATGGGATGACGTACTCGGAGCTACGGGACACTCTCGTCGCCCTGGCCAATCGCAGCGAGATCGTCGGGTTCGACCTGGTGGAGGTTAATCCTCAGCTCGATGTTGGGACGGGCATCACGTCGTATCTTGCAGCCCACACGATCCTGGAGTTCCTCGGACACATATGCGACCAGCCCGCCTGGGCAGCCCGTCGCAATACCGGCGCATGATCGAAACGGGCAGTCGAACGTGAGGTGACACATGCCGGAGTTGATTGCGTATCTGAACGGTGAGTTCGTTCCTGAGAGCCAGTGCGTGGTCCACGCGACCGACCGCGGGTTTCGGCTGGGCGACGTGGTCTACGACCTTCAGCGAACGTTCGACGGGCGAATCTTCAGGTTGCGAGAACATCTCGAACGATTCATGCGCTCGCTCAAGTACACGCGTCTCGACCCGGGGTTGGACATCGACGAACTAGAGTCTTTGACGCGCGAAGTCGTGGACCGCAACCAGGCCGCGAGGCATCCCGGCGGCGACTTCACGATCACGCAGTTCGTCACTCGCGGGAGGACGCGCGGCGTCACCGATGCGGCCAACCCGACGATCTGCATACTGCCTCAGCACATCGACTTCGGCCAGTACGGGCCATTCCATCGAGACGGCGTTCACGTCGTTTTCCCGCGCACCCGCGCCTATCCTGTCGAGTCCCTCGATCCAAAGGTCAAGCACTACAGCCGGATGAACTTCGTGCTGGCGAACCTGGAGTCTGCCGACGTCGACCCTAACGCATTTCCCGTGCTGCTCGACTCGGACGGCAACATCGCCGAACACATCCTGGGCAATTTCTTCATCGTCACCGACGGGGTGATTCGGATGCCTGGAGACCGGAGCTCGCTTCAGGGCGACACGAGACGGTCGGTCGTCGAACTCGCCGCACAACTCGGCATCCCAACGACGGAAGAAGACTTGCAGCCGTACGACGCCTACACGGCCGATGAAGTCTTCATGACGAACACGACCTATTGCATCATGCCCGCCGGCAAGATCGACAATCGCGTCCTGGACGGTGAGGTTCCTGGACCTGTCACCCGTCAGCTCCAGTCGGCGTGGAGCGAGATGGTGGGCATCGACTTTGTCGACCAGGCCGAGAATTATCGTCCGCCGTCATGAGTCGCGTGGCGGACTTCTCCCGGCTCCAAGTATGGGACATTCCGAGTTCCGTTGCTGTCATTCAGTGCACAGGAGTCTCGGAGAGTGCGAGATTCGATTTCCAACGCGTGGATCAAGCTCGCGGCGGAATATTAGCTGCCTTGGGACAGGAGCGATCAGGTGACCCGATTGAAACTTCTCGTGGTTGACGACCACGTCTTGGCTCGCAACATGATCAAGACTGCCTTGCGGTTTTGCCGATGCGGGGAGCCCGAAATCGTCGGCGAAGCGGCGGACGCCGCCACTGCTTTTGAGATGGCTCGGGAATTGACGCCCGACGTCATCACCATGGATATCAGCCTGCCTGACATCAACGGATTGGATGTGACGCGCGAACTCATGAAAGAGAATCCGGCGCTCCAAGTCGTTGTAGTGACCATGCACGGTGAACGGGAGTATCGCCTGGCAGCGATGGAAGCCGGCGCCGCCCACTTCATCGACAAGATGCACCTGATCGACGAGCTGCCGTCATACTTGGATCAAGTGGCCGACGAGATGGAGCTATGCTCGGCAGACAATATCTGATCGGTTTAGGCGTCACGGTCGAAACAGTCTGTGACTGCCTCTGGCCTCCACCGTTCTGAGGCGGCACAAGGCAAATACTCTCTGGGTTGCTACTGCTTGCGATTTCGCACGATGAGCCAGGCGCCTGGGTGAAGACACCCGGCTCCGAGAGCGTGCCTAATAACTACTGCTCCGCCTGCATTTTGGCCTCTTCCTCCCGCAGCGCCGGCATCACCTCTTTGGCGAACAGCTCCATTGACTGACGCACCTTGGAGTGTTCGAGACCTCCAATTCGCATCTGGGTCATGAAGCTGGTGGCGCCGAGCCGGTGCATGTACGTCTTCATCGTTTCGATGACGCGGTCCGGCGTGCCGAAGGCGGTGCCGCGCTCCAAGACGTCGTCGACCGTGATCGCGGAAAGTGCGGACGGGTCTTGGGGGTAGTTTTCGTAGCCGGAAGGCGGCGTTGGCCGGCCAGGAGCGCCTGGAAGCAGCGTTGCCATAAGTTTGTAGAACCACACGACGTGCTCGGCTTCGGCCCTGGCGTCTTCCATCGTCGGCGCGACGTAGGTCCGAACTGACAAGGGTTGATCGAGGCTGTCCGGGTCGTGGCCGTGCTCTCGCATCATCGATCGGTAGGTCGTGTACGCTTCGGCAACCGTGTCCAATGTGCTGAACTGAGGCGCCCGGAGCAACGACATGCCGTTTCGGGCGGCCACATCCAGGCTTCGGGGCGTGACGCTGGCCAAGTAGAACGGCGGATGCGGCTTCTGGATCGGCTTGGGGAATATCTCCGTGGGCTCTTCGATGTTCCAAAACTGGCCTTCGAACGTGAACTTCTCCCCGCTCAACGCTCGCTTGATGATCTCAAAGCTCTCGTTGAACATGGCCGACGAATCCGATTGCGGCACGCCAAATCCGTGGAACTCCGGGGGTTGGTATCCTCGACCCAATCCCAACAAGAGCCGCCCGCCGCTGAGCGCGTCCACGAGAGCGGCGTCCTCGGCCACCCGGAGCGGATGCTGGAAGGGGAGAATCATGACCGCCGTGCCGATCTTCATCTTCGTCGTGCGCTGAGCTATGGCGGCTGCGAAGGTCAGCGGATTACCCAGCATGCCGTATATGGCGAAGTGGTGCTCCGGGAGCCAGATGGAGTCGAATCCCAACTCCTCCGCGTATCCGATCTCATCCAGAACTTCGTTGAACACCTGGTCCTGGGGGATGTCGCCAAAGTCGCTGAATAGATAGAACAGTCCGAAATTCATAATGCCCTCCTGAACTCACTCATATCCGGTATTCGACGATTCGGATTGATTCGGCCACAAGCCGTTCGAACGCCCGCCGTGTCGAGTCCGATCAGCGTGGAGTCGGACGAATCAAATCTTCACGGGCGGCTGGGTATGGCAGGACAGCTCAGGACCGTCGCCTGAGACGATGACGCTCTTCAGCCAGTTTTCGTCGTCCTGGTCTGGGAAGTCGTTTCGGTAATGGCCTCCGAAGAGACCTCCTCTGCTCTCCTCTCGGTACAACGCCGCGGTCGCAAGAATGCGGGCCAGCTCCACCTGGCCGTCGACCTCGATCGCCTGGCGCAGCAGGGCGCCCCGCTGGCGAGGGTTCTCAGCCCAGGCGAACATCTCCGGAAGCCTGTCTCCGATGCGGTCGAGTTCAGTCAGCGCCCGAGTCAACCCGTCTCCGCTGCGGACGGCGTTGAGATACTGGTACGCGGTGCTCTGGATGGCGGACCGTATCTCTCCAGGCGCCTGTCCTTCCCTCGGAGACAGCATCCGGGTCATCGCGGCTTGCAACTCCGCTTCAGCATCGTCGCCGCTGGTCGGCGCGTCGACCTGACGCGAATACTGGGCGGCGGCCCGTCCCGAGATCGCCCCGAAGGCGAGGGCGTCGGACAACGCCGAGCCCCCGAACCGGCTGGCGCCGTGTACGCCTCCCGCGGCTTCGCCCGCGGCGTACAAGCCAGGAACGCCGGCGCCTCCGGACTCGTCGATCTTGACTCCGCCCACCAGGTCGTGCAGGGTCGGTGTGATCTCCACCGGCTGGTAGGAGACGTCAATGCCGGCTCGTTCGGCCGTCGCCCACACTTCGCTGAAAGTCGACTCTCGCATGTGTTGCGGTACGTCCGAGAGATCTAGGAAAACGCCACCGTGGGGACCAGCTCTACCCTCGCAAAGTTCGAATCCGATGGCTTTGACGAGCGATTCTCCATCGAGCCCTTTTTCCGCCGAGTCCGGGAACTGCCGCTTCATGAAACGTTCGCCTGCTCCGTTGAACAGCTTGGCGCCGCCCTCGTTGATGAGGGCGCCCACGTGGCGTTGGAAGCCGTCGCGAATCCGCATCCTCGGCGGATGGCACGGTCCTGGAACGAAATGACAAAACTCCATGTCGATGAGCTCGGCGCCCGCTCTCAGCGCCAGGGCGTAACCCTCTCCGGTGACCCCGCCGACGTTGTCAGTCGCCGGGAACAGGTGTCCCATGCCGCCGGTTGTCAGAATCACCGACTTCGATCTGATCAGGACGGGCTGCCCGGTTTGGTATTGGACTCCCCAGGCGCCCACCACGCCCGCGCCGGATTTCAACAGACCGCCGACGACTGTGTGAGGCAACGAGCGAACACCCACTTCCTCGCTCTTCTGACCCAGGCTCTTGGTCACGGCCTTGCCCGTCGTCATGTGATGGTGGACCATCCGAGGATATGTGTGTCCCGGCCAGGGTCTCTGGGCAAGCTTGCCGTCTTCGCGGATGAGATCGATGCCCCATTCCTCCATCTCACGCGTCAACCCGACGATCTCGTTTACCCATATCTTCACCAAGCTCTGGTTGTTGAGCCCAACGCCATTTCTGATGATATCCTCGAAATGCACCTGCGGATTGTCTCTGGGGTCCGATGATCCCAGGGCAACCGCGTATCCCGCCAGGGCGATCGACGAGTTGCCAGAAGGGTACGGTCCTTTGGTGACGACCAAAGTGTCCGCGCCCTCACCAGCGGCTTTGACAGCGGCCATGGCGCCCGCCCCGCCGCCGCCAATCACAAGAACATCTGCGTCGAAGCGCACTATTCCTTCGTTCGTGGTCATGCTCACTGCTCCAATTGGGTCGAACCCGGCAAGTTGAGATCATCAGGCGGTCGGTCGAACCGAGGCGTGGGCAGCGTCGCGACACTCAGCCCATTGAAGGCGCCTGTGAGGCTCAGGCGATTTCCCGCACTCGTTTCTGGGTGACCAGAATCGTCGTCGTGAACAATAACAGAAGCACCGCCAAAAGCCCAATGGCGAACTGCGCCCCGAGGAAATCAGCCATGATCGAGGTCGGCAGAACGCCAAGGGGCATCAGGCCTCGATTCATCATGAACACGCCCATCACTCGACCGCGGAACCGGTCGTCGGTGTTTTCGACCACGAGCGACTGATTCAAGGTCCTGAAGCTGGAGTCGCCAAGGCCAAGTGGAATCATGAAGAAGATCGCCGCCACGTAGACGGGGACCGTCGCCAAAAGCAACAACGCGAATCCGGAGAGGAAACTGCCGATGATCAACAGCATGCCCCTGCGCCAGTTGCTGAGCGACGCCACGAACAGGGCGCCGATGAGCGAAGCGGCCCCCATGGAGGAGACGAGCAAGCCCATCTGTTCGGGACCAACGTGGTACACGTCGACGACAAACAATGGCATCAGCATGCGGAACGGCATCGCCAGCACCGCCGCGGCAACGCCCATAGCCATGAGTGCGAGGATCAACGGGCTGCGCCGCACGTATGACAATCCGGCGCCGACTTCTTTCAGCATCGAGTTCTTCCGGCTGGTTGATCCTCCGCCGGTTCTGGGAACTTTCGACGTGATCACGACCGCGCCGTACCCGAGCCCGGATATGACGAAATAGACGTTGTCCGGTCCCGCGTAGGCATAGAGGAGCCCGGCGAACGCGGGGGCTGCCAGGGTCAAGGCGCTCATGGCCGCGGAATTCAGAGCCATCGCGTTGGTTAGATTTTCGGGTTCGACGAGGTGAGGGACGATCGCCTGCCTGGCCGGCATCATGAACGCGAACGACACGCCCTGGACCGCGGCCGCGATCATCAAGTGAACCCACGTGATGGTGTCGGTGTAGATTGCGATCCCGATTACAAGAGCAAGTGTGGCGAAGACCGCTTGACCGGCTTGGATGATGCGTCTGCGGTCAAACCGGTCAGCGAAGGCGCCGCCGAACATCGACAGGCCAAGCATGGGGAGCGCATTGGCGGCGGCGACGACGCCCAGGAGCGACGCCGAACCGGTTATGTCGTAGACCAGGTAGCTCCGAGCCAGCATCTGCATCTGCATGCCTGCCATAACGCCGAGCATGCCGAGCCACATGAAGAGAAAGTTCCTGTTGGAAAGCGATCGGAACGTGTTCCGCCAGGTTGCCACGGGCGCTGACCGGACGTTCGACGACGCCTGAGCACCACTTGTTTCTGGGCGCGAAGTTGGTTGGTCGGCGGCTATCGGGGGAGCGCTCGGACGACCGGCAATCGGCCGCGCGTCGCCGTTGTGACCGGCAGGGTCGGACGGCCCTGTCGGCTCTGCGTCGTTGCAGTCGGGATCATCCGACAACTCTGAACCTGTCCATGCACTCCTCTTTCGCTGCACCGACCCGAGGACGTGATTCCGCTCGGCTGGCTGACAAGCCTCGTCGCCCGTATTCCGCGAACTGCGGCGAAGAAAGACTTCACAGAACGGGCTATGACTCTCGGCGTCGCCAATTATACACTCTCGGGCTTGAGGTTCAATTGCGCGTTGGCAACACCCGCTACGGCTCGGAGGGGGATGCCAGGAGCGGCGTCGATGATACAATGCCGCCGCGTCGACATTCGATGCATCGTGCCTGAGGCGAGCGTCGCCACGTCGTCCGAATCACAACTCGATCCTAACCTTTGCGGAGGCGCAACGTGACAAACACCGCCGATCACACCATCGGCCTCGATTACTTCCCCGGCAACTACCGTTGGTCCGCGGCCCTGAGGATGGCGATATCCTCGGCCAAAGGCGGCGGCGCGGAACCCGGCGAAGTCGACGTCGTCGGCCAACGCCTGTCCTCCGCGGACGGCGACGACGAGGTTTGGTTCCGCGAATGGCGCTCGATGGGCGACCATGTCCGAGAGTTGGCCGTCGATGCAGAGGCCGCCAACCACAGGCTGACCGCGGCGGGCGCTTATCTCCGAGCGGTGACCTACTATCAGGTAGGTGAGCGATTCCGCACGCCCAAGGATGCCGACGCATTGGACGCGTACCGGGCGTCGGTAGAGTGCTTTCATCGCTACGCGGAGCTCATCGACCGTCCGAAGATCGAGGTCGTCGAGGTTCCGTGCGCCGACGGCGACATGCCCGCGTACTTCTTGCCGGCCGAGAACACCGATCTCGAACGGCCGCCATGCGTGGTGTTCTTCGACGGACTCGACGTAACCAAAGAGATCCTGTACATCCGTGGGGCGGACCTGGCTCGACGGGGGATCGCCTGTCTGCTAGTCGACGGACCCGGCACCGGTGAATCGATACGATTCCGAGGGATGCCGCTAAGATATGACTACGAAGCGGCCGGTTCGGCGGCGCTCGACTACCTGGAGGGACGCGCCGACGTCGATTCAGGCAGGGTAGGAGTGCTCGCCTTGAGTTTGGGCGGGTACTACGCGCCGCGTTGCGCTTCGATGGAAAAACGATTCAAGGCATGTGTCGCGTGGGGCGCCATATGGGACTATCACGCCACCTGGAAGCGCCGCATCGACGCCGCGTTCCAGACCGCATTGTCGGTGCCCGGGCATCACATATCGTGGGCGCTTGGCGTCGAGACCCTGGACGATTCGCTGAAGAAGCTGGAAGACTTCCGCCTCGACGGCGTCGTTCAGCGGATGGAGTGCCCATTCCTGCTGACCCACGGCGAACTTGACGCTCAGATCCCCATGGAAGACGCTCGCGCGCTGTACGACGCCGTCGGCTCGAGCGACAAGACGTTCAAGGTGTTCACAGCCGAGGAGGGCGGCCACCAGCACTGCCAGGGCGACAACCAAACCCTTGGGACCACGTACATCTTCGACTGGTTTCAGGACAAATTATGATCGGTTTGGCTCGCGTCCGGCGCCGGTTGTTCGCTGACCGGATGGCGTGATCGGAGCAGGCCCCACAAGCAACGAGGCCACCCGATGAGGCGGCCTCAAATACTGTTCAGCCCCCGGCGACGGGAGGGAAGATCGCCACCCTCTCGTCGGCCTTGATAACGTGGTCTTCGTCTCGACCGACGTTGTTTACGAAGATCAGCTTGGTCTGCGCTGGCGGTATGCCAAGCAGATCGAGCAACTCCGCCACGGTGGCGCCGTCGGCAACCTCCATTCGAAAAGTCCCTCCCTTTGGGTCGTCAGGACGGTATTTCCGTAAGGTCGCAAACAGCGCCACCTCGATCGTAATCAAGCAGGAATTCCTCGCTCGCGTCGAACGGCCAAACTATTCGCCAAACACGCTGTCCATCACGGCGTCAGGGATATTGTTCACCTCGTTGAGCGGCGGAAGCGGCTCGTAGGTCATGAACTCCGGCAGGCGGTCGTCCGCCTTCGTGAATCCTGCCGCGGCGTTAAATTCGCGCTCAGATTCGAGGATCTCCATTCCGACTCTGCCGACATCGTCGACGGTCCAGTCGGTGCCGAGTATTCCGTTGACCGTCTCGACCATACCCTCCATGCCGCTGGATATGTCCAACATGGCGAAAGCGGTGAAGAGGCAGTAGCCGTGAGCATCGATGAAGGCGGTTGCAGCCTGCATCGTCCGAGACAGGTCAGCCTTGCCTTCGACCGCCGATGGGTCGACCTTGCCGCCCACGCCCAGGATCTCCTGTGCGTTCGAATAGCCGGCCGTGTGGTCTGCGCCTTGTGGACTGGTGGCGTACGTGACGCCCAGGCCTTTGACGACCCGGGGCTCGTAGGCTGGCATGCCTTGCCCTTTTACCGTTGGGACCCTGGTTACGCCGAACGCCTTTCCGGTAAAAGTGGCGCCGTTTCCGAGGATGCGTCCCGTTGGAGTGGCCTCGTCGATGTCGTAGAGCAGGGCGATCGCCGCCGGGCCGTCCCCAAACTGCGCAATGCCGGCCTCCATCGCGACGCCAAGCGTGACGCCCGCCTCGATCGTGTCGAGACCGAACTCGTTGCAGAGCCGTATCATCTCGGCCACTTCGTCCATGTCGTTGACACCCAGGTTGGCGCCGAGTGCCCAGACCGATTCGTACTCCATCACGGAGACAAACTCACTGCCATCGGCTCTGGGATATATGTTCGAGCACTCAATGACGCAGCCCGGAGAGCACGCATGCGTCGATTTGCCCATGCCCCCACGCTCGCGGATGATGTCGGCAAGCGTCTCGCCGGAAAGGTTGTTGGCGTCTTCGAACGATCCCGACCGGAAGTTGCGCGTAGGCAACCCGCCCGCTTCGTTCATCACGTTAATCAAGACCTCTGTTCCGAGCGTATTCAGGGCGCCTCCAGGCTTGGTGACGTCGTGGGTCTGGAGGGCTGAGAGCATCTTGCGTTCGCCGGCGCGGAAGACATCCCGGTTCTTGACCTCGACCCCGGGGGCGCCGGTCGCATCGACGACGATCGCCTTTAAGCCTTTGCTGCCCATGACCGCGCCTAGGCCGCCTCGAGCCGCGAATCGGCTGGCTCGGCCTTCTGTATCGTTGAAGCAGACCCCGGCCATGGACATGAGGTTCTCCCCAGTGCTCCCGATGCAGACGACGCCGATCCTATTGCCATACCGTTCGAAAAGGGTTTCGTTGACTTCGGAAGTTGACTTTCCCGCCAGGTCGTCGGCCGGGAGAAGTTCCGCTCCGTCCTTGCCGATCTGGAGCAACCACCAACCGCCGTTCGCAGGCTGGTTCTCGAATATGACGCCCTTTATCCGGAGGCGACCAAGCATCTGCGACACCGGTGTGCCCGCGTTGCTCTCCTTCGTGCCACCCGTGAGCGGCGACTTGGCGCCGACCGAGACTCGTCCAGAGGTTGCAGCCGCACTGCCCGTCACGATGCCAGGCGCCATGACTAACTTGTTGTTGGGTCCGAGCGGATGGCATCCGGGTGTGATTTCATCCATTATCACCCTGGAGGTGAAACCACGGCCTCCCAGCAGCGCCCACTTGCTTGGCGCTTCCTCTTCCGTCACCGACTGATCTGCCATGTTAACCCTGAATATCTTCGTCAAGATGAGCCTCCTTGTGTTGATGACAGAACCTGGATCGCCTGCAATCCCGCTGACCGATCAGCCGAGGTTTCAACATGTTGCGTGAACTAACCCGACCACGATCTTACGCGTGATTTGTGTAGGGTACAGGCGCAACGCAATGCCGTCAACAATTTCCGGAGGCGGCGCCCGCTTGCGCGCCGGCGCCGATCATGTATGCGCTCAATCGGCGACCTGGCGATCGAAGGTTGATCGGACGTGCAGGCGACGGCTTAAGCGACCGACTCCGGGAGTCTGGGCAGCGTGAAACTGAACGTACTTCCTTTGCCGAGCTCACTCTCGGCCCATATCATGCCGCCTTGCAGCTCCACCAGAGCCTTGCTGATGGCCAGCCCGATGCCGGTTCCGGTGGCGGATCCCATGCCTGAACCCTCCACGCGATAGAACTTCTCGAAGACACGGTCGACGGCGTCAGGAGGGATGCCAGACCCCTCGTCTACGACGTCCACGCGGAGCAGCCCGTCTTCGATCTTCAAGGCACCGATTTCGATCTTGATGCTTTTTCGCGGTAGAGTGTATTTGATCGCGTTGCTCATCAGATTGGCCAATATCTGAATTGTGCGATTCCTGTCTGCCCACACGACAACGGGTTCGGCGGCGCCCGTCACGGAAACTTTCAGGCTCTTGCCGTCGATGTCTGCCCTCATGTCGTCCAGTGTAAGATCTACCACGTCGCGAAAATCGAAGCTCATGACGTTGATTTGCAGCCTCCCAGCCTCGAGCCTGGAAATGTCTAGAAGGCTGCCCACGAGACGTTCGAGTCTCTGCGTATTCCTGGCCGCAGCTTCGAGAAAAGTACGATGTTCGTCTGAGAACCCCGGAGAATCGTCTTCGATTATGAGGTCGAGAAAGCCCTTGATGGACGTAACCGGCGTTCGCAGCTCATGTGACACGGTGGACACGAACTCGTCCTTGAGCCGGTCGACCTCAATGCGTTCCGTGATGTCGCGAAAAGTGACGACTGCGCCGACCAACTCACCGTTCTCGTCTCGAATCGGAGTGCTGACATATTCAACAGGGAAGTTTCTGTTGTCATTTCGCCAAAAGACCTCGTTGGCCACGTGGTGCACCTGCCCGTCGGCGAGCGTGGCATGGATCGGACAATGCTCACTCGGGTACGGTGCGCCATCGGGCCTCGAGTGGTGCACAACGTCATGTTGTGACTTGCCGATTAGTTCATCCACGGTCCATCCGACCATCCTCGCGGCCGCCGGATTCGCGAACGTCGTGGCGCCGTGCAGGTCCACGCCGCAGATTCCTTCGCCCGCGGAGTTCAATATCAGGTCGTTCTGCCGAACGAGTCGTCTGATTTCAGTCTCAGCACGCTGACGCGCGGCGTACAGTTGCGAATTGACGATGGCGCCGGCGATTTGGTCCGCGATGCGCTGCGCCAGCTCTACGTGATGCTGCTCGAAGGCATCCGGCTCAATGGCGTCCAAAATGAGAACGCCGGCGGCTTTGTCGCCGGACGTCACCGGAGCGCCTATCGACGACCTCACCCCTGCCTGAAACGACGCGACAAGGCCTGGCAACGTCGCCGGTATGTGCCGTTCGGACTCCATACGAACAATCATCGCCGCCTGACTCTCCGCCACATGATTGGTAAAAGAGCCTTCCAACGGATGCACGGCTCCAGCGTCTCGTTCAGGCACGTCAAGACCTCGAACGTACGAAAGTTCGTAGGTTCTGCGGGTGAAGTCGACCAAGTTGGCGCCGATGCGGCTAAAGGGGATCAGCCGGCGGACCTCGGCGGCAAATCGTTCGTAAACGTCTTGGATGTCGGGCGACGAACCGACGATGCGTCCGATCTCCGCCATGGCGGCGTTCTCCCGCGCCAGGCGACGTGCGGTCTCTTCGCTGTCGCGCAGAACCGCGTCCACCCTGAGTCGCTCGTCGATCCCCTGGCGCAACTGCTCGTCCGCCGTTTGCAGCTCTGTAGTTCGCGCCTCGACCTGCATTTCCAGTTCTTCTGCATGGCGCGACGCTCTCGTTCGGCGTTTCTGGCTTTACCAATGAGCGGAAGCCAACGCCAAAACCCCAGGAACAACAAAACGGACCCGAGAAGATAGCCGGCGACCTTCTCCAAGAAAGCCTCGTAAACCGTGTCACCGATTACGATGTAGTCGTTCAAGGCAGGGTAGTTATCGGTAACATCGATGACCCCAGCCACGAACAAGAGGGCGAAACCGGTCAGAATGAACATCCAACCTCGTTGGTGACGTAGTTGCGCCTTCCTGCCCACCCACCACACATAGGCGCAGATGAGGCCCATGACGCCGGCCCTGAAGATCTCAAGTACGATGTCTGACACGACGGGCTCCGTTTCTCCTGCAGCCTGCTTTAGTTGATCAGATAGAAAATAGGAGACGGTTTGTCCGACTACTGTATCAAATCTGCCAAAGGCTACTTCGCCCGACGGGCTGGCGCCGTGTCGTGAGACGTGGATCCTGGAGCTGCCAGGCAACGGAGCCGCATTGAAGGATCGTCGCGGGTCGTATGGCGCGCGAGATCGCGAACGAGGAGAGTCATGCAGCCGCGGGAGGCAACTGCGGTGGGTCCGGCACGGGGCGAGGGCCTCGGTTCAACGCCTGCTCGACCTCGAGCGAGAGTTCTGCGATGGTGAATCCCTTGGCGACAAACCCGGCGCCCAACTCGGTGGGGATCTGTATGTCCGTGTATGCGGACATGAAAAGCAATCTGACATTCGGGTGCGCCGCTTGAGTCCGAAATGCCAACTCGATTCCACTCATCAACGGCATGTTGACGTCTGTCAGCAGAAGGTCGATGTCTCCGGCGACGGATTCATCGAGGATTCGCACGGCTTCGTCCCCGCTGGTTGTCGACTGAGCACGGTAACCCAGATTGTTGGCTGTCAGCCTAAATGGGACGGAAAGTTAATGGAGACTTTGAGCTGATATCGCGAGCTCTCTGAGTTGATGATTGTACA
>DCWO01000075.1 GCA_002328865.1 Dehalococcoidia bacterium UBA2160 | reverse complement strand
ACTCACAAGCTCTCAGGATGACATCGGGGGAGCCGTTACTTGGAAGCCTGTCGAAGGGTCTGCGATCGGGACTCACCACGAACGGTACTGTTTCGCCATCCTTGCTGAGCCGAGATATTGAAGGTTTGCCTCGATCGCGGTCGGCGGCGAGAACCGAATTCCACCCCGTTCATGCCTGGGTGCACCTGTTCGTTCTTTGGATTATTCATCAAACCGGTCGGTTCCGGAAATAGGGGAGAATATGGTTTCTGAAAGTGGATCGGATGAGGCGGCCCTGCTGAAGTCCTACGAGAACTTGCAAAGCATTGACCCGGAGGCCGCCAAAGAGAGGCTAAAGGAAGCCAAGGAGATAATGGATGGACTCGGGGTTCCTTTTTGGCTTCGACAGGGCACCTGTCTCGGGGCCGTCAGAGACAACGACTTCATACCATGGGATGACGACATCGATCTTGGCTGTGTGATCGGTCTAAACGGACTCACCGAAGATCAGATTGACCCTATCGTCGAGGGTTTCAGAGAGCAGGGATATTTCGTGGAAGTGGAACACTCCGACCGCGAAATCTCCGCGGGAATGATAAAGAACTCGGTTCGAGTTGACCTGACCTTCTTTCAGATCATCGACGACGACAGCATTTTCCATTTCCCGATGATCTGGATGCCCGCTCGGTTGTTCGCCAACCTCAAACCGATTGAGTTCATGGGCGACATCCATTTTGTGCCGAACCCGCCCGAAGAGTACCTGGAAACGAAATACGGTCCGAACTGGACAACACCGAAACAGGAAGGGTACGAAAGAGACGTCTTCGCGCAGATCGCGAAAGCGCCTGCGTCTGTGTTCGAAACCGCGCCAGGGCATCCGTTGACGATGATTCGGATTCTCGATCTGCAAAATGAGGTCGTCGTCGATGCCGAGGTGTCGATTGTCGGGGTGGCCGATGCTCGCACCGACGGCGAAGGCTGCGTCGAGTTCAATCTACCCTACAAAGACTTTTATGCCGTCGTCGTCAAACACGGAGAACACGAGGAAATCCTCTACCAGGAAATTCTGAACCCGGGGAACTCGTACACCTACACCCCTGACCCTGCCAGGCCAAACGGGCGGTACATAGCGATGCGCGAGGAGTAAGCTAGGTCGCTGGGACCTTGCCGCTGGCGGATGCGGCATCGCGTCTCCGTATCAAGGCGCCCGCGTCTCCTGTGCTATCATCGGGCGAAACTCGATGGCAGGTGAGCGATGGCTACGATCATCAAGAACGCGACCATAGTGACCGGCGGGCCCGAGAGGACTGTGCTCTACGATGCTTCGTTGGTCGTCGATGACGGCAAGATAACAGCGGTCGGACCGTCAGACCGGATCGATGTGAACCTCCCCGAGGCCGAGGTCATCGACGGTCGAGGCAAAGCGATCTTCCCCGGCCTCGTCAACTGCCACACCCACATGCTGGCGACTGCGGACCGCGGCATCCTGGAAGACTTCGGCTTCCCAACCACGCTTCGATTCCCGACCACGGGCAGAGGGCTGCTCAGTGTCGAAGAACGAAACGTGTTCGCGCTGTTGGCGGCCGCAGAAGCCATCCGAAACGGCAACACCTGCCTGCTGGAGATATCGAACAACATCACCGACTACGCCGAGAGTCTGGCTTCGACGGGTCTCCGACTCGCGCTGACCGAAAACGTCAACGATTTCGACGATGCGGAAGCCCGCAGGGGCGTCTACCGATTCTTGGACACCAAACGGGAAGCGGGCCTTCAGTGCAACGCCGATCTGATCGAGGCATGGGACGGCAAAGCGAACGGTCGCGTGATGGGTTTCGCGGCGGCCCACGCCCCCGAGAACTGCTCGCCGGAACTGTTGCGACAGGTTCGCGAGATGGCCGAGCAATACGACGTCGGCTACACGATCCACCTCTCCCAGAGCAACATCGAAATCGAAGCGGTCATGCGCACGCGCGGAGTGCGGCCTACGCAGTACCTCTTCGCCAACGACTTTCTCGGCGAGCGGCTGATCGTCGCCCACTGCCGTTACGTCGACGACTCCGAGATAGCGCTGCTTGGGCAGGCGGGAGTCGCAGTGTCCAACAACTCCGCCATCGCCGCCAGACGAGGCTCCGCCGCGCCCGTGAAGGAGCTCGTCGCCGCCGGATGCACCATCGGCATGGGCTCGGACAACATGGCCGAGGACATGGTCGAGGTGATGCGCGCCGGCCTGTTCCACGAGCGCGTGCGACGCAACGACGAAATGGACCCTCAACCCGAGGACGTTCTCGAATGGGCCACCATCGGCGGCGCAAGAGCCCTCGGCATCGCCGACCGCATCGGGTCGCTCGAGGTTGGCAAGCAGGCAGATCTGTTCATCGTCGACCTGAGGCGAGTCCACCTCGTGCCCACGCTGCGCGTCGTGTCCGCCTTCGTTCACAACGGTCAGCAGCCCGACATCACCGACGTGATGGTCGACAGCCAATGGCTGATGCGCGACTCCAGGCTGACGACCATCGACGAAGACCAGGTGATATCCGCCGCCGAGCAAGCAGGCCATGCCGCCTGGCGCAGGCTCGTGGACGAGAACCCCGACGTGCCGTTCCCGATCCGACTGCCGCCCGGACCCCTGTTGTAAGCGTCGTCGTTGCTAATCAGATTGTTATTTAGGAGTTCCCCATGGCCGAACCGAAGATCACCAAGATAGAAGCGATCGTATTCGAGCACCAGATTCAGGACATGGGAACCGACTACAACGGTTTCAACCAGGTGTACGAGAAAGGGAGCGTGCTCAACTCGCAGCAGTGCATCGTCCGATTCCACACGGACACGGGAGTCACTGGGGAGTATCCGTCCGGTCCCGCCGAGCGCACCAAGCACGGGTTGGGCATGATGGCCAACTATCTGCTCGGCAAGAACCCGTTTGGGCGGGAGAAGATCTACAACGACCTCAAGCGCGGACTCCGCCATACCGACCGAACGGCGATCAGCATCGCGGACGTCGCACTGTGGGACTTCGCGGGCAAGGTCTACGGCGTTCCGATCCACCAACTCCTGGGCGGTTGGCGGAAGACCATCCCCGCCTACGCGTCAACCTATCACGGCGACGAGAACGGCGGACTGAGCACTCCCGAGCAGTTCGCGGACTTCGCCGAGCAGTGCTACGACATTGGCTACCGCGCGTTCAAGATCCACGGCTGGGGGGATGCGCCCATCGCGCGTGAGGTGGCCAACGTGCTGGAGGCTGGCCGGCGTGTCGGTGGCAAGATGGACCTGATGATCGACCCGGCTTGCGAGTACAACACCTGGGTCGATGCCCTCCGAGTCGGCAAAGCGTGCGACGAAGCGGGGTTCCTCTGGTTGGAGGACGCATACAAAGACGGCGGTGTGTCGATGTTCGGGCACCAGAGGTTGCGAGAGAAGATAAAGACGCCAATCCTCCAGACCGAGCATGTTTTCGGCCTCGAGGGCCACGTGGACTTCATCGTCAACGGGGGCACCGACCTGGTGCGGGTCGGCGTCTACGAGGATGGCGGCATCACCGGAGCGATGAAGGTTGCCCACGCCGCGGAAGGGTTCGGCCTCGACGTCGAGTTCCACGGCGGCGGTCTGCCGCATCGGCACTGCATCGCCGCGGTCCGCAACACAAACTACTACGAACTCGGCCTGCTCAACCCGAAGGTCTCCGGCACGAAACCGCCCATCTACTCTCCCGAGTTCACCGACGAACTCGAGGGCGTCGACGCCAATGGCCACGTAGCGGTTCCAGACGGCCCCGGACTCGGCGTGGAGCTCGACTGGGACTACATCAACGCCCATCACGTCGAAACCGTGACGTACGAATAGGCCCGGCCTCGCCCAGATCCCTGATTCCCTTTTAGGTGCGCGCCTATGGCATGGACACTGCGTACGTGCGCTTGACCGTGTTCGTCGTCGTGTTAAACTGCCCCAATTAAGGGGGGAGTCACCTGTGGAAGTGGGGAGCCATTAATGGCAAGTGACCGGGTCCAACGCCAGATAAACCGCCTTCTCGACGACGCCGAGGCGGGGATCACGAACCTCGATTGGCAGGTTGTGCGGGATCTGTCAAGGACGGCGGGAAAATGGCTCTTCCGCAGATTTGGTGAACATCGCCAGGGATGATGCAGGGTCGGCTGAATTCACATTTTCGACACACGGCTCGGGCTCTTCATTGAACTCTCTTTCGATGCGGCCTGACGGAGTTGTCCGCCACGCCGATCATGCGGCCGATCGATGCAATATGCGCTGACGAAGCAAGTCAGGCTTGGCTCGTCCGTACCCCAGACGTTTGATCAGCTTCACTCGCGTGATCTGGCCCTCACACTGGGCCGTACTCCATCGCAATGTCAACCCAGCCTTAATTGCATCGTAGTCGGTGCGGAAGGATCTCGATAAGGCCACGAACTCCCTCAGCCCGGAACTGTCGGCGTCAACGAGCCATTGGTCCAGACCGCCGGCGAAGCGACGTCAGACCATACGAAGGAAGCGTTCCTTGAGCGCGTATCCGGTCTCCAAATCGACGTTAACCGCTAGGATGCGATCGAGGTCTTGCAGTTGTCCAGCATCTAACTTGTCGCGTGATGGAAGCAACAAGGGCCAGAGTTCG
>DCWO01000145.1 GCA_002328865.1 Dehalococcoidia bacterium UBA2160 | reverse complement strand
TGTACAATCATCAACTCAGAGAGCTCGCGATATCAGCTCAAAGTCTCCATTAACTTTCCGTCCCATTTCTGTTGACAGCCAACAGTAAAGCTGCGAGTTGGCCATGGCGCCGGAGGCTTGACTCGCGATCCGCTCCGCCAGCGTCAAATCGCGCTCGGTGTAGGCTTGAGGGGCCGTTGAGGAGACATGCATTATCCCGATGACCTCATTCATTGAGATCAGGGGGACCGATATTAGTGAGCGGAGCCCCGCTCGGTATGCGCTCAACAAGCCTGGGCTTTGGTCGGCCGCCTGTGACTCGCTTTCAAGGAAGGTCATTATTCCGGCGCGCTGTCTGGTCACTCTCCGCGACAGCGATCCCGAAAGGGTTGCGGCGCCCGGTCTCAGCTCGGGTACATCGATCCCGGATGTGTATGCGCTCACGTAAGTCCCGTGCTGGCCGTCGGTCACTGAAACGGCGAACCGGTCGCATGGGATAAGTTCCCTGACTTCATCGGCGAACCGGTCGTAGACATCTTCGATTCTGGGCGAAGAGCTGACAACGCGACCGATCTCAGCGAGGCCCTGCCTATGTTCGGCTTCCTGACGGACGGTTTCGTACAACCCGGAATTTGCGATGGCGCCGGCTGTTTGCATGCCCGCGCGCCTCACCAAGGCCAGATCCTGGTCACTGTATGCGTCGGTTTTCCTCGATCTCAGAACCATGATCGCGACCACCAGGTCATTGGCGATCAATGGAACCGCGAGCATCGACTTCAAACCAACTTCGTTAGCCGCGCTGCCGTAAGAATCCCGGGGAGATTTCTCCGAATCACCGTAGACCACGGCCGATCGCGACAGCACCAATGTTTGCATAATGCTGTTTTCTACGGGGATGCTGCCGCCCAGCCTAGAACCAGGCAGGTCGTTGCCTCTGACGTAGACGGCCGTAGCGCTGCTATTCTGGGCATCAACCGCCCAGACGGATATCCTGTCGAAAGTCACCAGTCGGCGGAGTTCGACGGCCAACTGGTCGTACACTTCGCCGACGTTGAGCGAGGAGTTGGCGATCCACCCCAATTTCACGATAGCCGCGCTCTCGTTTGCGCCCTTGCTCTGGGTTTCGGCGCTTATCCGCAGCAGATCTCTGGCTTGAATCTCGGCCGTGATGTCGCGGTGTATGACGATGTGCCCCGCCAACCCGCCGGCGTCGTCCAACACAGGAGAGTTCGCAATGTGCGCATTGAATCGTGCACCGTCTTTCCTGACGGCGAGAACTTCGGTCTGCCGCGTCCGCGGAGTGGAGTGCTCATCTGACTCTGTGAAGATGGCATCGGCTTTCGTGGCAAAAAGCGTTTCGAACCGGAGAGCCGTCAACTCATCCAGTGTGTGGCCGTAAAGTTCGGTGCAAGCGGGGTTGGCGTACGTGATCCGACCATCGAGTGCGACGATCGTCACTGCATATTCGACGTCTTCCCACGCGGTCGCGAGCTGCCTGCTCAATTCGTCGGGAAACCGTGACGGGCTGGATCGAGATATCAAGGTGTTTCCCTTGGCGCATCTTCCGTTTCGGAAATCGAAACGCCTGACTAAAGCGCGCAATGGCCGGCGCCATGTTCACGCGCCTGCCACCTGGTTGTTCCAATTGCGTTTCCGCTGTTGCGGACCGCTCGCTATTCCAAACCCTGTTGCGGTCGACAACCTCGGCCGGGTCGTATGGAGGTCATTGAATCGTTCAGCGAGGTCTGTTCCGGCCGACTGACACTCAGGCGTCCGCAAGCAAGCCAATACACGTCTCGACGCGCGTTTCGGGAACGCATCCCCATCGAGAATAAGCTAGTTCACAGTGCCGAGGTTTGTCAACCCGATCACCCATCGATCGTAACCTGGATGGAGTTCGGCTGCCTCGACTGTTCGTCGGTTGATCGGAGAGTCGCCAACGAGGGTGGCGCCCGCGCCGGCTTCAGTCCTAGCGAATGTCGGTCAACCGCCTGCGTTCGATCTCGCCCATGAGCTCCTCGTCGACTCGACCTTCGTCCAACTCCACGCCCAGGCTGTCCGCCGTGCGGCATCGGAAGCAGTAGTAGGCTGAAACCAGAACGATGTCTAGTATCTCTCGATCGGACCAACCGACCGATCTCATGCGATCGACGTCGTCCTCTGTAATGGAGGTAGCCGTGAGCGTGATCTTTTCGACGTACTCGAGCATCGCCTGTTCGTTTTCGGGCAGGTCCATGCTGCGCCAATCGTCGGCTACTTGCGCCGTGAACGTAGCGGAGCTGGGGGCATCGTCAACGAGCTTACGGAGAGACTCCCCGTGGAAGCTGGTTCAATAGTGACACCTGTTCAGCGCCGAGGTGACCAACGCGACCATCTCGCGATGGCGACCCGAAAGAACTCCATCTTCGCGCCACGAGCGCTGAAAGGCATCGATGGCCCGCATGGCCCCCGGGTTGAGGCTCAAGACGGAATGAACGTTGACAATTCTCCTGCCCTGAGCGTGGGCCTCGTCGTAGTACGCCGCCAGGTCGCCTGTGGCCTCCTGCTCGTCGACTATCTTGATCCAAGCCATATTCGCTCCTCGGTGCGCGCTCCCTGCTTCGACTCCGCCCATGATACACCGGTCTCACGCGAAATCCGCCGGGCCCCGCCATGTGTGGACAGGGCAGGGCACAAGGCTACGTTGGCATGTGATACGATGCCGGAACATGAAGAAGAATCTCAGAACGTGCGCGCGATGCGGGCTCAAAAGCAACCTGGAGGATGAAGCCGTGGCAAATGTAGGGCTCGTCAAGAGCAGCGACCACTACGCGGCCGTGCGGTCGGCCCTGGATCTCATCAAGGACGACGTGACCATCCCAGCCGACCTTCCGGTGCTGGTCAAGCCCAACATGGTCAGTCCGGACATCTCGCTGACTGCCACACCGGTCGACGCCGTCAGGGCTACTTTGGATTTCCTGCAAGATCTCGGGGTGAAAAAGTTCATCGTCGGCGAAGGGTCGGCGGAGACCGCGGACACCATGGGCGGGTTTGAGCGGTTCGGCTATCTGCCTTTGCAGGACTCGTACGACATCGAGTTTCGGGACCTGAACAAGGACGAGCCTGTCGAGCTTGAGGCGCTAGACGCCAATTACGAGCCGATCACGATCCGCCTCGCGAAATCGTACTTCACCTCGTACGTCGTGTCCGTGAGCCGCATGAAGACGCACAACAACGCGGTCGTTACCTTGTCGATCAAAAACTGCGCGATCGGCTCCATCCTCAATCCGGACAGGAGCACGGTCAGCCACGACCCGGGTCCGATCAACCTGTCGCTGGTGCGGCTGAACCGCGCCGCGCCGCCGCAGCTAGCCGTCATCGACGGCGTGGTCGGGATGGAGGGCAACGGACCGGTGGACGGCACGGCCATCTCGTCAGGCGTCGCCCTGGCGGGCACGAACTCGATCGCGGTCGACCGGGTCGGCGCCGAAGTCATGGGCTTCGACACCAGGTCCATCGGATACCTGACCTACCTCAGCCAGATGACCGGCCTGACTCGCGACGACATCAACGTGATCGGTGAAGACCCCACACAGTGCGTCACGCGGTTCAAAGCGCACGACGACGTCCTGTGGCAGTTCGGCTGGTGGATCAAAGACTGGGAGAGCTACGTCGACAAGAGCGCGGTCCTGGACCCGGCGTTCCGCCCTGACCTGAGCGCCACGCCCGCGGACTGACAGTGCTGTGGTTGTCGGAATCAGATGCCTCCCGACACCGGCCCTGATCAAAAATCCACGAAGTACCTGAAATCGCCTTGACTGGGCTCGGCCGGCGTGCGGAGCACCACCCACTGGTGTTCGCTTTCCACCGTCGACGATTCCTCGATGGCCCACGCTCGGTTGTTGACGAAGTATGAGACGGCTTTCTTGACGCCGGGTAGGTTGTAGTCGTCCAGAAACACAACTCCGCCGCCGCGCACCAAACGCCCGAGGTAGAATAGGTCTAGGAACACGCCGTCGAAACGGTGGTTGCCGTCGACAAACCCCAGATCGAAATGCCTACCTTCCTCTAGGAAGCGCGGGAGGGCGATTTCCGACAACTCGGCGTAATGTTCCACGAGGCGCCTGACACCTGCATCCTCGAGAACCTGAAGCCCGCAGTCTCCGAACCGCTCGGCTTGATTGGGGTCGAGAACTACGTGTCGCGCGGCCAGATTGCCGCTCAAGAGCAAGCCTTCACATATGTGCAGAGCGGAGAATCCATAGCCCAAACCGATTTCGAGAGTCTGCTCAGCGCCTTCTTGTAACACCCATCTTCGTAGCGCCTCGCCTTCCTCGGAGCTGATAGCGACCGGGAAGACATCGTGCTCCGCGCCGTCAGACCTCGCTACGACGGACCCGTCGCGAGCCAGCCGCTCGACTACCAGGCGCACCTGACGAATCGCCGCGTTTTGATTCGGTGACTCTTCCGCGCCCATGATTTACCTCTTCGCATATTGGGTTCACACGGCATCGAGTGTCCAGCTTGCACAGCGTTGACACCTCGGGTGCCCTGGGCGTTTACGCTCAAGCTCATCCGCCCCGCCTAATAGTCGAGATAACCCTGCTTGCCGAAGCCGTAGTAGTCGTGGGTGTGGCTGACGCCGTAGCGACCGTGGATCGGCGGCATCTCGTCATACCATTGCGACTCAGGCTCGCGCATACCGATGACGCGTTCGACCGGGGGGAACGTCGCGTCCACGCCGCCGGTTCCGGTGCTGACGACGGTCGTGACTTCCGGCGCCGACACGAGCAGAGGGGGCGCAGTGCCGTTCTCGTTGTCTTCTTCCTCGGTCATGAGGATGGTGTTTACGCCCGCTCGTTCCAATGCCTGGACGGTGAGGATGGTTTCGAGGAAGCGCTGGCCGCGCACGTTGGTCGTGACGATGGCGCCGGTGACGCCCGTGTCGACGGCAAGCTGGGCCGCGCGGTTGGCCATGAGCTGTTTCTCGGCTTGAGACTCCCAGTTGCTCCGAACGATGATGCATCCCGAGAAGTTGAAGTCGATGCCGTGTCGGGAGCACATGTACGGCACCAGGGTCTCCATGATTGGCCAGGTGAAATTCTCGTTGTACGCTCCGCTCACGGCGCCGTCCAGCATCTCGGTGGGTTGAAGCAGCCAGGGTTGGGTCAGACGACCGACCCCGTACACGTCGGTGCTCAGGCTGGTTCGCGGGCCAAAACGGTGTTCACCCGACGCAAGGACGGGCACGAAGGCCACGTTGGGCAATGCGTCGTCGTGGCGATCCAGGTCGAACGTATCCACCCGAGGAGGGTCCAAGCCGAGTGTCGATCCGGCGAGCAGGTCGTTGATCTTCAGCAACGTGGATCGGATGACGCGGTTCCAGTCGTCGGCGTACGGTTGGCCCTCGGGCTCCATGACGATGCACAGGTTTACGGTGCCGGCAAAGGGCGTCACCGCCCCAGGACCGGACATGTCGATGAAGTTGATCTCCCTGCGCCCCGATCCTTCGGTTGAGCCCCAGATCTGAGACCCGTCGGCGTTCAATCTGGGCATGTCGGCGCACGGAATGATCGTCATGCCAGTCAGGCGGTTGGTGCGGCCCTGTCCGACCGTGTCGACTGGCCGCCCCGAGATTCCGGGATACGTCGCGCCCTCGCCCTGAGACTTCACCTTCGGTTGGATGATGTCTCGCATGCGGACGATCCGCGTCAAATCCCCTGGTCTCGCGACCTGGACATCCGCCCAAGCCACGTACGGGTCCTGCTTGACGAGGTCTGCCAGCTCGCGCGGATCGATTTCGAGGGTCGCGTCCGACCAGCGTGTGCGTTTGCCGAGGACGATGTCGTCGACCTGGAACGATGCCATTTCGAGCTTCATGCGGTCACCTTCTCCGGAGCGGATTGCGAGGGCTCGAACAGCGTCGGCTCGGTCACCGGCGTTGCCAGCGCGCCGAGGGCCGTGCGGACGATGCGCTCGCTCAGCTCGCGGTCGCGGTCCTCGGAGAGCGCCGGGTCGCCGCATACGTGGGGCACCCTGACGCCGCGTATGATGCGATTGGCGCCGACCGATAGCGGGATGGCGGGCATAGCCGTCATCATCGCAACCGGAATTCCTTTGCGTTCGATCTCTTTTGCAAGCGTTGCGCCGCAACGGTTGCAGCTCCCTCAGGTCGCGACGAGGAGCACGCCGTCGACGTGGTTCTCGGCGAGCTCTGCCGCGATCTCGCCGCCCATGCGCCGCGCCGAGGATACAGCGGTTCCGTTGCCGGTCGTCGAGAAGAAGGTCGGGTAGACGCTCTTGATCGCGCCTTGTCGCTCAAGGTGTCGGACGGTTCGCAGCGGCATGGCGTAGTTCGGGTCCTTTGTGTTGAGGATCAACGTGCCGAAGCCGCCGTGCACCGACTCCCAGTGCTCTACGGATAGCGAGTCGAAGCCATCGAGTGGATAGCGATAGAAGTGCTCCGAGTGAGCGCCAACCAGATGGTCGGGGTTGCCTCGGGGCACCAATCCGCCGCTGGACACCAGGCCGATGACCGCGTTTTCGGCTCCGCCGATTGGAGTTGCAGGAGGGACGACGTCGTAGTTGCTGATCAACATCTCGGACTCGTGAGGATTCCCTGCGAGTCGAGCCGTTAGCATCCCGACGGCCCGCTCGTACCCGAAATGACCGTGCGCAATGGGACGGCGGAATCCGCGTGGCACGTAACCCTCGACCGATGCCGGTCCGAGCTCGTCGCCGTGCAGGACCTTCATCGCGAGGCGAGCCATCTTCTGCAGCGAAGGCGCCATCTCGGATGCGTCGATCCCGGTTGACACGGCCAGCATCTCGCTGCGATATGTGAGCACTCCCGCGTTGTCCGCGTACATCCCCGTGACGGCTGTGATGCCCCTGTCTTGGGCCAATCGGCAGACCTCTGCGCAGGCTAGCCCGTAACGCCCGGCATCGAAGGCGGGTCCGGCGATCATCACGTCAGGCTTGAGCTGGTCCAGCAACTCGCCAGCCGCAGCCTTTGCGGATTCGGTCTCCTCGGTGAAGTAGTTGTCGCCCGAGACGATAGTCCCGACGACCGTGGCCTCATCGCCCAGGGCAGCTTGAAGCGCCCGGCCCGGTCCGACCGCGCCGTCCTTGAATTGCACGGGGGCGTAGGCCTGCTCCTCCGCGCCGATGCCTCCGAAGAACTGGTTGAGGTAGTGAACGACTCTGATCGGATGGTCCATTGGGAGCCTCCTCGGAACTTTTGTTCGTTGTTGGGAACTCGGCCTGACGAGTCGGTCACAGGTTATCGAAACAGCCTATTCGCGCGGCCCCCCCAGGGTGTTTGGGCCCGCCCGCCCTCCCCGAACTGCGTTCGCATGCTCCCAACCCCGCCATCGGCACGGCATTTGAGACAATTCTGGAGACCGAAATCACCGGTGCTCTGGGCGTTCACGCCCAAGCTTTCAACTCCAGCTACATCTGTACCGCCTTCGTTATCGGGCCTCCGCCGCCCCAAAAGAATGCGCCTCGGCCTGCGGCGCCGCCGACCACCGCGATCTCGAAACAATCGGGTGTTTCGACGATTGGCAGCATCGTGTCGGGCGAGTCCCAGAGCCATTGGAGCTCGGGGTGAGCTATCTCGAATCCCTTGTGCTCTTTATTGCCGATGAGGTCTTTGAAAGACATGCGCGAGAGGCGGAACATCTCCTCCTGCAGGCGCTTTCTGTCCCAGCCGCTGTTGTGGAATGCCTGGGCGTGCTCGGGGCAGATCATCATGAAGTGGTGCTCTTTTTCCTCGGTGTGGTAGCGAGGATCGGCCCGTCTGCCGAGCAGCCACTTGCCGGTGGGAACCTGGCACAGGTTGCAGGCGGCTGAAGCGAAGTTGTGAGCGAGCTCTTCCGCCTTCCAGTTCTCGAAATCGTGCAGCTCACACGTGCCGTAGACGAAGTGCACGGTCACGGTGCTCTCGTCAGCTCGGAAGCCTTTCGCGACATGGTACGGCTCCCAAGGGCTCTCGGCTTCGTTCTCGGCCACGCACATGCTGTACTTGATCGGGGAGCCGATAGTGTCCATGTCGGACACTCCGGGATAGGTGAAGCCGACGTTCATCATGACGAGGCGGAGCGCCCTGCCGATGACGGTGTTGGCGTGGGATACGGCGCCCGGCCCGAGCGCGCACACGCCGGAGTTCAGGCCGATCTCCTTTGCGATAGGCCCGTTGACCACGATCAGCGGTGCATGCGGACCGGTAGACATGGCCTTGTTTCGCAAGTATATCTGGGGTTCGGCTATGCACTGGACCGCGGTGATGACGATGGGGAGGTGGTCAGGACTGCACCCCGCCATGACCGCGTTGGCGGCGATTTTCTCGACAGTCGCGATTCCAAATCCGGGCTCGAGCCTGGCGATGACTTCCTGCGGCGGCAGAATGGTTCCCTGCAGCATCCGTTCGACCCGTTCGACAGTTGGCGGAACGAGCGGCAGACCGTCACTCCACTTCCAGTCGATGAACGTTCGATTGAACGCGTCCATCGCGTCCAGCAGGTCCGAGCCTTCGAACGTCAGGACGGGGTCAGACACGATGGCGAAGCCTTCCTCCTCAAAGCCCGATCGGGTCGTGGGCTCGGTCAGGCCACTGACAACTTGATCGATGCTGCCGTCGACCATCGCGTCGATGCCTTCAGGGCTCTGGTTCGTGAACGGCAGCGGCATCGTGGAGATGGAGAATGTTGTCATGCCGAAGTTCTCGGCGCTCCGCATCGCGTCCATGATGAAGCCGTCCGCCGTCCAGGAGGTGGTCGGGATTCCTCGCTTCTCGAACTCGATCATGTCGCGGACAAGCCACGACGTGCAGGACCCTCAATCGGATGTTGTGCCGACTACGGCGTCGCACTCGTCGACGACCTGTTCGATGTCTTCGTCGGTGGCATGGCGAATGACCGCGCCGACCGAGCCGATGTACTGCTTGAACTCGGTGTCCGGGTATCGCTCCTCAAGCAGCTTGGCGGTCCGTTCGAGGGCGGTGTCGCCGCCGGACTTCATGTTCCAGTAGAGTCCGATGGTCTTGCCCCGCATGGTGTCGAGCCTGGGAGCGGGCGCCACCGCTTCGATAACAGTAGTCGCCTGTGGATTGACGACTTCGAGCGTTGCCATCTCGTTGACCTCCTCGGGATGATACCGGCAGCCCGTATTGTACCTGAATAGGGGTCGTGAATTGGCGGCGTCGTTATGCGGTTCGAGTCGAGAGTCATTTCTAAGCCAACACGATCCCTCTCGGGCGGAGATTGCCCAATCATCGGATCAGTGGCCCTTTGCGTCGCTCCTTCGATTCGCATACAATGAAGTAAGGAATCAAGTCCTTACCTGAGGTGTAGTTATGGTTGTTGCGAAGCTGACCAGCAAAGGACAGGTGACCATCCCCAAGAAGCTGCGCGATCGACTGGGCCTCCGACCTGGCGATGAGTTGGAATTTGTGGAGGGCGCTGGCGAACTACACGTGCGAAAGCACCTATCTACATCTCCATTCGAAAAATACCGAGGGTTCTTGAAACACCTTGAAGGTCAGGATTCTGACGAGCTTGTGAGGGAGATGCGTGGGCACTGATTACCGCAATCGACACCAATATCTTGTTGGACCTCCTTTTATCTTTTGGGCCGCTCCAAGATGCCGCCCAGGATAAGTTGGACGCATCAATCGAAGCAGGATCCGTGGTGATTTCGGAGGCCGTATACTCGGAATTGGCGCCCCGTTTCTTATCTCACAATGCATTGGCCCAATTCCTCACTGACACAGGAGTTCGCTTGGAACCGTCCGGCGCCGATGCGCTGTACCTCGCCGGCCGACAATGGCGTGAGTATCTGGAACGACGTCCTCAGTTGATGGTTTGCCCTGCGTGCGGGTCGGCCCAGGATGCGCGTTGCGGTTCTTGTGGAAATCGGCTGGCCCCGAGGCAGCACGTAATTGCTGACTTCATGATCGGAGCACACGCAGTCGTGCACGCCGACCGGCTGCTGACTAGAGATCTCGGATACTTCCGAACATATTTCCCGAATTTGAAGATGGTGTGACCCGTATCCAAGGCCCGGCTTCGTTGCAGGTGCTGTCCTCGACGCACGACCTCACCACGAGATCAGTGTATTCTCACCGCTCCACGCCGCTGAGTTTGCCGAAGCCGTAGTGGTCGTCGAAGCGCTGGGGCGGTGGGAGCGGGCCGACGGTCGGCAGGTACTGGTCTCGCAGGCGTCCCGTGACCTTTTGCCGCTGGCCGATCACACGATCGACGCCAGGCACCGGGTCGATGTCCAGCAACGCTGAGTTGTAGAATCCCGTGCTCACGATGGCGTCGGCCTCGGGCACCGGTTCGAGCATCGTGGGTACATCGCCTGTCGGATCGTCCTCGCTGGTCAGGAACACCGTCTTGATCCCCACGTTCTCGCAGGCCTGGACCGTGCGTATCACCTCGATGAACTCGTTGCCGCCGGCGTCCCATGTGACCAGTGCGCCGCTGGCGCCGAGCATCTGCGCCATCTTGGCTGTCTGGTTGGCCGTTAGCTGCTTCTCGTGCTGGGTCGTCCACTCGGTCCTGGTGGCGATGACTCCGAGGAAGTTGAAGTCCTTGCCGTGCCTGCGGTACGTTTCCAGCAGGGCGGGGTTGTTCGCCACCGTCCACGATGTGGCGAATGCGGTTCTGTACGGACCGGTGATCGCGCCATCCAGTATCTCGTTGGGGTGGAACAGCCACGGAGGCGTGAGCTGCGTCAGCCCATACGTGGACGTGCAAAAGGTGTTGGGCGAACCGGACATGGCCTGGGGCGAGTGCAGGCACTGGACGTACACAACGCCGGGCAGCGAAGGGTCCGCTTCCGACAGGTCGAAAGTCTCGACCTTGGGTGGGTCGATGTCGACCGTCGTGGCGGCGAGCATATCGGAGATCGTCAGGACCGCCGCGTGCACCGCTTCGTTGCGCGCGTCGACGCCGAGGCCGGGGTCCGGTTCGACGACTACGCAGAGGTTGATCAGAGCGCTATAGGGCATGACGTCGGCCCAAGGTCCGGTCATGTCCAGGTAAACAAATAGGTGATCGCCGCCAGACTCGTGCCACGGTGTGTCGGACACTTCGACGACGCCGATGCCGGAGAGCCGGTGCGTCCGGCCCTGACCGACGGTGGTGATCGACCGCCCGCAGATGCCGGGATAGGCCGTGCCCGGTCCCTCGACCTTGACTCGAGGCTCGACCACGTCACGGACGGGCCAGATGCGGACCGACTCGCCTGGTTTCGCCAACTCCAGCTCGACCTTCGCGATCCGCCGGTCGGCGCGAACGGCGTCGAGCAGTTCAGCTTCGTTCAGTTCCAGAACGCCGTCATTCCAATGTGTCCGTGATCCGAACACGACGTCCGTGACAGGGAATGTGCCCATTTCAAGACGCATGGACGGCCTCCCGCGACGGCGACGACTTGCCAGGCTCGAAGAGGGTCGGACCGGCCACTGCGGTCCTGATGGCCTCCAACGCCGTGCCGACGATCTCCATCCCGAACGCGAAATCCTTCTCGGGCCCGAGCTCGGGGTCGCCGCAGATGTGCTCGATACGTGCGCCTCGGATGACTCTGTTTGCGCCGGTGGTTAGCGCAAGGTCGTATATCGCCGAGATCATCGCCACCGGGATCCCGAGCCGTTCGATTTCCTTTGCGATCGTTGCGCCGCAACGATTGCAGGTCCCTCAAGTCGCCACCAAGATACAGGCGTCGATGCCCGCGTCCTTGATCTCCTGAGCCATGATCTCGCCCATACGACGGGATTTCTCGACGGGGGTGCCTACGCCGGGCATCGTGAACAGGTCCGAGTGAACGCTGCCAACGACGCCGTCTGCCTCGAACTGTCGCATGAAACTCAGCGGGAGGATGTAGTTGGGGTTGTCGCTGGCGATCTGGTTGTAGTACCCGCCGTGAAACGCCTCCCAGTCGTCGCCTGTCAGCGATTCCATTCCTTCCACCGAGTAGGTGTAGTAGCGATCGGGATTGCCGGACGTCTGACGGTCCGGGTTCCCTTTGGGGATCAACCCGCCCGTCGAGATGAGGCCGAACTTCGCGTTGGTGAGGTCGGCGACCGGTGGCGCTGGTTCGACCGATTCAGGCTTGTGGTACGGCACCTCGGATACGAACGGCTCGGATCGAAGCTTGGCCGTCAGCATGTCCAGCGCACGCACATATCCGGGCTGATCGCGTGTCGACAGCACCCGGATGCCGTGGGGGATGTAGCCCTCCTCGGCGGGCGATCTCAGCGATTCTCCTCTGGCCAGCTTCAGCGCCATCGATGCCAGGGCAGACGCGTCTCGCTGCATGTCCGCTCCGCTGGCGCCGGTGGGCAGTATCACGACATCTCGACGGTAGGTGAGGACGCCTGGGTTCTCGGGATGCATGGCAGTGACGGACGGGATGCCCATGTCCGCGGCAACTTTGCAGACCATGCCGCACGCCAGTCCGTATCGTCCGGCGTCGAAGGCTGGCCCCGCGATCACGACATCTGGCTTCTGCTCGGAAAGAGCGGCGCGTATGGCGGCAGACGCTTCGTCGGAGCTCTCAGCGGCGTAGTTGTCGCCGCAGATGATCGTCGCGACGACAGTGGCGTCTTCACCCAGCGATCGCTGCAGCGGTTGACCCGGGCCGACCGGACCGTCCCGAACCTGAACAGGCTCGTTGGCTTGTTCTTCGCCCCCGATTCCGCCAAAGAACTGGTTGACGTAGTGGACCACCTTCAGTGGGTCATTCATGGCGAGACGCTCCTTGAAGTCGGGTGAGTGAATCGAGGCCAATCATAGCACGTCGCATCGAGCGGAATCGTGCGTGACGCCAAGCGTTGACAGTGCGTGGGCGCGAATCTACACTGTCAGCCACGCACACTGATCGATGGACTCGGAAGGACTACGATGAGCGCTACGACGACAATCGCGACACCGGTTATCCGGGAGGTCAAATACTTCCTGGCTCACACCCCCGGCCTGGTCCGGCACGGAGTCAAGGTTGCGGAGGACATCGCCAGGAAGCCGGACCTGTTGGGCGACATCCAATCGCACCTTCGCCCGTTCAGCGACGCGGTCAGCTACGCACCGAACCGCGCCTACCTGGGTGGGTTGTACCCAGACGAGCTTCTGGGGATCGAGCGTCCTTGGGGCCAACACAACGGCGCCTGGGATCGCAGCCAACCGCGAGGCGAGATCATGCCGGAAGAGGAATTCCTCTGTTTGCTGAAGATCGTCGACGTGGCCGACCTGGTTTCGCTGGACGAGGCTTTCATCGGAGCGAACAGGCAAGCCCTCAAAGATCACCCGTTGATCGAAGACTCCGACCTCGAAAAGCTGGGCGAAGGCCAACCCAATTCGGCCATTGCCGAAGACATATGGAGCGGCGTAGCGATGCCGCTCCATATGCGAGACGGGACGGTTGTCGGATGCGTGCGCCGCGCCCATGAGGAGAACGCCTCGCTGTCGGCCGAGATTCTGCTGGAGAACCTGGCGTGCAAGGCGGCGGCCGTGATGGCCGTCCGGACGGCGCTTGGCGAGTCCATTGACGCCGGATCGATCGACTACGTTCTCAACACGGGCGAGGAGGCGGTTGGCGACGCATATCAGCGCGGCGGCGGCAACATGGCCAAGGCCGTCGGCGAGATGTGCGGCCTCGAAAACTCCACCGGCTCCGACGTCAAGGCGTTCTGCGCCGCGCCGGTCCACGCGCTGGTCATGGCGAGCACGATGGTTGCCTCGGGCTTGTACAAGCGAGTAGCGGTGATCGGCGGCTGCTCGCTGGCCAAGCTGGGCATGAATTACATGGGCCATCTCAGCCATGACGAACCCATCATCGAGGACGTGCTGGCGGCTATCGCGGTCATCATCGAGCGAGACGACGGCGTCAGCCCGGTGATTCGGCTCGACTCAGTGGGCGGTCACTACATCGGCGCCGGGTCGTCGATTCGGGCCATCTCTCGGACTCTGATCACGGAGCCGCTGGCCAAGGTGGGCCTCAAGTTTGAGGAGATCGACAAGTACGCCATCGAGCTCCAGAACCCGGAGATAACGGAGCCGGCCGGCATCGGCGACGTGACGGAACGCAACTACAAGCTGATCGCGGCGCTGGCTGTGCAGGACCACCAGATCGCGCGGGACGAGCTGCCAGCATTCGCTCAACAGCACGGAATGCCTGGCTTCTCGTCGACGCAGGGGCACATAGCATCCGCGGTCCCGTTCCTGGGCCATGCCGTCGACAAGATCACGGCAGGCGAGATGCAGCGCGCGATGTTCGTGGCGAAGGGGAGCCTGTTCCTCGGCCGGATGACGCAGATGTCCGACGGCTTCTCGTTCATCCTTGAAAAGAACCCAAGCGTTTGAACCTTGATTCGCGTGGTATCCTTGGGTAGCTTGAATTCTCCGAACCTGGAGGTTGATTGATGGATCTGAAAGGCAAGAAGGTTATCGCGTTGGGCGAACGTGACGGCGTCCAGGGCGGCGCAATCGTCGAGTGCGCAAAGAGCGCCGGCGCCGAGGTGGTGCTCGAGTTCACCTCGTGCTTTGTTTGAACGGCCGCGGGCGCACTTGACCTGGAAGGTCAAGAACTCATCAAGCGAACCGCCGAGAGGCACGACGCCAGCGACGTAGTCGTCCTGCTGGGAACGCCGACGCCGGACAGCAGCAAGCTGTTCGCGATGACGGTCACCGAGGGCGACCCGACGTGGGCGGGACCCCTGGCAGGCGAACCGCTGGGCCTCACCGTCTACCACGTCACCGAAGATGAGATCAAATCGCAGGTCGACCCCGACCTGTACGAGTCAGAGGTCGGCTTGGTCGAGATGATGCTCGAGATCGAGCCGATCATCGAAGCCGTCCAAGAGGTCCGCACGGGGGCGTCCGCTCCGGCGTAGACACGCTCTCGTTGCAAGACGAACCGCAGTCTGGCTCACATGCTCGCAACCGGATTCGTTTCCGTTTGTGGCTGCGAGCCATAGATTCGTAGGGGAGGGTTTCCAACCCTCCCGCTGCGTGGACCGCCACCCGGGTTCGTCAATCCAGGGCCCGTTTCGAGTCAGACGCGTCGGTTCTGCCGCTTCCCGAGCCCTGATTTGCCAATTGATGCCCGCCTCATCACGCAACGAACCGGGAGGGTTTCCCCGATCATATCGGGGCTCCCCTACGGTTGGCGGTGCGTCGTAAACACACAGCCAATCCCATGTATTCCTGATTCCACGAACTAGGATCCCGTTTCGTTGCAACTCCTCCGCGACCCTTGTGTGTCGTCCCTCAACGTTTCGCGCCCGCTGATCGGCACTGCTTCACGTTCTTGCGTCGCCTCTTGCGCTAGTTTGGCGCTCGGCGGATAATGACGCTGCGAGCACACTGATACAGGAGGTCGTGCCATGACGGTGCGGGTGTTGCACTACGTTAATCAGTTCTTTGGCGGCATCGGCGGTGAGGAGCATTCCGACGTTCCAGTGCAGACTGTCGAGGGTCCGGTCGGACCGGGGCGGGCGTTGCAGCAGGCGCTCGGCGATCGGGGGACGGTGGTCGCGACGGTGATCTGCGGCGACGACTACGTCGCCGAGCGTGAGGACGACGCGGCGCCGGACATGGCGGCAGCGCTCGAAAAGTACTCGCCGGACCTCGTGATCGCGGGGCCGGCGTTCGATTCGGGACGGTACGGGCTCGGGTGCGCGCTGATGTGTCGGGTGGCCAAGTCGAAGGACATCCCCGCTGTGACGGGCATGTACCCGGACAACGCCGCGATCATCACCCATCGACGGGAGCTGCTGGCAGTGCCTAGCGGCAACGACGCATCGCAGATGATGGACGTTCTCACGCGGATGGCCAACCTCGGCTTGAAGCTGGCCAGCGGCGCGGAATTGGGTTCCGCCGAGGACGAAGGCTACATCCCCCACGGCGTCAGGACGCTCGTATTTAAGGAGCGAGTCGGCTACGAACGAGCGCTCGACATGCTGCTGGCACGGGTGAACGACGAGCCGTGGACGTCAGAGATTCAGATTCAGCAGTACGAGACGATTGCGCCCGCCGCGCCGATCGAGGACCTTACCGGCGCGACTATCGGGATCGTCGTGAGCACCGGCGTCGTGCCCAAGGGCAACCCGGACAACATCCCCGGCGCGAGGGCGCTGTACGCGGGCCGGTACTCGGTCGCGGATGTCGAAGCCTTAGACGTCGAGGGCTGGGAGTCGGTCCACGGCGGCTTCAACACTCGGATACTCAATCTTCAGAATCCCAACTACGCACTGCCGTTACCAGCGCTGCGCAGGCTCGAATCGGAAGGTGTGATCGGGGGCGTTTATCCGCACTACTTCTCCACCGTTGGCAACCAGACTGCCATCGGTTTGTCCGTCGAGATCGGGCAACGCATCGTCAAGGAGTTTCTCGAAGAGGGGGTGGACGCTGTAATACAGGTGTCCGGTTGAGGGAGCTGCCATCGTTGCGGCGCAACGATAACGAAAGAACTCGAGAAGGCCGGAATCCCGACTGCGATGATCGGCGCATTGCCTGCCATAGGCATATCGGCCAACGCGCCTCGCGTGGTGCGTGGAGTGAAGGTGCAGCATCCGTGCGGCGACCCGAACCTGCCGCCTGAAGCTGATATGGAACTGATGATGGGGATCGTACGCGCGGCCCTTCGCGCGATCCAAACCAAGGTCGAGACCCCGACTCTGTTTCAAGCGTCCGACGCTCCGTCACAGGAGGCAGTCCATGCGTCTTGAGCTCGCAAACTACCAGACCAAGGCCGTCGGGTTCGGCTCGCATACGAGCTGGAACGACGGGGTGTTGACCATCGACAAAGACGATCTGTTGCGGCCGATCCTGGCCAACCCTCTGGTCGAGAACGCCGACATTTCGATAGCGATGCCTGGCGAATCGACCCGCATCGTGGACGTCAGCGACATCGTCGAGCCACGGGTGAAGGTCGGCGGCGACGCCGTCGCGTATCCAGGCATCCTGGGCCGGACTGTCGCCACCGTGGGCGAGGGCCGGACCAATAGATTGGGCGGCGTGTGCGTCGTCACCTGCGCGCCGGGAACCGACAGCCGGCGCTACGGTCTCCTCTCATCGCACCGCCCAGACACGGCATACGGCGACTTCATCGAGATGTCGGGTGACGGCGCGATCAGTCCGTACGCTGAACTCAGCAACGTATGCGTGCAGGTCCAGCCAATGGCCGATCTCGACCCGGATGGGGCCAACCGCGCCGTCCAGGAGGCGATGCTGTCGGTCTCGGACCGGCTGGCGGCGACGACTCTTGACCGTGAGCCGACCGATGTCGAGGACCTGGACATGACTCCCAAAGAAGGATTGCCTGGGATCGTGTACATTCACAGCCTCGTGTCGCCGGAGGCGATCTCGCTGAACCCCGATTCCACGATGGGCACGGCCGTCTACGGAGTGACGCGGCTCACGCAACCGTGGTTTCTGCATCCGACCGAAGTGTTGGACGGCGCGGCCTGCGGCAACTTCGGACGATGGCTGACCTGGCCGCTGACCAACACAATCGTGCTGCATATGGCTCGCAGGCACGGGAAGGACTTCAACTTCCTTGGCTGCATCATGGTCCGGACGATGTGGGAGGAGCAACGCCAGAAAGAGCTGATGGCGAACCGCGCGGCGGTCATGGCTTCCGTGATTGGCGCGGACGGCGCTATCGTGACGCCGACACTACGAGGTCAGCGCTTCTTGGACACTATCGCTGTGGTCCAGGCGGTCGAGCAAGCCGGCATCAAGACGGTGCTGATCACCGAAGAAGAGGACGACGAGGACGGCGCCGCTCCTCCGCTGCTGGTTGACGCCTCCGAGGTCGTGGCGGTCGTCAGCACCGGCGACGGCAGCGCTCCGGGCCCGTTCCCGCCAGTCGAGCGGGTCATCGGCGCGGGCGGGCCCGCAGCGTCGTGGTTCGGGGAGCAGCAACCACCGCACGGTCGGTACGGCACCAGCCATCTGAACGACGTGTGGGGCTTTTCGAAGCTGTCCTGCGTGGACTACTAACGGCGGCGGGCTCGACCTGAATTTCGTAAACTTAGTATATTGTGCTCACGGCGTCTCGCCATGTTGATCCCGATAGCAATCGGGAGAAGTGTCTGGGCCACCGCAGGTAACTGAGTGTGTCAATCGACGAGATTCTTCGCCTGCGGGCTCAGAATGGCGAAGATTGGTCGAGGCCACCGGTGCTGTGGGCGTTTACGCCCAAGCCGCCCGCCTACTCCACGCGGACGCTGGTTGCGTAGAACACGTCTGCGGACGCGCCTGTCCAGGTCGCCCAGATGACGAGCGAGTAGTCGCCGGCGGACACCGGCGGGTCGTATTCGAACTCGGAGGATGGCTCGGGCTGGCGGATGTCCAGCGGCGCGTCGCCGCCCGGCAGATCCTCCGGCCATCGTCCGAACGAGCCGTATTTGCCTGTTCCTGCATACGAGCGCACCTCAACGAACGTCGGAGCGTTGGCGGACCTCAGACGGATTGTGAGTGAGTCGTCGCTTGGCACGGTAATCGCCGGAGTGGCGGACGGCGATCTGCCTGTCGAATCGACGTACATCGGTCCGCATCGGTGGTATGTGACGACCGCTTCAGCAGTCTGGCCGTTCGCCTCGATCAACATGTTGTGGTATTGCTGACATTCGTTGTCCAGCGACCCGACAAGAGGTCTCGCGGTCGGCACAACAAGCTTGACGGGGGGTTCGGGCTCCGGACCTATCGCGGGAACTGCCAGCGCGTCGACGGCAGTGACCTCGACGTGCTTGGGAAGGATCCAGCCGGCGTCTGCCAATGTGCGATTCAAGGAGGCGGCATCGGTCGTCCAGATCTCGACTCGGTTCCGCTGAACATCGACGGCTGAATTCGCCGCGACGCCCATCGCCTCCAGGATTCCTGACGCCTCGGATTGAGCGGCCGACAGTTCCAACAACGTGGCATCCGCCCCCCGTACCTCAACTATGTCCGCTATGGGGGTGTCCTGGATGTAGGGTCGGATCGTCTCTTCGCCGTTTCGAGTGAACAGCACGACAACTTTGTAGTCGGGGTCGTGCTCGACCCACAGACCGGCAAAGGTGTCGGATTCTTGAGCGGCAAGCGTTGCGTTTAGCTGTCCGATCGGATCTTGGAGGGCCAATCGACGCATGGCTTCTTCGATATCTACGCCCATGTCGTCGGCGTAGGACTGTGCGTCCATGCGCACCGCGTCGGTCTCCGTGATCAGTCCCGTCGAGCCAGGAGGAACGGGCTTGCCAGCGTTGCCGTCGATTTCTTGTTGGGTCAAAGCAACGGCATCAGCACGGTCAACTTGTTCTCCGACGACCCAGTAAGGACCCTGGCAGTGAGTCTCGGTCAGCTTGCGTTGGAGGTTCGCGTCAAGGGACTCCGTTGCGCCTATCTCTCCGCCGTCGATGCGAATCGTGTCGCCGACCTGGGCCACGACGTTTCCCGCGGAGTCGGTCAGATCGACGGAACCAGCTTCGATCCTCATCTCGAATCGCGGCGGCCAGACGGGCAGGTAACTGGTGCTGCCGTCGTCGGCGATCACGCGCATGCATCCGTCGGCAGCCACCAGGCGTCCGACGAGCAGGGCGGCCATCGTCTCCCGTGGGGCGATGGACTCGTCCTGGCGGATGAAGAACACGCCCGGTGGCGACGGTGGCGTCGTCTGTGGAGGGCCGAAGCTGCAAGCCACGACCAGCGAGCCGTCCAGGTTGGTGTGATATTCGTAGGTTTGGCTCTTGTGAACGAACGCCATCATGAAACCAGGTGCAACTGCCTGATCGTACATCATGCCGGGCTCAGGGCAGCCTAGACTGGCGTCGTTCCATTCGAACGACTCAAAGGCAGCTAGAATCGGCGCCGCGTACGGGAGGTTGTGCCCGCCTGCCAGGTGTTGACGAGCGGCGATCAGCCCTTTACGAGCTCGGGCGATGTCCGCGCTCGCCGGATCGAGCAATCACACGGAATCCGTGGCGGATAAAACCTGTTCGATGTCGCCATCGACGTCGGTGATAGTGATGACCCGAGCGTAACCACCGACTGGCAGCGATGCCGGAATCGGGTCCAGGTCCGCACGATTCAACGGGAAGTTGACGATGGTCGATGGAGGGTTGAAGGCGATCTCTTGAGAAAACGCCGACTCGTCGTCCATCCGCAGCTCCAGAGAGACGGAGCTTATCGCCTTCCCAAAAGTGCAGGTGGAGTTGTTGACGGCGTCGAAGCCGCTGGGCATCGGGTCGATGCCTCTGGCGACCAGCATCGGGTTTTCGAGCACCAGCATTTCCGTCGACTCGCAGACGACGATCGAGGCTGGCTTGGCCTCAGACTCTCCATTGGATGCCGCAGATGTCTTCGACGTCTGGGCATCGTCCGGAGCAATCGTGGCCCGCGGCTGAGCGGCGGGCTGGGCGTTGCATGCGGTCGCCAGTGCAAGCACGGCCACCATGCCCATGCTGAAGACGATGCGGGTGATGTTTCTCACAGAGGCGCTCCTGTCGAGTGCAACGTGCGTCCGTTCACATATTCAGACGAACGGCGCTGCGAGAAAGTTCCACCAACTGGTTCCGAGCGGTCATTTGATGGGTCCTCGATGCATAAGTTGTGCCGCTCGGAGGTTCTTGCGTGCCTTCGATGTCCCTCGCGTCCCATGTGCCGTCATGGGTGCATCGGACTCGTTCACCGGGGCTCCTTATTCGAAGGTCAGGACGCCCGCGGTGAAGTCGTCGAGCGGTTCGGGGGAGGAAAGCGTTGCGAATTACGGTAGCATTTACGCGAACTCATGCACGGCGCAGCAGTAGGGTATGACCTGTTTGAGCTTGTCCAGTACGTGTTGAGGGAACACGGTCCCACAAGTAGCCAGGACTCCCATAGGATTGTCCCCGCATTTTCGGGAGCGCCGGTCTATATCGGCGAGAGCCCGGCGACCACGCGGAGCAGTTCGCGGTGGAATCTGTCACCCTTGTCCAGAAAGGCGTGCGCCCCCTGGCTGATCGCTTCGTCGCGATCCCCAGGCTCTGGCGACATGCTCATCAGCACCACGGCCGTTTCGGGCATCTCACTTCGCAAGGCGCGCAGTGTGTCCAACCCATTCATCACCGGCAGATGCCAGTCCATGAGTACAAATTCAGGGCGCAATGAGCGCGCCATCTCCAGCGCTTCTTCACCGTTCGACGCTTCCCCCACGACTTCGCACCGGACCGTGAACTCCAGCACTGTCAACACTGTGGCCAGCGCCGACTGGGAGCCGTCAACCACCAGTGTTTGAAGCTTGGCCATCGAGTCTCCTTCCAATCCCGGATACGAAGAGAGGCACAATTCGACCTTCTGACGCGCCGAGACATCGAGCGCGAACGCTCGACGGGTAACATCTGAGTTGCTTGTTTCAGCATCGCCAAGCTAACGAAAAATACGTCGTGCCGTCAACTCTCAGGCTGGCGTGGACAGAGATTTGCGTTAATCTCCGGCACGGGTCCGGAGCTGGCGAGATCAGATCGACATCCTGCCCGATCAGGCAGGACAGTCGCTGCTTGATCGACCTAGTATCTACTATCTTAAATCAGCGTAACGTTGTTTGAGGCCACCAGGATGCACTACAGTCTTGGTCCATTCAAAGGGCGTCGGATGCTCATTGCGCGCATCGGTGAAGCGGTCAATGGCTTGGCGAACTTGACGGGGGTCAGTGGCGCTCAGGCCGCGCAGGACGGCTTGGGTCAGAATGCTGAACCACACCTCCACTTGATTCAACCAGGAGGCATGGGTTGGCGTGTAATGCAGATAGACCAAGGGGTGGCGGGCCAGCCACCGGTCATGCTTGGGCTTATGAGTGCTCAGGTTGTCGAGGATCACATGCAGTTCCGTTTCGGGATGCTGGGCTACCACCCGGTTCATGAAGTCCAGGAACTCCCGGCGGCGGCGACGACGGTAGTGGCCCACCGCTACCGTCCCGGTATGGACTTCCAAGGCGGCAAAGAGCGTGGTGGTCCCGTGGCGCTTGTACTCATGGTTACGTCCGCGCACCGCTTGTCCGTTGGAGAGGCGCAGCCACCCCTGCGCGCGCTCCAGGGCCTGTATGGCGGGCTTCTCATCGACGCTGATCACCACGGCATTCTCTGGAGGGTCCAGGTACAGCCCCACGATGTCAGCGGCCTTCTGCGTGAACTGGGGGTCGGTGCTCACGCACCAGCTGCGCCGTCTCTGCAAGTGAATCCCGTGCTTCTGCAAGACCCGCCACACATGGAGCGCCGGGACGTCTCCCAACGCCTTTGCCACCAGTCCGCCTGTCCACGTCGTATACCCATCCGGCGGCGGCTGGTCCAATTGGGCCAATATCCGCCGCTCGGTGGTCTCGTCGTATTTGGGGGGCTTGCCAGAGCGTGGGGCGTCGGCCAATCCTGCCACACCGTGTTTGGCAAATCGGGTACGCCACCTGCTCACGGTAGCGGGGCGCACATGCAACGAGGCGGCGATCTCCTTCGTCGTCTTTCCCGCCGCTGCTTCCATCACGATGCGGGCCCGTTGCACCATGCGCTGCTCCGTGGTGGTCCTGCGCACCCAGATCTCCAAGGTGTTCCGTTCGTCGTCGGTCAAGTGGATCGGTGTCGCTACTCCCATGCAGGGAGTCTATCATCTAACGCTG